>DAIUFH010000001.1:0-112338 GCA_036844705.1 Tissierella sp.
TCCTCTGTTCGGGTCATGTTCAATACAAATGCAACGGCCACAAGTTCCACAAATATATTGGGTGTGGTTTTCTAAGCAATCTAAGGGATTTAATAATGGGGTTATTCTATTTTTATCAGAATAACATTCTTCACACATTTTAATTTTCACCTACTTTTTAGCATAATATCAAAATTTAATATACAAATTATATCACCTTATTTTCCTATATTCAACGAAAAACGAAAGGAGAAACGCTATAGCAATTTATCATTGCAGTATAAAAATCATCAGCTGAGGAAAAGGCAAGTCTGCGGTTGCGGCGGCGGCCTACCGAGCGGGGCAAGTTATTACGAATGAATATGACGGAATAACTCACTACTACACCCACAAGGGCGGCGTGATACATATCGAGATTTTACTGCCCGATAATGCCCCCGCCACCGATTGGAACGAGCAGACCAAAGCCGAGGAATGGCGGCAGGGTTGGGCTGACTTCTGCAATGCCGCTTTAGAAAAACAGAACCATGCCGAGCGCATAGACCACCGTTCCTATGAGCGGCAAGACATTGAGCAAATCCCCACAGTGCATTTAGGCGTTGCCGCTTCTGCTATGGAGAAGCGGGGAATTAAGACCGAGCGAGGGAACATCAATCGGGAAATCGAGGTTACAAATCAGAAGTTACGCCAGTTAAAGGCACGTATATCCAAACTGCAAAACTGGCTGAAAGAGGAAACCGAGAACACCGAGCCACCTACCCTTGCCGATTATATTTAAAGCATATTATCACGAAAAGCACAGGCGGGAAAATCGGGTTATTAGCAATCGCTGTACAACCTCAAAGACACCGCTAATATGCTGAACTTCCTGCAACAAAATCAGATAATGGATATGGCGGGGCTTAATGAAAAGTTTAAGTCCATGATTGGAGCGCAGATGGACATTCGTGATGAACTCAAACCCATAGAACGTCGTTTGCCTGTTTTGAAAAAGCGTATCGAGCAAGCGGAGATTTACCTTAAACTAAAGGGTAAAAAGCCATTGTCCGAAGCGGAACAAATTCTATTTACGGCGGCGCATAGCTATCTTAAAGACATTATGAACGGCAAGACCACCCTGTCAACAAAGGCATGGAAAACGGAATACACCAAGCTGACCGCCGAGCAAAAAAAGCTCAATCAGAAATATCTTGTACTCAAAAATGAAGTGAAAGAAGTCGAGCAAATCCGAAAGAGCGTTGACAGCATTTTACGGCAGGAACAGAGAGAACAGCAACCGCACAGGGCGCAGGATATGGAGTTGTAAAGGGCAGGGCGGCGGTATAAATTTTTAACTATCCTGCTGCTTGTTCGCTGTAGTGGATTAAGGCTTTTGATTTTCTACTTCGTTCTTATCACTGTCATTCATAATATCAAATGGTATTTTTGAATCTGCATAAACTTGCCATGATTTTATAAGTCCATTTTCAACTACTACCCGCCATGCCCTAAATAATATATAGACCAGGAGGTATTTTAATGGAAAGGAAAATAACAAAAAAAGATACCTACCTTGTTATGTTTAAAGAATATTCAGACGTAGTAGATGTAGAACAAATGAGTGAAATGATTGGAATAAGTACAAAGACAGCTTACAAGCTACTTCGGGAAAACAAAATACAGCATTTCAAAATTGGAAGAACTTATAAAATCCCAAAGCTCAATATCTTACTTTATATAAATGTCGTTTGAAAATCTACTACGTCACAAAATTGCAAGCAGTCAGCCGAGCTGATATACTAAAATTGTCAGTGATAGGTAGTTGACTGCTAAAATTTTTATTAAACCGCACTTTGAAAAATTAAAGATTAGACTTTGTGATTTAAGAACATTAGACATAGAAAGCTTTTACAATCAAGAAAAATCAGAAAATAAGGCAACTAAGACAGTTATCCTACAATTGCATGAGATAATTACCATAGCACTTGATTATGCAGTAGAATTGAAATGGATTGTACCTTACTTTAACACTTACTGACATGGAGAAAAAAAACTCTTTAGTTTGACTAAAGAGCAAAATTTCTGGTGCCGAAGGCGGGAGTCGAACCCGCACGGTGTTGCCACCGCTGGATTTTGAGTCCAGTACGTCTGCCAATTCCATCACTTCGGCTTATTCACAAAAAATATCATAACATATATTGAGATTAAATGCAATAAATTTTCACAGAGAGTTTACCAAAATAATTATTTAAGGTATACTTATATATAGAAAAAATGGAGAGTGGTCTTATGAAAAGCAAGAAAATCATGATTATTGATGGAAGTTCATTGTTGCATAGAGCTTTCTATGCATTGCCCTTATTAACAACTAAAAGTGGATTATATACAAATGGTGTATATGGTTTTTTAACTATGTTTTATAAAATTACTGAACAATATGAGCCTGATTATATAGGTGTAGCATTTGATAAAAAAGGTCCAACATTTAGACACAAGAAGTATGTTGAATATAAAGGTACAAGACAGTCTACGCCTTCAGAATTGTCTCAGCAGTTCCCAATGATTAAAGAAATTTTATCCTATATGAATATTCCTACATTGGAAATGCAGGAATATGAAGCCGATGACATAGCTGGAACATTAGCTAAGATAGGTGAAAATGAGGCACTGGAGGTTATTTTAGTTACTGGGGATAAGGACTATTTGCAACTGACTACCGATAAAACTAAGGTATTGTTAACTAAAAAGGGAATTACTGAAATAGAAGCATATGATAGAAATAGAATAAAAGAAGAGTATGGAATTGAACCAAAACAATTTATAGATCTTAAGGGACTTATGGGTGATAAATCCGATAATATTCCAGGAGTTCCGGGAATTGGTGAAAAAACCGGACTAAAGCTAATACAAGAATATGGTTCTATTCAAAATATTTATGAAAATATAGATAAAATTAGTGGAAAGAAATTAAAAGAAAATCTAATTGAGAATGAGAACTTAGCTTATATAAGTAGAACACTAGGAGAAATAATAACAAATGTACCTTTGAACATGGAACTTGAAGACTTCAAAGCTACTACTCCTGAATGGATTAAATTAAAAAATATTTATGAGGAATTAGAGTTTAAAAGTTTGTTAAATAAAATCCCAAGTGAGTTTAAGGAAAAGACTCAGAAAGTAAAGTTTGATTATTCATGTAGAGAGCTTAAACCTTCAGAATTTGGTGAATTGGTAAATGATATAAAAACTGAAGAAAAATTCTGTTTTAAATTTATTATAAATAATCTTAATTATATTGAGAATGAAATAATAGGAATAGGTATAAAAACACCTAGAGGTATGACCAACTATATTGATCTGTTGCAATATACTGATGAGTTTACAAATTATTTTAAAGAAATATTTGAGAACAGTCAGATTGCAAAGATAGGTCATGATTTGAAAGTAGATATAGTCCAATTATTTAGATTAAATATAGCATTAAAGAATTTTACCTTTGATTCCATGATAGCACAATATTTATTAAATCCTAGCCAAGCAAATTATTCAATAAATAATTTGAGTGAAGAGTATTTTGATGTATACGGGATACAAAGTGAAGATGTATTTGGGAAAGGAAAAGGATTAAAAAAGGCAAGGGATTTAGATAAGGAAGATGTTATGAAATACCTTTCCTTTATTTTTGAATCAGTTTTTAAATTAGAACCAATTATGATGGAAAAAATTATTGAACAAAGAATGGAAAACCTATATACGGAAGTTGAACTTCCATTAGCTGAGGTATTGGCAAATATGGAGTTTATAGGATTTAAAATAGATACAAATGAATTAAAGATTTTAGGTAAGGAATATGATGAAGAAATAGATTCTTTGACTAAGGAAATATATGAGCTTGCGGGTTCGACCTTTAATATAAACTCTCCTAAACAAATTGGAGAAATTTTATTCGAAAAATTGATGTTACCTGTTATTAAAAAGACCAAGACGGGATATTCAACAGATGTTGAAGTAATGGAAAAACTTAAAGATCAACATCCAATAGTAGAAAAAATATTGAGATATAGACAGATAGTAAAATTAAAATCTACTTATATTGATGGTCTGCTAAGCTTGATCAATAGTAAAACTAATAGAATACACTCAAGCTTTAATCAAACAATAGCTTCTACAGGAAGAATTTCAAGCACTGAACCAAATCTTCAAAATATCCCTATAAGAACAGAGGATGGAAGAAAAATAAGAAAGGCTTTTATTGCTGAATCACCTAATTTTAGGTTGCTAGATGGTGATTACTCACAAATTGAGCTTAGAGTTTTGGCACATATATCAAATGACCCTAAAATGAAGGATGCCTTTGTTAGTGGGGAAGATATCCATAGAAAGACTGCTTCTGAGGTTTTTCATGTGGAAAAAGAAGATGTGACATCGGATTTAAGATATAGAGCTAAGGCTGTCAATTTTGGCATTGTATATGGTATATCAGATTTTGGGTTATCCAGAGATTTAAATATACCAAGGAAGGAAGCAAAAGAATATATAGAGAACTATTTTAAAAATTTCCAAATGGTTAAGAAATACATGGAGGATATAGTTTCTGAAGGTAAAAAAAATGGATATGTGGAAACTATTTTACATCGTAGGAGATACATACCTGAGTTGAATTCAAAAAATTACAATGTAAGATCTTTTGGAGAACGTATAGCACTGAATACACCAATCCAAGGAAGTGCTGCTGATATCATTAAGATGTCTATGGTAAGAGTATATAATGATTTAAGGGATAGAAATTTAAGATCTAGATTGATTTTAACAGTACATGATGAGTTGATTTTAGAAGTTCATAAGGATGAAATAGATGAAGTTAATAAGCTAGTCAAAAATATTATGGAAAATGCTATATCATTAACAATTCCGTTAAAAGTTGATTTTAAGATAGGGGATAGTTGGTATGATACAAAATGATTGTTATTTAATTGGTCTCACAGGTGGTATTGCAACTGGGAAATCTACAGTATCAAAGATGTTATCTAACAAGGGATATAAAATAATTGATGCAGATATTATTTCTAGAGAAGTTGTTAAAGTGGGAGAACCAGCATACAATGATATAGTAAACACATTAGGTTTAAGGATACTTCTTGATGATAATAGTATTAATAGAAAAAAACTGGGGAGATTAATCTTTAGTAGTCCTATATTAAGAGAAGCCATTAACAATATAGTACATCCAAGAGTATTTGAGGAAATTAAAACCCAAATTGAAAAATATTGTCATGATAATAAAACAATTTTTGTTGATATACCGTTATTGTTTGAATGCTATCATAGGCTAGAGGAAAATGATATAATACTTGATGAAATTTGGCTTGTTTATACAGACAAGGATACTCAACTGAAACGATTGATGGAAAGAGACAATATTTCTACAGATGAGGCTATGTCTAAAATCAATGCTCAAATGAATCTCGAAGAAAAGAAAAGAAAATCTACAAAAGTACTAGAAAATAATGGAGATATTAATTTATTAGAGAATAATCTCAATAGGTTAATTACGGAATTAGAAGCATAATGGGGGGCTCCACCGTTGTCATCATTAGTTAGAATTACAAATAGAATTATAAAATTTATCGTATCTATTTTTATAATATCCATACTTATAGGTCTTGTCGTGTCTTTTATGTTTCCAATAGGATATAAGGATTTTATTAATAAGTATTCCAGTGAATATAATTTAGATCCTTTTTTAGTTGCGGCTATAATCAATGTAGAAAGTAAATACAATAAAGATGTAACATCAAATAAAAATGCAAGGGGCTTGATGCAAATTGGACCTCAGACAGGAGAATGGGGAGCTAGTGAGTTGGATATTCAAAACTATTCTCATGAGCTTCTGTTTAATCCTGAAACAAATATTAGAATAGGTACATGGTACTTAAGTCAGTTAAATAAGGAATTTGGGTATGATTTGGACTTAGTATTAGCTGCATATAATGCTGGGAGTGGAAATGTTCAAAAATGGCTTGATAATATAGAATACAGCCATGATGGGGCAGAACTTACAAATATTCCTTTTAAAGAAACAGAAGAATATCTAAAAAAAGTAAATTTTAACTATAATGTTTATAAAAGTTTGTATAAGTATTATATGGAAAAACCTGATAGTATAAATTCATTATATATAGATGTTATAATTATTATAAAAGGTTATGTGAAAAAGTTTTTACAATCGATGTAGAAGGAGGATTAATTTGAAGCCTAAAATAATACTTATTTTTATGATTGTCATATTAATTATATCGAGCTTAACAGGGTGTATTCAAGAAAGTAGCAATGTAAAAAATACTATAGATAATAAAGATGATGAAGTTGACTACGTGATAGTAGAAAATGGACAAGTTGTGCTTCCATTAACACCTTTTAATACATTAAACCCATTAATGACAAATAATCTTAGCTACTACTATTTTAGCAAGCTTATATTTGATGGATTATTTGAATTGGATGAAAAATTAGAACCAGTTCCTAATTTAGTCGATAGTTATAATATATCTGACAGTGGCAACTCAATAACATTAAAGCTAAGAGACGATATATATTGGCACGACGGTGAAAAGTTTACATCTAAAGATGTTTTTTTCACTATAAATGTATTAAATTATGGTAAAGATGAGACTGCCTATGGCACTATGCCATCCTCTGCAATGGGCGCTTTTTATGATGCTAATAAAAACAACAGTTTGACTGCAAGTATAATAGATGATTATAATATTGAAATTAAAACTGGTAATGGATTTTCAAATTTTCTTGAAATACTGACCTTCCCAATAATACCAGAACATGAATTTGTAATTGGTAAAGGAAATAATTATTCGTCTGCATTAAAGCTGGAAGACTATGTTCCAATAGGAACAGGACCTTTTAAATTTATTAAATATGATAAAAATAAGAGTGTCCATCTTGGAGCAAATGAACGATATTGGAAAGGAAAGCCAGATATAGATAATGTAGTAGGAAAAATATTTGCAGATGAATCACTGTTTATTACGGCATATGAGGCTGGTCAGTTGAATATTACACCTGATTTTAATGCTGATTGGGACAAGTATACACAAAATGGCAGAAGTAAAATCATGGAGTATATATCATCAGATTATGAATTTCTAGGATTTAATTTTTCCAAGGAAATCTTTAATAATGAAAACGGTGATGATTTGAGGAAGGCTATTGCCTATGGAATAGACAGACAGGAAATCATACGAAAAATTTACTTAGGACATGCTACTCAGACTGATGTACCTATTAATCCAAATTCCTTCTTGTTTGCAGATGAATCAAATTATTATGGATACAATAAAGAATTGAGTAAGAAATTTTTAGAAACTTTAGGATATATGGATAAAAATGAAGATGGGATTGTTGAAGATGCAGAAGGGAAAAATCTTACTTTAAGGCTTATCACTAACCCAGTTAATGAGTATAGACTAAGAGTAGCTGAGTTAATCAGAGAGGATCTAAAGGAAGTAGGTATTGAAATAATTTTGGATTTTGATACCGAAATTTATGATCATGGGGAAATGACAGAGGAGATTGCCGAAGCTCAGTGTGAGCAACTAAATAATAGGATTTACAATGGAGATTTTGATATTGTATTGTTAGGATGGCAAATATCGACTATACCAGAATTATCTTTTATGTTTCACAGTAGTCAGCAGAATTTAAACAATTTTATCAAATACAATAATCCGGATATGGATTCCATGCTGGAAAAGGCATTTAATTCATATAATAAGGAGGATAAATTATCAAACTATATGGAACTTCAAGAATTTATTATTAAAGAATTGCCGTATGTCAGTCTTTATTATAGAAACAATGCGCTGATAATTGATTCTAATATAAAGGGAGAGTTGTCTCCGACTTTTTTCGATCTTTACAATGGATTAGAAAAATGTTTAATAGTTAATGAAATAGAATAGGTTGAAATATTAACAAATTTTTATTATAATAAATAGGATGTTTAATGAAAAATTGATAAATATTAGGTTTGCGAGTATGCTGGAATTGGCAGACAGGCATGTTTGAGGGGCATGTGTCGAGAGGCGTGTGGGTTCAAATCCCACTACTCGCACCATTATTTTCGCTTCGTTCGACAAAAATATAACTATTTATACCCATGTTATATACACAATAATTATTTGATGTTATAATTGTAAATGAGTTTAGCTTAGTTTTACTAAGCTTAATTCTTTTAGAATATAAAAATATTATTATAAAGAGGTGGAATAAGTATGAGACTTGACAATCTCACTTTTAAAGGTGGGTTTCATGCACCGGATAATAAAGAGCTTACCAGTGGAAAAGCTATAGAAAAGGCTAATGAACCAAAAATAGTCTATATTTCATTACAGCAACATGTTGGTGCACCTTGTGAAGCTTTAGTAAAAGTAGGAGATAAGGTTAAGGTGGGACAAAAAATAGGAGACTCCAAGGCTAAGGTAAGTGCTCCAGTTCATTCCAGTGTTTCCGGAGTTGTAAAGAGTATTAAAAGATTGTATACTACAACTGGGATAAAAAGCGATTGTATTGAAATCGAATCAGATGGATTAAATGAAATGCATGAATCCATTGGAAATAAATTATCTCTGGACAAACTTTCTAAAGAGCAAATTATTGAAAGAATTAGAGAGGCTGGCATTGTTGGTTTAGGTGGAGCAGGTTTTCCAATGCATACTAAGCTTATAACTTCCGATGACAATAGCGTCGATACAGTAATTCTAAATGGATCTGAATGTGAACCATATTTAACATGTGACCATAGGATTATGTTGGAAGAGCCTGAAAAGGTTGTTACTGGTTTGGAGATTATTTTAAAATATCTCGGACTAGAAGATAAAAACGGCTATATCGCAGTAGAGGATAATAAAAAAGATGCGATTGAAGTTCTAAAAGCTTTAGACAAAGATAATGTTAAAGTACAGGTTGCTACATGTAAAACAAAATTTCCACAAGGGGACTCTTATAGAATAGTTGATTCAGTTACAGGAAGGAAAGTTCCTCAAGGTGGACGTTGTAAAGATGCAGGTTCATTAGTTAGTAATGTATATACTGCGTTTGCTACAGCAGAAGCTGTTTTAGAGAGCAAATCGCTATATGAAAGAGTTGTAACAGTGACTGGAAGGGGAGTAAAGGAACCTAAGAATTTATTAGTTAAAATTGGGACTACCATTGGTGAAGTAATTGAACAGTGTGGTGGCTTTAATGGCAAGCCAGGAAAGATTTTATCTGGTGGACCTATGACAGGAATTGCGCAATTTTCACTAGATACTCCAATTGTTAAAACAACAAGTGGTATTGTTGTACTTACTGAAGAAGAGGCAAAAGTAGAAAAAGTATTACCTTGTATAAAATGTGGCAAGTGTGTAGAGATATGTCCTGTACATATAGAACCATTATATATTAGTGCATATGCATTAAAAGATAATATGGAAGCTGCAGAAAAATTCAATGCTTTAGCATGTATTTCATGTGGTAGTTGTTCATATGTATGTCCATCAAAAAGACCTCTGACAGAGTCAATTGATCATGCGAAAAATGAAATTAAAGCAAGAAGGAAAAAATCATAGGTTTAAATCACAGGTTTAGGAGGAAATATTATGGAAGATATAAGAACAGATGGGATTGTTCTAGATGATATGCTTACTGTTTCAGCAGCTCCACATATAAGATCTAACAAATCAGTTCAAAAGATAATGTTAGATGTAATTATAGCTTTGATTCCTGCTTTAATAGGAAGTATATATTTCTATGGGTTTAATGCATTGATGTTAGTATTAATTTCTTGTATATCAGCTGTAATCTTTGAAATTGGAATACAGAAGTTATTTAAGAAAGAGGTAAGAGTTAGAGATTTAAGTGCAATAGTTACAGGAATGTTATTGGCATTCAATTTACCAGCTAATGCACCATGGTGGGTAGCTGTATTTGGAGCAGGCTTTGCAATCATAATTGTAAAAGAATTATTTGGTGGAATAGGTTCCAATTTTATGAATCCTGCCTTAGCTGCTAGAGCTGCTTTAGTAGCGTCTTGGCCAGGAATTATGTCCAGTTACATAAATCCTGATGGAATGAGTTCTGCTACTCCTTTAGCAATATTAAAAAGTGGAGGTACTGCTTTACCATCTATTCAACGAATGTTCATAGGTGATATTGGTGGAGCACTAGGTGAAACATCGGCAATATTATTGTTGATCGGTGCAGCATATTTAATAATTAAAAATGTTATTGACTGGAAGATACCTGTTGTATATATAGCTACTACTGCAGTATTGTTATTGGTATTCGGTGTGAATTCAAACGACATAATTTATCATATATTAGGTGGCGGCTTAATACTTGGTGCCTTCTTTATGGCAACAGATTATTCTTCATCTCCGGTAACCCCCATTGGTAGAATAATATTCGCAGTTGGTTGTGGTATCTTGACTGCTTTAATTAGAGTCAAGGGAGATATGCCTGAGGGAGTTTCATATTCAATTCTTATAATGAACGTTGCTACTCCAGTAATCGAAAGGTGGACAAAACCGAGAGTATTTGGGGAGGTAAAGAAAAATGAAGCAAACAGTTAGATTTGGTTTGGTATTATTGATTACTACTGCTATAGCAGGTGGAATTTTAGCTTATGCAAATAGTATTACAGCTCCTATAATAGCTGAAAGAGAAAAGGCTGGAAGCTTTGGCGCTTTCCAAGAGATATTTACTGAAGCTGATGATTTTGTTGCTTTAGATGATGCTTTGCTTTCAGAAATGACATCAGCTAATGCTGGTATTCAGGAAGTATATGAAGCTAAGTCTGGAGAAGAAATTTTAGGATATGCCTTCAAGACAGCATCAACTGGATTTGGTGGAGATATAATTACAATTTCCGGCTTCAATTTAGATGGTACAATAGCTGGTATCAAGGTTATTCAAAACTCAGAAACACCTGGACTAGGTACTAGAGTTGTAGAGGATCCAGCATATGCTGAGTCATACGTTGGAAAGAGTTCAGCTGAAGAATTAGTTGTAGTTGAATCGCCATCAGCAGATAATGAAGTTTTATTGTTATCTGGTGCAACAGTATCATCTAAGGGAGTACTTGCAGGAGTTAATGGTGCTAGAGAAGCATTCGTAAACTTCTTATCAAATTAGGCAATGGAGGTGTAATATATGAAAAATTTCAAGGTATTTCTTAATGGTATAATTAATGAAAACCCAATATTTGTTCAATTAATTGGTATGTGTGCTGTTCTTGCGGTTTCAACAAATGCTATCAACAGTCTTGCCATGGGTGTGTCAGTAATAGCAGTACTAGTAGGCTCTAACGTTGCGATTTCATTACTAAGAAAATTTATTCCTGAGGAGATACGTATCCCAGTATTTGTTGTTGTAATCGCAACTTTTGTAACAATAGTAGATATGTTCCTAAATGCATTTGCACCTGATATTTATGCAGCGTTAGGTATCTTTATTCCTCTTATAGTAGTTAACTGTTTGATATTAGCAAGAGCTGAAGCATTTGCTTATTCAAACGGTGTTATCGCATCAATATTTGATGGTTTAGGAATGGGTCTTGGATATACATTAGCAATCACAGTCTTAGGAGTTGTCAGAGAAATAATTGGCGCAGGTTCATTATTTGGAATATCCTTATTTGGAGATAGTTTTCAACCTGCAGCAATATTCATTGCACCACCGGGGGCATTTATTTTATTAGGATTATTAATAGCTATATTTAGAACAATACTTAAAAAAAGAGCAACAAACTAATATGAATAGAGGAGGAAATCTAAATGGGTAGTATTTTTACAATACTGGTATCTACAATCTTTGTAAACAACTATGTATTTGCTAAATTTTTAGGGATATGTCCTTTTCTAGGAGTATCTAGTAAAATGGAAACATCAACTGGTATGGGCGTTGCTGTAACGTTCGTAACCACTTTAGCATCAATAGTAACATTTATAATTCAAAAATATATTTTAGATGTATTAGGCTTAGAATATCTACAAACCATAGTATTTATCTTAGTAATTGCAGCACTGGTACAATTCGTTGAGATGGCAATTAAGAAAATAAGTCCTACACTATATAATGCGTTAGGTGTATATTTACCTTTGATAACAACAAATTGTATAGTTTTAGGAGTTGCTATATTAAATATTCAAGAAAAATACACATTAATAGAAACTATTTTTAGTGCAGTGGGAGCATCCTTAGGTTTCTTTTTAGCATTAGTACTTATGGCTGGTTTAAGAGAAAAAATGGAAACTGCTGATATTCCAGAGGCATTATCTGGATTTCCAATTACTCTTATAGCAACTGGTCTAATGTCTATAGCTTTTGCAGGCTTTGCTGGACTAGTATAGGAGGTATAGAAAATGACAAGTATAATTTACCCAGTTATCACTTTAGGTGGATTAGGGATATCATTTGGAATTTTATTATCTATTGCTTCCAAAGTATTTGAAGTTCCCGTTGATCCTAGAGTAGAAGAGTTACAAAGAGCTTTACCTGGTGCAAACTGTGGCGCGTGCGGATACCCAGGTTGTGCTGGATTGGCAAATGCCCTGGCAGCTGGAGATGCTCCAGTAAATGCATGTGCTGTAGGTGGTCAGGCAGTAGCTGATAGAGTAGCTGATATCTTAGGCAAGAAATCAGAAGACGTTGAAAAAGAAGTTGCAGTTGTTTTATGTCAAGGTGATTGCGATAAGGCAAAAAACAAATATATATACGAAGGAATTCAGGATTGTAGAATAGCGAGCAGGTTATCAGATGGACAAAAGGCTTGTTCATATGGTTGTACTGGTTGTGGTACATGTTACAATGTTTGTCCCTTTGATGCTATAGAGATGGTAAATGGTATAGCAGTTATTGATAGAGATAAATGTACAGCTTGCAAGAAATGTATTGAAGTTTGTCCTAAAAAGATTATTGAATTAGTTCCATATGATAATCATGCTATTGTAAAATGCAAGAGTGAAGATGCAGGAAAGGTAGTTAGAGGCAATTGTTCAATTGGATGTATAGGATGTAAAATCTGTGTTAAGAATTGTCCTGAGGATGCATTTACATTTGAAAACAATTTAGCAAGAATTAATTATGAAAAATGTACTAATTGCATGACATGTGTAGAAAAATGTCCTACAAAGTGCATTGTCAACCCAGTTAATGAGGAAAGTTTGGTAAATTAAAGTAAGACCTTTTAGGTCTTATTTTTTTGTGGTAAAATGCAGATTATAATGGATAGTATATTGTCAATTTTTTATACATTGTAACTTGTAAATGAAAAATATAAATGATAAACTATAATGTGTGACATTGAATAAAGCTTTTATGAAGGGTGATTTTTTTGACAAAAGGTGACAAATTATTAATTGTCATAGTTATTATACTTAGCTTTTCTTCAATGGGATATATTAAGCTAATGGCTTTGTCTGATGCTGAAAAGTATGTAAGTGTACAGGTAAATGGAGAAGAAATAAAAAGAATATTATTTGACTCTAAACTAATTGGTACCACTATACCTGTCAAAACTCAATATGGTTATAATCTTATCGAAATTGGAGATGAGAAGGTTAGAGTAATTGAAGCCGATTGCCCCGACAAAATAGACGTTAAACAAGGTTATATATCCAAAATTGGCGAGACTATAGTATGTCTACCTAATAAGATGGTGATTGAGATAAAGGGACTTGATAATGATACTGAGATTGATATAATCAATCGTTAGAGAGAGGAAAAAATGAAAAAACTGAATAAAATGATTTTTATATCTATATTGGTTTCTATAGGACTAGCATTAAGTGTTCTAGAATCTGCAATTCCATTACCTATAGCAATGCCTGGTGCAAGACTTGGACTTTCAAATATGGTTGTCTTAGTAACACTTATTGTTTTTGGATTTAAGGATGGCATAAAGGTTTCTG
This sequence comes from Tissierella sp., assembly GCA_036844705.1. Classification (GTDB taxonomy): domain Bacteria; phylum Bacillota; class Clostridia; order Tissierellales; family Tissierellaceae; genus DAIUFH01. Next base: position 13,923 of record DAIUFH010000001.1, read on the forward strand.
TATTAAAAAGCACTGTCTTAATGCTAATAACTGGTAGCATTTCTAGTTTTATTTACAGCTTATCAGGAGCCATACTAAGTAGTATAATGATGTATATTGCCTTTAGATTTTTTTCTAGAGTATTCAGCCTAATAGGGGTCAGCATAATTGGTGCATTATCACATAATTTTGCGCAAGTATCAGTAGCAAGTGCGATGATGAATAATTTAAGGATATATACCTATTTACCATTTCTTATGCTTATGAGCTTATTTACTGGGTATTTTGTTGGATTAACTTCAATTTATATAGTGAAGAATCTAAAGAGAAATTTTAGAACACTATTTGAGAGGTAAATTAAGATGAATAAAATAGTCTTGGCTTCCAGTTCTCCAAGGAGAAAAGAAATGTTGAGAAGGTTTAATATCGAGCCTATAGTTGTTTCTAGCAACGTATCTGAGATAATAAATGAGGGTGAGAATCCTTTTCAGATAGTGATGTCACTAAGCTTTAAAAAAGTTCTAAGTGTGATTAAGGATTATCCAGATAGTATAGTAATAGGTGCTGATACCATAGTGGTATATGACAGCAAGATATTGGGAAAGCCAAAAGACACAAAAATGGCTTATGAAATGCTTTCTATGCTTAGTGGCAACGCACATGATGTTATTACAGGAGTTTGCTTAATAAAAGGTGATACTAAAATTATAGATTACGAACTTACTAAGGTAAAGTTTAGAGAGCTTAACAAGAAAAGAATAAATGCATATATTTCCACAGGGGAACCTTTGGATAAGGCTGGTGCATATGGCATTCAGGGTAAAGGTGCTATATTGGTGGAAAAAATTGATGGTTGCTATTCTAATGTAGTTGGGTTACCATTATCAAAAATAGATAAACTTTTAAGTAAATATTTCAACTTCAATATACTATAATTAAAAAGCGGGTGTGTGAATGAAGGACAAGGTATTAAATGAGAGAAGCTATACTATTAAAGACTTGCCTTTAAGTGAAAGACCTAGGGAAAAATTATATAGTTATGGTGTTGAAACACTATCTAATGCAGAGCTACTCGCTATTCTTATTAGAACTGGCGATAGTGAAAATTCTGCAATTGATTTAGCAGGCAAGTTGTTAAACTTAGATAAAAGTGGAATAGCTTATCTTGCCGATATTACTTTTGAAGAGATGACAAAGATTAAGGGTATAGGATTTAGTAAAGCATGTCAGATTTTGGCAGCAATTGAATTAGGGAAAAGAATAAACAGAAGAGGACCTTTGGATAAAATAAAGGTAACATCTCCTGATATTGTAGCAGGATTATTGATGCAGGATATGAGATTTCTTAATAAAGAACACTTTGGAATTGCTATATTGGATACAAAAAATCAGATAATATCGATTGAAAATATTTCTATTGGTACTCTGAATGCATCTATAGTTCATCCAAGGGATGTTTTTAAAGTTGCTATTAAGAAAAATGCGAATTCAATAATACTTATACATAATCATCCTAGTGGTGATATAACTCCAAGCAGCGAGGATATTAGTATAACAAATAGATTAGTTGATGCTGGCGATTTAATTGGAATAAAGGTATTAGACCATATTATTATAGGGGATAATATTTATCTTAGTTTTAAGGAGAAAAATCTTATTTGACATTTTGGAAGGAGAAAATGATGGGTCTATTTAGTAGTGTTACAAAAAATATGGGCATAGATTTAGGAACAGCAAATACATTAGTGTATGTAAGAGGGAAGGGAATTGTAGCAAGAGAACCTTCTGTTGTGGCTTTGCAAACGAACAACAAGGAAGTACTTGCAGTTGGTGAAGAAGCTAAAAAAATGATAGGAAGAACACCTGGAAACATTGTTGCTATCAGACCACTTAAGGATGGTGTAATAGCAGATTTTGATATAACTCAAAACATGCTTAAATATTTTATAAAAAAGGCAATGCACCAAAAATCCATATTTCCGCCTAGAGTGGTAATATGTGTACCTAGTGGTGTTACAGAAGTTGAAAAAAGAGCCGTTGAAGAGGCTGCAGTGCATGCAGGTGCCAAGGAAGCATTTTTAATAGAAGAACCTATGGCTGCTGCTATTGGTGCAGGATTACCTGTTACAGAGCCTACAGGTAGTATGATAGTTGATATAGGTGGAGGTACTTCTGAAGTTGCTATTATCTCTTTAGGTGGGATTGTTACTAGCAAATCTATCAGAATTGCTGGAGATGAACTTGATGATGCCATAGTCACATATATCAAGAGAGAATATAGCCTAATGATTGGTGAAAGAACTGCTGAGGAAATTAAGATAAACATTGGTTCAGCTGATAAAGATTCTGAAGAAGCTAAGATCAGTGTAACTGGTAGAGATTTAATAAGCGGTTTGCCAAAGACGTTGGAAATAAGCTCTATTGAAATCTATGAGGCTTTAAGAGAACCTGTATTTAGTATTCTAGAAGCAATAAAATCTACACTGGAAAAAACTCCACCTGAATTAGCTGCGGATGTTATGAATCAGGGTATAATGCTTACGGGAGGAGGAGCTTTACTTGAGGGTTTAGACAGACTTATAGCTAGAGAAACAGGTATGCCTGTTCATATTGCAGAGAATCCGCTTGATTGTGTTGCAATTGGTACTGGTAAATCCCTAGACAGCATTGATGTACTCAAAAAAACCGCAAACAATTATAAGAGAATGGGCTAAGTGGTGATAATATGTATTTTTTTAAGAAATACAAAGAAAGAATGATGGTAGCATTAGTTACTATCATTCTACTTATAATTATAGGAAATACGAGCAAAGAACGTGTTGCCATAACTAAAATAGAAAAGGTTATAGGCAATATAATTACGCCTGTAAACAATGTTACTTTTGGTATTGGAAGAAATATTTCTGAATTTTTTGGTTCTGCCCTTGATTTTATTAATGTAAAAGAGGAAAATGATAAGTTAAAAGAGCAGATTATCGTATTGGAAAGCAAAAACCGAGATCTGGAAAATATAATTGGTAAAACAGATTATTTGAGAAATGAAGCTAAAATTCAAGAAACAACAAAGCATAATATCGTTCAGGCTGAAATCATAAGTAAGGAACCTGGGAATTGGTATAATAGATTTCTCATTAACAAGGGTATGAAAGATGGAGTTGTAAAAGATGCAACCATAATACAAGGTGTTGAAATAGAGCAAAATGTTTTTCAAGAAGGCATTGTAGGTCGTGTAATTGATGTTGGGGACAATTGGGCAAAGGTTCTAACTATTATAGATGAGTTAAATAGTATATCTTTTAAAGTGATTCGTACTCAAGATGGCGGAATATTGTCAGGAGATGTCAATGGTACTCTTGGTGGTTTTTTATTTGATAATAAAGCTGATATAATTGTAGGGGACAAGCTTTACACCTCTGGCATTGGAGAAACTTATTTGAAGGATATCTATATAGGAGAGGTTAGCGAGGTTTATAGTGATGAAGAAGAATTGACAAAAAAAATAATCGTTACTCCTGCTATAAACTTTAAAAAGATATATAATGTCTTTGTTATTACTAAATGATTTGAGGGATTTATTTGACTATTCTTCTAATAATTGTAACTATTATAATTAATTTGTTGTTTCAAAGTACCATATTGCCATACTTTGCAATTGGTGGAACTGTGCCCAATACAGCTTTGGTTATAGTCGTAGTAATCGCACTTGCAAAAGGAAAATACTATGGGGGAATATTTGGCATTATAATCGGGTTATTACAAGATATATTATTTTCTATGACCATAGGTATCAATGCGATTATTTATTTCTTTATAGGTTATTTTATAGGATTTGTTGAAGATACATTTGCCAGGGGCAATATTATTAACCCCATAATATTTACTGCATTGGGAACTATATTTTACGCAATTATCTATTCACTATTTCTATTTTTTTTATCAAGACAAATTACTTTTATAGATGCTGTAAATAAAGTATTTTCAATTGAAGTAATTTATAATTGTATCGTAGCTGTTTTTATATATAAATTATTTCAACTTATATTCTCAGAACCAAAGATTAGATTTAACAAAAGATAGGATGGTATAAATGAAACTAATTAAGAAGATTTTAAATAGATATAATATTGTATCTTTAATTTTGCTGTTTGTTTTTTTTCTACTATCTTTTAGATTAGCGACATTGACTATAGCACAAGGGGATTATTATAGAGATTTATCAGACAATAAAAGATTAAAGGAAGTATATACTACAGCTCCAAGAGGAGAAATTAGAGATAGATATGGAAGACTATTGGCTGGAAATAAACCTAGCTTTACAGTTCAGCTTTTAAAAGATGAACTAAATATAAAGGATAAGGAAGTTAAAAATGAGGGGATATTAAACCTTATAAGACTTCTTGAAGAGGATGGAGCAAGTTACATAGATGAATACCCATTAGAATTAAATGTTTTTAAGTATAAAACTGAAGATGATTATATGTCTAACGAATTAACACCTATCAACAAAGTAGTCGAAATTATAATAGACAATAATTTATTAGATGAAGTACTTAATATTTATTATATTAACGGTGGCTATGATGATCATTATCAGTTTATTTCTATTAATCGTGCTATCAATGCGTTAAAAAACAAGGGGATAGAGGTACCGATTAATGCAATAATAAACAATGATATATTAGAGATTACTTTTGATGAAAGTAAAAATGTAGCACGCTGGAAAGAAAAAAATAATATTCCTGAAAGTTATACTCCAGTACAATCTGTAATCAAGCTAATAGATAATGATAAAACAATAATTCGAAAAGTTATAGATCATCCCATTTCAAGACTAATGGTTTTTAATCTACTCAATGAAAGAGGATTGTCTGGAAATCTTAAAATTGAAGAATATACTATAAAATATTCAGAGGAATTTTTGAACCAAAAAAGATCTCTTATGAAAAAATATGATGGCATTACTTTGGATTCTTCTGCAAAAGACGACTTCGTAATCATATTTAATAAAGTATCCCTTAGTAACTTTTTAGATAGAGTGATATCTAAAGACGAAGATATTAAAAATGCAATTATACCTGGAAGTATATTGATTGATATGCTTGAGGAAAAGGGCATACCAATTAATTTAACTACAGAAATAAGTAATGATAATAAAGGTGTCATATACAGGTATTCCAAAGGTCAAAGTGTAGATAGCGAAAATCCAAAAGATTTTTTAATAAAGCAGAGTATTGAATCGGGCGTATTGCAGGAATTTTTATCCATGGATATTATTAGACCATTAGCTCAAGAACAATTGTTAAATGATGGAGTTAATCCTAAAATATCTATTTCAAATGGATTTGAATATTCTGCAATTAACAGCCTAAATAATTTCTATACCGATAACAAAATTAAAGATGAAAAAACAGTTGAAGAGGTTTTTGATAAAATTAGAGATAATTATGGCATAAAACCGCAATTAAGTAGATATGAGATTAGATCTATGCTATCTATATATCACCAATTGAGCAAGCAAGGTTATCTTGCTTATCAACCTATAAACATAGCGTATGGAATTAAAGAATCAACTGTAGCTAGGATCAAGGAAGGTTTAGTAGATATGCCTGGTGTAAATGTCTCTATAGAACCTGTTAGATATTATCCAGAAGGTACTACAGCAGCACATATATTAGGATATTTAGGGAAAATAAGTCAGGCAAATGAAATTCAAAAATACGTTGTGGAAAACAAGTATTCGCCTAATGCAATTATAGGTAAAACTGGTATAGAAGAAAGCTATGAAGATATGTTAAGTGGTCAAAGCGGTATTAAAAGAGTGGAAGTCGATGTAGTAGGAAATACGACCGAAATAATTGAAGAAATAAAACCAGTTCCCGGGGATAATGTTTATTTGTCAATGGATTTAGATGTCCAAAAAGAAGCTGAAGCAGCCCTACAGCAAACTCTGGAGAAAATTAGAGAAGCGGGAACATATGAAAGCAAATGGGGCAATTATAAATTTGGAATCAATAAATCCAAAAGAAGACCATATATAAATGCTACATCAGGTGCATTAGTAGCAATAGAGGTAAAAACGGGACAGGTTATAGCAATGGCAGATTTTCCATCTTATGACCCAAATCTTTTCTCAACAGGGATATCGGATACAGATTGGGAAAGTTTATTTCCAGAGGACGAGACCAATCCTTTGGCACCAAGACCATTATACAATATAGCAACTCAAACAGCTGTACAGCCTGGATCCACATTTAAAATGGTTACTGCATTGGCAGCATTAGATAAGGGATTAAACCCTAATGAAAAAATAAGGGATATGGGTTATGTTAGTGTTGGAAGCAAGGATTTCAGATGTTTAATTTGGACTTCTTCAGGTCGTACACATGGCTATGAAAATGTATATGAGGCTTTAAGGGATTCTTGTAATTACTATTTCTATTCTTTAGCTTTCGGCAGAAATCCAAGGACAAATCAACCAATAAGTGTAAGATTAGAAATTGAGGATATAGTTGAATTATCAAAGAAATTGGGATTGAACGATAAAACCGGCATTGAAATCAATATACCATCTGAGGTTTCAGGTGGTGTTCCAAATCCGCAAAGAAAGATTATCAACACTAAATATTTATTAAAACAGTTATTAAACAAAGATCTTGGAAAATATGTAAAAGAAGGTATGTCATTAAGTCAAGAGGAAACGGAGCATGTCATTGAAGAAATTGTAAGTTGGACAGAGCTGGAAACTACTATTACTAGAGGCGAAGTTATCAAACGTCTTGATAGTATGGGAATTGATCCAGAAAAGAGACTACCTGGCGATAGAGAGGGATTGGCTGACAAAATCAAATATACTTATTTGAATCAGGCAGGCTGGAATATCACAGATACACTAAATGTAACAATAGGACAAGGTCAAAGCTCTTATACGCCTATTCAAATGGCTAATTATATAGCTACAATTGCAAATGGTGGTTACAGACATAAATTGACATTGATAGATAATATTAAGAACTATAACAATACCGTAACTAACTATGAACATAAACCGAACCCTGAAAGGATTGAATTGAATAATTATGAAAATCTTGACCATGTAAAGAAGGGTATGGAAATGGTATCTTCTGAAGGTACGGCAAAGAGTATATTTAAGGATTTCCCAGTAAAAGTAGCTGTAAAAACCGGTACGGCACAAAGAAGTGGAGTCAATCCTTCAACAGGTGATACCTTTGATGAATTTGCATGGTTCGTAGGCTTTGCACCATATGAAGACCCTGAAATAGCAGTAGCTGCAGTAATATTTCAGGGAGGGAGTGGAGGCTATGCTGGACCAATGGTAAGAGATGTTATTGCAGAATATCTTGGTCTTAACAAAACCGAATCTCAGGGTAATCTACCTCATGAGAATATTTTAATTAACGAGTAATTTATAATACCATGATTTGGTATATGGGGGAGTAGAATTGAAAAAGGATCTAGTAACATTTAAAGGCATATCGGAAGGGGTCTACCTTGATGTAGTAGGAAATGATTTAGAAGAGATAAAAAAAGATCTTGACTCTAAACTAAATAATTCATCAAAGTTTTTTAAAGGGGCCAAGTTTCTTGGAATACGAAGCAATGAATTGTCTGAGGATGAAATAATAGAGCTCAAGCTTATTTTAAAATATAAGTATGAGTTCAATATATCCAATGAGGGGTTACCGGAGTATATTAGCTCCTACTATAAGGAAAAAAATAGTGAACAATTTATCTACTCACTTGACAACATTAATGAAGGTATGACAAAATTTGTTTATGGTACTTTAAGAAGTGGACAAGTAGTTGAATATAATGGTAATATTGTAGTAGTAGGTGATGTTAATCCAGGAGCCTTTTTAAAAGCTAAAGGGAATATCATTGTATTAGGCTCCTTAAAAGGAGTTGCTCACGCTGGAATAGGGGGAAATTATGATTCTATTGTAGCTGCATTCAGTTTATTGCCTATGCAGTTGGGGATAGGGAGCATTATCGTCAGACCGCCAGAGGGAGATACTCAGTATAAATATCCAGAGGTTGCTAAAGTCGTCAATGGAGAAGTACTTATAGAGCCTTATTTGCCTAATAAATAACAGGGAGGAACGCAAATGGATAAAGAAAAATTAGGAACAGCCATAGTAGTGACATCAGGGAAAGGTGGAGTTGGAAAAACCACTACAAGTGCAAACCTAGGTACAGGATTGGCTATTTTAGGTTATTCAGTTGTAATACTTGATGCTGATATTGGATTGAGAAACTTAGATGTGGTTATGGGTCTTGAAAATAGAATTGTTTATGATGTAGTTGATGTTGTTGAAAAGAATTGTAGATTAAAACAAGCTCTTATAAAGGACAAGAGACATGAAAAATTATATCTGCTCCCTGCAGCACAAACAAAAGATAAGACAGCTGTAAAACCTGAACAAATGGTGGAGCTAATATCTGAATTGAAAAAGGAATTTGATTATATTATTATAGATTGTCCAGCTGGAATTGAACAAGGATTCCAATACTCTATAGCAGGTGCAGACGAAGCTATAATCGTGACTACTCCAGAAATCTCTGCTGTTAGAGATGCCGATAGAGTAATAGGTATTTTAGAAGCTAAAGAAATACATAATCCAAGGATAGTTATCAATAGGATTAGACCTGATATGGTAAAAAGAGGAGACATGATGAATATAGATGATATCATCGATATTTTAGCTATTGATTTGTTAGGTATAGTGCCTGATGACGAGTCAATTGTAGTTTCCACAAATAAGGGTGAACCGGTTGTGATGGATAATAAATCCAAGGCGGGTCAAGCCTATAGAAATATTGCCAAAAGAGTAACAGGTGAAGAAGTAGAATTATTGAATCTAGAAGCTGATGATGAGGGAAAACTAAGTAAGATAATAAAGCTACTATTTGGTAAATAAGGAGGTTCATCATGGATTTATTTAAATTGTTTAGTAAGAAAAAGGAAAGTAGTAAAAATGTTGCTAAAGAAAGACTAAAACTCGTATTAGTACATGATAGAGCTGACTTGTCACCAAAACTATTGGATATGATGAAAGGTGATATTATAAGAGTAATATCTGAATATGCTGAAATTGATTGTGAAGGATTGGATATTAAATTGACCAGAATGAAAAGGGATGGTGACGCATCTCCAGTATCAGCACTTGTTGCTAATATACCAATAATAAAAGTAAAAGAAAATAATTAAAAACCCTAAATTTATAGGGTTTTTTTATGTAATTGGAATAAATCCTACCTTAATAAAATATCCTAGTATTAATCAAAGGTAGGTGATAAAATGAATAATAAGGTACATAGACCCATAGCTATAAAAAAGCAAGATGTTAAGAAATACTATATTACCCTATTATATAAATCAATTTTTGTACTTGCTATACTACTTGTCTTACTATTAATTAAGAAAATTAATAGTACATGTACCAACAATGTTGTTGAAGTAATAAAGAGGAATATAAACTATGAATTTAATATAGTTGATGATGGAAAAAAAATATTTTATAAAGCGGAGGATATTTTTGATAACTTAATAAAATCTATAAATGTATTCAACATAAATACTCCCAAATACATTGCACCACTATCGGGCACAGTTTATAGAAAATTTGATAAGGACAAAAGTACAGGCATAGAAATTCAGACAGAAGAAGATAAGCCATCATCAATAGTGAACGGTACTATCGAAAGAATAGAAAAAATTGATAAGAAAGGCTATTTCGTTACTATAAAAAAAGATAATTATAAATTTATATATGGGTATCTATCAAGTTTAAACGTCAAAGAAGGCGACAAAGTAGACGTAGGAGATACAATTGGAATATTGGGTACAAACAAGGATGGCAAAAAATATCTAAGATTTGAAATATTGTTGGATGAGGAAGCTGTTAATCCATTGAATTATATAGATCTTTAAACCTCGGTAGTCTCCGAGGTTTATATTTGCCCTTATATACAAATACTTTTAAAAATGGTAAGATATTATTTGAAATAAAATTGAAAGGATTTTTTACTAATGATTAATCAATTAAAACTGGATAGAGTATTAAAAAGGGTTGAAAAACCTGCCAGATATATTGGTATGGAACAAAACTCCATTAAAAAGGATTTAAATAATATGAGTGTGAAATTTGCTTTTTCATTTCCTGATGTATATGAGGTAGGAATGTCACACTTAGGTATGCATATACTTTATAATCTTATAAATAACGATAAAAATTATGCTTGTGAAAGAGTATTTGCACCATGGATAGACATGGAAGAGGAAATGAGAAAAGAGGGCATACCTTTATTTTCACTAGAGAACAAGGAAGAAGTATCCAATTTTGATTTTTTAGGCTTTACATTACAGTATGAGATGAGCTATACAAATATTTTAAATATCTTGGATTTAAGTAATATTCCATTTAAAGCAAAGGAAAGAGATGAAAATTATCCATTGATTATAGCAGGAGGACCTTGTGCCTACAACCCTGAGCCCTTAGCGGATTTTTTTGATATATTCGTAATAGGAGAGGGAGAAGAGGTCACTTTGGAGTTAATTAAACTTTATGAAAAACACAAAAGTGGGAATTATAATAAGGAGGTCTACTTAAAAGAGGCAGCTCAGATACAGGGTATATATGTACCTTGCTTTTATGATGTAAGTTATAATGATGATGGAACTATTAAAGAGATGTTTCCACTGGTAGATGATGTACCAAGGATAATAAATAAGAGAATGGTGAAGGATTTGGACACTATGTTTACACCTGAAAAGATGATCGTTCCATTTATTGATACTGTACATGATAGGATTACCATGGAAATATTTAGAGGATGTACACATGGCTGTAGATTTTGTCAGGCTGGTATTATTTATAGACCAATAAGAGAAAAGTCTCACGATAGACTTATGGAAATTGCTGAAAAACTTGTAGATAGCACAGGATACGAAACTATATCCTTATCATCTTTAAGTTCATGTGATTATAGTTCACTTTTGCTATTAACCAAAAATCTTATAGAGAAATTTGAGGAAAGAAAGGTTGGGGTATCTCTACCATCCTTAAGACTTGATTCATTTAGTATAGATGTATTGAAAGAAATTGAAAAGGTGAGAAAAAGTGGGCTTACTTTTGCACCGGAGGCTGGCAGTCAAAGATTGAGGGATGTTATCAATAAGGGAGTAAGCGAAGGAGATTTAATTAACGCTGTTTCATATGCATTTAAAGAAGGTTGGTCAAGAATAAAATTGTACTTTATGATAGGTTTACCAACTGAAACTGATGAAGATGTACTAGGTATAAAGGAGTTATCATATTTAGTTAAGGATTTGTTTTTCAATAGACCTAAGGAGGAAAGAATAGGCAACTTTAAGGTAACTGCCAGTGCATCCTGCTTTGTTCCAAAACCTTTTACTCCATTCCAATGGGTTGGTCAAGATACTATTGATGAGTTTATGAGGAAAATTTATCTTGTAAAGGATAGTATAAGGGATAATAAAGTTAGTTTCAATTATCATGATGCAGATTTAAGCTATTTAGAAGCAATATTTGCAAGAGGAGACAGAAGATTATCTAAAGTACTTATTAGAGCTTGGGAAAAAGGATGTAAATACGATGGATGGTCCGAGCATTTTAAATTTGAGTTTTGGCTGGAAGCTTTAGAAGAATCAAATATTGATGGAGCTTTTTATGCCAATAGATTTAGAGAAATAGACGAAGTATTGCCTTGGGACTTCATAAATCCTGGCGTTTCAAAAAGTTATTTAGCAAAAGAGTACAATAAATCTCTAAAAGGAGATACTACAAAAGATTGTAGACTTGGTTGTAGAGCCTGTGGAATTCAGGATTGTTCGATGTGGGGTGTTTTTAATTGAAAATAAGAGGATTATTTACTAAGAAAAATTATTTAAGGTATATTTCTCATTTAGATTTAATCAGATTGTTTCACAGAAGTTTTAATAGGAGTCAAATACCTATAAAATATTCTGAAGGGTTCAATCCACATCCAAAGTTTTCCATATCAAACCCACTTTCATTGGGAATTGAAAGTGAAGGGGAGTATATAGATATTGAACTTATAAGAGATATTCCAATCGATGAGTTTATTACTAGAATGAATGAGACTTTACCGGAGGATATTCAGATTATAAAAGCTATAGAAATAAATAATTCTGATTCAATTTCATCAATTATTGAATGGGCTTTCTATGAATTAAAATTTACACTGATTAATAAGGTTGATATTGATGATTTAAAAAAGGAGATCGAAGACTGGGTTGATAGAGATTCTATCATTATTACAAAATTGAAGAAAAAAGGAAAAAACAAAGTACCTAAAGAGGTGAATATAATACCCCTAATTGGAAATGTAGTAGTTAAGGGGAAAGATAAAAATGGATTCTTGGTAATAAATACACTTCTCAAAACAGGTGAAAATGGGAACTTAAAACCTATGGAGTTCATTGAAGCTATGAATAGAGATTTGAGTTTAAGCCTAGATTTGGATTCGATTATGATTAAGAGATTGGCATTGTATGCAGAAAAGGATGACACTCTATATAGTCCACTGTAATGGGGGAGTTATTATGAATTATATATTTATCGACTCAGGTGAAACTTCAAACCGAGTTGGTATTGTTGAAGATAATCGTCTAGTTGAATTTTATTCAGAAGATGTAAACAATGAATCTTTACTTGGAAATGTTTATAGAGCACGCGTAGTTAATGTGCTGCAAGGAATGGATGCAGCCTTTGTAGATATTGGAATTGGGAAAAATGCGTATCTACATCTTAAGGATGCGCTAAATCTGGAACGACTTTATACTAAGCAAAAGTATGAGATAAATGATGTAATTAGGGCAGGAGACGATTTAATCGTACAAGTAATCAAAGAGCCCTTAGGTTCTAAAGGCCCCAAAGTTACTACTCATATAAGTATTCCAGGAAGATATATAGTATTGACTCCATTCTCAAATAAAGTAAATGTATCGAGGAAAATTAAATCTAAAGATGAAATAGAAAGATTAAAAATTATTGGAAATACAATTAAAATAGATGACATGGGTATAATCTTTAGAACTGTTTCTGAAGGGATAGAGGATCATTATTTAGAAGAAGAGTATGAAACACTTTGTGATATATATAATAAAATTGAGGGAGAGAGAAATTTTCTACCTACTCCGAAGCTATTATACAAAGATATAAATATGGTTTATCAGATTGTAAGAGATAATTTTAATGAAAAGAATACAAAGATAATAATTAATAATCAGGAGATATATAACAACATTTTGTTATTGGATGATTACTTTTCCTGCAATTTAGAGGGGAATATAAATCTTGATTTGAGTTTTACCATTGAAGATGACATGAAAGTTCAAATGGATATAAAGGAAGCTCTTGAAAGGAAGGTAACTCTAAATAGTGGAGGATATATAGTAATAGATGAAACAGAGGCACTAACAGCCATTGATGTAAATACAGGAAAATATATAGGTGCATATTCCCTAGGAGATACAGTTTTAAAAACCAATATTGAAGCTGCAGAGGAGATAGCTCGGCAAATAAGGTTAAGAGACATAGGCGGTATTATTATAGTTGATTTTATTGATATGAAGGATCAAGCTCATATTAACAAGGTTTTGTCTAAAATGGCTGAGAAATTTAAAAAGGATAGAAATAAACCTCATATAGTTGATGTTACAAAGCTATGCTTAGTAGAAGTAACTAGAAAAAAAACTAGACCAACACTGGATAACAAAATAACATTAATTTGTCCGACCTGCGGTGGAAAAGGCAGAATAAGAAATATAAAGTGTTGACAAGAACCTCTAAATTTGTTAAACTATTTTGGTGTAGAGCCGCTCAATGTGGGTTTAAAGCATAGTCACCTGACATTGGCGAGACTAGGTTAGAGGAGGTGCGATTTATGTACGCAGTTATCGAAACAGGCGGAAAGCAATATAGAGTACAAGAAGGAGATGTAGTTTTCGTAGAAAAACTAGATGTCGCAGAAGGTGAAACTGTAAGCTTTGATAAAGTTTTAGTTCTTTCAAATGAAGGAAATTTAAACGCTGGTAAACCTTATGTAGAAGGCGCTAAGGTTGAAGGTACTGTATTAGAACAAGGAAAAGCTAAGAAAATTATAGTGTTTAAATACAAGGCTAAAAAGAATGAAAGAAAAAAAAGAGGTCATCGTCAACCATTCACCAAAGTAAAAGTTGAAAAGATTTTAGGATAATCATGATTAAAATTAAAATCTTTAAAGATGAAAATGGGTTGATTATTAGATTTAACATATTAGGGCATGCAGACTATAGTGTCCATGGGGAAGATATAGTTTGTGCGGCAGTTTCTATATTAGGACATACTGCTTTAAGAGCCTTAGTTGATGTATGTGAATTAGATGAAAATGAGATTTCATATAGAGTTGATGAAGAAACTGGTTATCTGGATGTTAGAATCCTGATTCAACCTGATGACATAAGAGTTAAAAATACACAAATAGTATTTAAAACTCTAATAACCGGTGTAAATTCATTGGTAGAAAGTTACCCTAAATACGTAACTCTAGAAAATAGGGGAGGTGTAATAAATGCTTAAATTAAATTTACAATTATTTTCTTCTAAAAAGGGAGTAGGTAGTTCCAGAAATGGTAGAGATAGTGAATCTAAAAGATTAGGAGCTAAAAAAGGCGATGGTCAACATGTTTTGGCTGGAAACATATTAGTTAGACAAAGAGGAACTAAGATACATCCAGGTAATAATGTGGGTAAAGGCGGAGACGATACTTTATTTGCAACTGTTGATGGCGTAGTTAAATATGAAAGAAAAGGCAGAGATAAAAAACAAGTTAGTGTATATCCTGCATAGGAATTTATGTAGATTGACAAAGCTTACCATGGGTAAGCTTTAATTTTTTTGCTTAAGTTATTAATAGATGGATAATATAATTATAGGCAGCTAACGTTAATAATTGACAATATTTCATATGTAGGTATAATAAAAATTAGAAATTGTTACTAGAAAAATAAGGGTGATGAACATGTTTATAGATGTAGCACATATTTTTGTAAAGGCAGGTAAGGGTGGAGATGGATTAGTATCTTGGAGAAGAGAAAAATATGAACCATCTGGTGGACCCTATGGTGGAGATGGAGGCAATGGAGGTTCAATAATAGTGAAAGCTGATGAAGGCATACGAACATTGATGGACTTTCGCTATAAAAGGTCTTACCAAGCAGAAAATGGAGAGAATGGAAGAACTAAAAATCAATACGGCAAAAGTGGCAATGATTTAACTTTAAAGGTTCCAGTAGGGACTCTTATTAAGGATGAGAATACGGGTAAGGTAATTGTAGACTTAAAAGAAAAGGATCAGTCTTTTGTTATTTCAAAAGGAGGTAAAGGTGGAAGAGGCAATGCCAAATTTGCTACTGCTACAAGACAGGCACCTGGATTTGCAGAAGCCGGAACCAAGGGTCAGGAAAGACATATCATACTAGAGCTTAAGCTATTGGCAGATGTAGGGTTAATTGGATTTCCAAATGTCGGTAAATCAACAATTCTTTCAATATTATCTGCTGCAAAGCCCAAAATTGCAAATTATCATTTTACAACATTAAAACCTAATCTTGGCGTTGTAAGGGTCTCGGAAGAAAAAAGCTTTGTTATAGCTGATATCCCTGGACTTATTGAAGGTGCATCATCAGGAGCGGGGCTGGGTCATGATTTTCTAAAGCATATAGAAAGAACCAGAGTACTTGTTCATGTATTAGATGCTTCAGGTATTGAGGGACGAGATCCTATAGAGGATTTTTATAAGATTAATGAAGAGCTATTTCAATATAATGAAAAATTAAGAAACAAAATACAAATAATTGTAGCAAATAAAATGGATATGCCAGGAGGAATTGAAGGCATCGAGGCCATTAAAAATAAATTTCAACCCCTAGGTATACCTATATTTCCATTGTCTGCTGTAACTACAGAAGGTATAGCCGAATTAAAATATGGGATATGGAATTTGTTAATGAATACCGAGGATGATTATGAAACCTTTGATGAAGAATATGACGAATTTGATATAAAGGAAGAAGATACAATAATCGTTAAATTTGAAGAAGGAAAGTATAAAGTCGAAGGCACATTTATTGAGAGATTATTGTATTCAACATATTTTGATGATGTTGATTCCCTAAGATTCTTTCAGGATACATTAAGAAAAAAAGGTGTCGTAGATGAACTTAAGAACCTTGGCATAAACGAGGGCGAATCAGTATATATTTGTGATAATGAATTTGAGTTTTTTGAATGATTAAGTGTAATGAGAGGTGAATATATTGATAACAGGCAAACAAAGAAGCTATTTAAAGAGTATTGCGAATAACATAGATCCAATATTCCAATTAGGGAAAAATGGATTAACTGAGAATTTTGTTAAACAGGTTGATGGTGCATTGGAAGCTAGAGAAATAGTTAAAGTAAATGTATTAAAGAATTGTGCTTTAGACCCTAAGGATGTGGCAAGTGGGCTAGCAGATGAGTTATCAGCTGAATTTGTACAAAGCATTGGGCGAAAGTTTGTAATTTATAGAGAATCCGTTGAAAACAAGAAGATTGAATTACCATAGCATTTAAACTTCAGAAAATGATCCTGAAGCTTAAATTTAGGAGGAGTATGCCTATGAAAATTGGTCTAATGGGTGGTACATTTAACCCGATTCATTTAGGTCACTTATTAATTAGCGAGTATATAAGAACTAACTTTCCCTTAGATAAGATAATATTTATTCCATCAGGAAATCCTCCACATAAGGAATATGATGATATTGTTTCTTCACAACATAGATTGAATATGGTTGTATTGGCTACTCAAGAGAATCCATATTTTGAAGTTTCTAAGAATGAAATAGAACGGCAGGGAAAGAGCTATACCGTAGATACTTTGATGGAATTTAAAGATATTTATCCAAATGATGAGTTATATTTTATAATTGGAGAAGATTCACTTTACAATTTAAGAAATTGGAAAGATCCAGAGAAACTATTTTGTATTATAAATTTTATTGTAATTGGTCGAAATAATTTAGAGGATAAGAATATGTTAACAAAAATATCAGAATTGAATGTTAAATATGGAGCTACTATTCACTATATTGATGGGCCAATTATTCAAATATCTTCAACTGACATCAGAAATAATATTAAAAATTTCCAATCAATAAAATATCTAGTACCTGAAACAGTAGAAAAATATATTATAGATAATAAACTATATTTGCCGGAGGCATAAATGTTTGATAATATTAAAGAAGAGCTAATTAAAAATATTGGACTAAAAAGATACAATCATTCTTTGGGAGTAATGAATGTGGCAACTAAACTTGCAGTAAAATATGACTGTGATGTGGAAAAGGCTAAAACAGCTGGTGTTTTGCATGATTGTGCTAAATTTAGAGATAAATCTCAGCTGTTTGATGCAGCAAAGCATTTTAACTTAAAGATAGATAGAATAATGCAGAAAAATACTGAGCTAATCCATGGTCCTTTAGGTGCTAAAATAGCTAATGCTTGTTATGGTATAGATGATTTGGAGGTTTTAGATGCTATAAAATATCATACCATCGGGAGAGAAAATATGTCCATGTTGGACAAGATAATTTACATAGCTGATTATATAGAGCCAGGCAGAAGCTTTCCGGGAGTAGAGGAAATACGAGAAATTGTATTTTTGGATTTAGATGATGCCATAAAAAAAGCTATGGATAACACTATCCTGTTCTTAATCAAAGACAACAAACTCATTCATCCAGATACAATAAATGCTAGAAATTATATGCTATACAATGAGGAGTAAGTTAAGTAAATATATAAAAAATATTATGATGGGAGGTGTTTATTTTAATGACAGATTTAGAAAATAAATTGGCTATAATTCAAAATGCAATCGAGGATAAAAAAGGTTTTGATATACAAGTGTTAAATATATCAAACATGACAACAATTGCAGATTATTTTGTTATTGCTAGTGGAAATTCATCTACACAGGTGGCCTCAATCGCTGATGAGGTTGAAAACAAAATGTCAGAGGCTGGTTTTGATAAGATAGCAAATAAAGAAGGCTATAATAGTGCTAGATGGGTTCTTTTAGATTATAATGATATAATAGTTCATATATTCCATAAAGATGAGAGAGAATTCTATAATCTTGAAAGATTATGGTCTCAATATAGTAGAGAAAATAAGGAGGAATAATTATGAAATTGAATTCAATTTCAACAGAAAAGGCACCAGCAGCTATTGGCCCTTATTCACAAGGAGTATCTACAGGTAATTTAATATTTACTTCAGGGCAATTGCCTATAGTACCTGAGACAGGGGAATTAATTACTGGAGATATTCAAAAGGCTACAAGACAAAGTTTGGATAATGTAAAGGCTATTTTAGAGGATGAAGGAGCTACACTTCAAGATGTTATAAAGGTTACGGTATTTGTTGCTGATATGAGCAAATTTTCTTTAATTAATGAAGTATATGCTGAATATTTTTCTAATCATAAGCCTGCGAGAAGTTTAGTTGAGGTATCAAAACTTCCTAAGAATGGCGATATAGAAATAGAAGCTATAGCAATAAAATAACCTGGTCTATGACCAGGTTATTTTATTTAGCTAACATAGCTGAGTATTGATTAATTTATATAAGGCATTCTATAACTATGTCTTCTAGACCTTCTCTTTCTCCTGCTTTGGAGTACTACTATTCTGAATACTATAAGAAGTGCAAAGACGAATAGATACCATCTACTCAAGATTTTATGAGAAAGTGTAGTAGCAGGGTCTAGTCCAACATCCATTGTTGATATAATATTTGCTTTTCCTATCATTTTTCCATTAAGATAATATTCCTTTGTACCCAATATGTCATCTTTACTAATAGGAGCTGCAAGGTTTTCTCTTAAACTAGTCTTTTCTTCAATCTTACCCATATTATCAGAAGACAAAGGATAAACAAAATCATTGTCTAGAATACCAGCAACGAATTTTTGAATACCATTTTCTACCTTTATATTATCTACAAATTCATTTTTATAACCAATTGTTGCATTTGAAAAATTGTTAAATCCATAATCCATTAGTTTATGAGTATCTGAATATACATTGTTTCCATTTGCCTTTAATACTACAGATATTAACCTTTGATTATCCTTTTCAACAAAAGAAACCAGGCAGTTTTGAGCATGACTTGTTGTTCCTGTTTTTATTCCAGAGGCACCTTCATATTTGACTGGTAGCTGTTTACCATCTACATTGATGGTGTCATTGCTAAATAACAATTTATTCGTATTCCTTAAGTATCTGGCTTCTGCTTTAACATTAGTTGGTTCAATAGTATAGGTAACGGTATTGACAAATTTTCTAAATACCTCATTTTGCATTGCGTATTGAGAAATAAGAGCTAAATCATGTGCTGTAGTCTTGTGCTCTTCCTCATGAAGACCATTAGGATTCACAAAGTTTGTATTTTTTGCGCCAAGCTCTTTTGCTTTTTCATTCATTAACTTCACAAATGCTTCATGTGAGCCTGAAATATGTTTAGCTATAACATATGCCGAATCATTTGCTGATTGTACTAACAATGCATATAATAGTTGTTCCAGAGTTAGTTTTTCACCTGGTTCAAGGGCAATATGGCTGCCTTCAGTCAAATTAACTGATTCCTGATCTACAGTGACCACATCACTCAAATTACCATTTTCGATAGCTAATATTGCTGTCATAATCTTTGTTGTACTTGCAGGATAAAGCTGCATATCCATATTCTTTTCATATAATATCTCTTTAGTATCGAAATCCATGAGAATGGAAGCCTGCCCATCTAAAGACAAATCATCTGCAAAAGCAAAAGTATATGTATTGAGAATTATAGCAATAATTACAAAGGTAATAACCTTTCTTAGAGTAACAACTTTCCTCAAATATACCACCACCTTATATATAATAATAAATAGATTATATCAGAAAATGTTAGATTTTTTAAGTACTATAAATTATTTTACAAAAAAAGAGGAAATTCTCCAAATTTATCGAATTAATAAGTATAATAGATTTAGGAGGCTTTCTATGATTTCCTTTTCAAAGAAAGAGCAAATTATTATATTGTTAAGTGTTGTTTTGATTGTTGCAGGTTTAGGATATAAATTGCTAATGAAGGACAATAATAACTTGGAGAATGATATAAGCTCTACGGACGAATTAGCGTTTGAGCCTGCATCAGATGATATAGATAATATGGAAGGTATAGAAGATGGTGCCTTGGAAAATTCTCTTATAATGGTTCATGTAAGTGGACAGGTTTATACTCCGGGCATTATAGAGCTCGTGCGTGGTGATAGGGTCATAGATGCTGTAAATATGGCAGGTGGCCTCACAGATGATGCTGATTTAGACCGTATAAATCTTGCTAAAAAGGTTGAAGATGAGGAAAAAATATATATTCCTAAAAAAGGTGAGGAATTAAATGATGCTCAGGTAGATGATTTGGGATATAATAGTACTGATTCAGAAAGCAATAATGAAAAAATAAATATAAATAAATGCTCGAAGGAGGAACTTGAATCATTACCTGGGATTGGAAATGTTATTGCAAGTAGAATAATTGAATATAGAAGTGCAAATCTCTTTAAGACCATAGATGATTTAAGAAATGTATCTGGTATAGGAGATAAAAAATTTGAAGGGATTAAAGAGCTAATTACAGTAAAATAATGGAGGTGTTAATATGGACAAGAGGTTGACGCAATTGACAAAGAGCTCCGGGTGAGCAGCTAAAATAGGTCCAGATACCTTGGCACAAGTTTTGTGCCATTTACCAAAGATGAAGGATAAAGAATTGATAGTAGGTTTGGATACTTCAGATGATGCAGCAGTTTATAAAATAAATGATGATTTGGCATTGATAGAAACACTGGATTTTTTTACTCCGGTCGTTGATGATCCATATACTTTTGGCCAGATAGCAGCTACTAATTCGCTAAGTGATATATATGCAATGGGTGGAGAACCAAAGCTGGCACTCAATATTGTATGCTTTCCGGATTGTCTTAGTCCTGATATATTGGGAGAAATTCTTAGAGGAGGATCGGATAAGGTACTTGAAGCCGGCGCAATATTGGTCGGAGGACATAGTGTATCAGATGATGAACCAAAATATGGATTATCAGTTACTGGTTTCGTAGCTCCGGATAAGGTATTAGTTAACAGCAATGCTAAAGTAGGCGATATTCTTATATTGACCAAACCAATTGGATTAGGAGTTATAAATACAGCTATTAAAGCTGAGCTTGTAAATGAAGATATATATAAAGAGGCTGTTAGGACAATGACCACTTTAAATAAATTTGGTAAAGAAGCAATCGATAAGGTGCATGGAGTTCATAGTGCAACTGATATCACAGGATTTGGATTGCTTGGTCATGCTTTGGAAATGGCTGAAGGTAGCTCTGTAAGTATCAAAATACATTCAAAGGATGTGCCAATTATTGATGGTGCAAATGATTATGCAAATATGGGTCTTGTTCCTGCAGGTGCATATTCAAATAGAAATCATATAGGTAATAGAGTTGTTTTCAAAAGACAAATACCAAAATATCTAGAGGATTTGTTATTTGATCCTCAGACCTCTGGCGGGTTATTGATTTCAATTGATAAGGAAAATGCGAATAATCTAATGGAAGAATTAAAAAAATCTCCATTAAAATGTGCTATAATAGGAGAAGTGCTTAAAAAGGGTGATCATTCATTAGTAATCGAATAAATAAAGGGTGATTAAATGGGAAAGACGAACTTATTTACATTGATACCAAAGGTAGATGATGTTCTAGAAAGAGAGGAAACAAAAGAGCTGCTACTTACAATTCCTAGGACAATTGTATTAAAATCTATTAGAGAAGAAATTAATAATATAAGGAATGCAATAAGAAATAATTCTTCCGAAGCTGATATTCAATTATTGATAAATAATTTGAACAAAACAATCAAAGCAAATGCAGTAAAATTAGATTCCTTCAAGCTTAAAAGAGTTGTTAATGCTTCTGGTGTAGTTATTCATACTAATTTGGGAAGATCTTTAATTAATAAAAAAATAATGAATAATATTTCTGAAGTAGTAACCCATTATACAAATTTAGAATATGATTTGAACAATGGAATTAGGGGTTCAAGATATGCTCATCTAGAAGAAGTAATTTCCAATGTAGTCGGAGGGGAGTCATCTATGGTTGTAAACAATAATGCTGCAGCCGTAATACTAGCCCTAAGCACTATGGCAAAAAACAGAGAGGTAATCATTTCAAGAGGAGAGTTAATAGAAATTGGCGGTTCCTTTAGAATCCCAGAGGTTATGGAAGAAAGTGGAGCAAAACTCATAGAAGTGGGTACAACAAATAAAACTCATTTGAAAGACTATGAAAATGCAATAACGTCAGAAACGGCTGCTATTTTAAAGGTTCATACATCTAATTATAGAATTATGGGTTTTACATCATCTGTAGATTCTAAGGAATTGTTGGCTCTAAAGAGTAAATACGATATACCAATCATTGAAGACCTCGGTAGTGGAGTATTGATAGATTTATCTAATTATGGACTGCAACTTGAGCCGACTGTTCAAAGTTCATTAGCTAGTGGTGTCGATATAGTAACCTTTAGTGGTGATAAGCTACTGGGAGGACCTCAGGCCGGAATAATCGTTGGAAATAAAAAATATATTGACATGATGAAGAGAAATCCATTGACGAGAGCATTTAGAGTTGACAAATTTACTATAGCGGCTTTAGAGGCTACATTGAGATATTATTTAGATGAATCAACTGCTATTGAAGAAATACCGACATTAGCCATGCTTACAATGTCAATTGAAAAATTAGGTAGAAAGGCAGAGATACTTAGAGATGAGATTGAGAGAAGAATTATTGATGATGATTATAAGATAGAAATAGAAGATGATTTTTCAGAGGTTGGAGGGGGTTCTCTACCATTAGAAAAATTAGCTACAAAGTGTATCGTTCTATCTTCAAATGGACAGAGTGTACAGGAAATTGAGAACAGGTTAAGAAATTTTGAAACACCTATTATTGCAAGAATTAATAAAGATAAGATATATTTTGATTTAAGAACTATTGATGATGAAGAGATATCTATTGTAGCAGAGGGCGTTAAATATGCTTTAGATGTTAATAAGGAGTGTAGTTAATGAAACATATCATTATTGGGACAGCAGGTCATATTGACCACGGTAAAACTACTCTGATTAGAGCTATCACTGGTAGAAATACTGATAGATTAAAGGAAGAACAGGATAGAGGTATTTCTATTGAGCTGGGGTTTACCTATTTTGATTTACCCAATGGCCAGAGAGCAGGTATAATCGATGTACCAGGACATGAGAAATTTATAAAAAACATGTTGGCAGGAGTAATCGGTATAGATATAGTATTATTTGTAGTTGCAGCAGATGAAGGAATTATGCCGCAAACTATTGAGCATTTAGCTATACTTGATTTACTTGGTACAAAAAAGGGGGTTATTGTACTTACCAAAACGGATCTTGTAGATAAAGAATGGATAGAATTAGTCGAAGAAGATATTCGAAATGAAGTTAGGGGTACGTTTTTAGAGGATAGCCAGATTATTCGAGTATCATCAACGAAAAAAACAGGAATCGATAAATTGACTGCTTTGTTGAACGACTATGCATCTACCATTACAGAACGAGATATAAATGATATGCCAAGACTACCTGTTGATCGAGTATTTACAATATCAGGGTTTGGTACTGTTGTGACTGGAACGCTTTTATCCGGACAATTTAAAGTTGGTGATGAGGTACAAATATATCCAGGCAACTTAACTGCAAGAATAAGGTCGCTACAGGTTCATGATGAGGACGAAAAAGTGGCTTTTGGTGGACAGAGGGTTGCAATAAATCTTGCTGGAATTAAGAAGGAGGATATACATAGAGGCTCTGTTGTTGCACCGATTAATGCAATGAAGGAATCTATGATGATTGATGTAAAGGTAAAACTATTAAAGTCTGCAGAAAAAGCAATTGAAAATAGGACAAGGCTACATTTAGATATAGGTACTGATGAAGTATTGTGCAGAATAATCTTGCTTGATAAAGAAGAGCTTAAACCAGGAGAAGAGGCATATGCGCAGCTAAGACTTGAAGAGACAACTGTTTCAAAAAGAGGAGATAAATTTATTTTAAGATTTTATTCTCCGATGTTTACAATCGGTGGTGGGACTGTACTAGAGCCTAATGCTTCCAAGAAAAAGAGATTTGATAAAAATATATTAGAAGAGTTAAAGATAAAGGAATCAGGAAGTACAGTGGAGATTTTAGAAAAAATTATTTTTGAAAAAAGAAATGAGTTTTTATCTTTAAAGGATATATCCATTGAAACATCGATGCTTGAAGCAAATGTTATTCATGATACTGAAATCTTAGTGAAAGAAAATAAGATATTGTTGTTCTATACTGGAAAGGATATTTATCCTATACATAAAGATTTTTGTGAACAGATTAAAGAGGCATTAGTACTCGAAATAGGAAAATATCATGAAAAATATCCATTAAGATTAGGTATGCCAAAGGAAGAATTAAGAGGAAGATTACTTAAGAATGTAAATTCTAAAGTTGCAGATAAACTTTTTCAAAAATATGTTGAAGAAAATGTGATTGAGCAAACTGAAGAGTTGATAAAATTAAAAGGCTTTTATCCATCTTATACAAAGGAACAGCAAAGAATAAAATCTTATATAATGGAGCAGCTTTTAAAAGATGAGTTTTTACCTCCTAAGAAAGAAGATATTGCCTCAAGCACAAAGGTAGATAAACTTGAGGTTGATGAGGTATTCAATGCACTGATTTTAAATAAAGAAATAATAAAGATTAATGAAGAGGTATATTTAAATACCCAAAGCTTTGATAAGTCTTTAAAGCTATTGAATAAATTTATTAGTGAACATGATGGTATCTCTGTAGGTGAATATAGGGATATATTAGGGACAAATAGAAAGGTAGCAATAGGGTTATTAGAGTTTTTTGATTTGCTAAAAATAACCAAACGGGACGGGGAGAAACGAACATTAATTAAATAGCTTTAGAGGTGAATTATAACATGGGTGGAAGAATATTGATTGTTGATACAGATAAGACCTTCATTAAAGGTCTGAGATATAGTTTGGAACAAGATGATTATACAGTTGATGTCTGTAGTACAAATAAGGATGTTGTAGATAAAATAAATAAAAAATCTTATGAGGTAGTATTATTGGAACTGGAGATTCCTGATTCAAATGGGCTTACAATTTGCCAAAATATAAGAAGCATTTCTTCAGTGCCTATAATTTTTCTTACTGCTGTAAATGAAGATATTAAAAAAATATTGGCGTTGGAATATGGCGCGGATGATTATTTAGTTAAACCATTTAATATTTTAGAATTGAAAGCGAGAATCAAGGCTGTATTAAGGCGCGTAAACAATAAGAGCAATGAAGATTCTAAATATGTAATTGAGACAGATAATTTTACGATAAATCCATTGGGCAGAAAGGTAAACTATCTTGATAAAAATATTAATTTAACTGGCAAGGAATTTGATCTTTTATATGTTTTAGCATCAAATCCCGGTAAGGTATTTACAAGGGAGGAATTGCTAGAGCAGGTATGGGGCTATGCATATTATGGAGATTTAAGGACGGTAGATGTACATATTAGAAGAATAAGGGAGAAAATTGAAAAGGATCCAAAGGATTCTGAATACATATTGACAAAATGGGGTGTAGGGTACTATTTTAAAGGAAAATAAAAGAATTTATTTTTTAGATTAAATAATAAAAAACAGGACGAGCAAAATTTCTTGCCCTGTTTTTTTATGTAGAAATATAGTTGATAAATTAGAAGGAAAGAACTTATATGCTTATAAACGTTAACTTAAGAGAAAAAAGAGAAAAATGAGAAATATAAGGTTTAAAAGATAATTATGTGAATAATCAATTAACTTGATTTTAAAGTAGTATACTATTTGTGATAAGTTCTTATTGTTGTTTATACTATTTCAAACGTAAAAACGTTTCCAAATAGAGATAGCATAAACTTTTCTGTAGAATAAGTGTTGGAAATACAATTTTAAAAGGGGGTTTCATTATGTCAAAGAACAAGTATGCAACAAAGTTTTGGGCTTTTATTTTGGCAATTTTAATAATTGCTTCAATGGTTGCAGGTTGTACTCAAAAGACAGAAACTATCAATCCAGAAGAAAGCCAGAATCCTGTTTCAGAGGAAATTAAAGAACCAGAAGAAACTACTATTCCTACAAAAATGGAAGGTGATGAATTTGACAACGGCGCAATTGGACAACATGGTGGCGTATCAAGTAGTTCAGAGTATTCATCACAAGTTGGGATAGATATACTTAAGGCAGGTGGTAATGCAGTAGATGCTGCAGTTGCAACAGCATTTGCAATAGGTGTAACTGAACCTAATTTAAGTGGTGTTGGTGGCTGTGGTATGATGAACATTTACTTAAAGGATACAAATGAATACGTAATGCTGGAATATATGGAAACTGTTCCTATGAATGTAACTGCTGGTTGGTTCAATAAAGATACTGATTCTAGCACTGCAAAAAATGCCGCTGTTCCGTCTCAAGTTAATGGATTGCTTACAGCTTTAGAGAAATATGGAACTATGACAAGAGAAGAAGTAATGGCTCCAGCAATTAAGCTAGCAAGAGAAGGATTTGAAATGGATGAAAGACTTGCTGAAGCTGTAGCAAATAGCTATGACGTATTTTCGGAACCTGAAAATGAATACTTATTAGAATTATATACAAACGATGGAATACCTTATTCTAATGGAGACCTTTTCAAGAATGAAGACCTCGCTAATACATTACAAGCTATAGCTGATGGTGGCATAGACGAATTTTATAGAGGAGAATTAGCTAAAACTATAGTAGAAGGTCTGCAGGCAGGCGGAAGTTTAATAACAATGGAAGATATGGATAGTTATGAGACTGCCATACGTGAACCTTTAAGAACAATATACCATGGATATGAGGTTATAGTCCCACCTCCTCCATCAAATGGTGGAGACTGGCTACTAGAAATATTGAATATTTTAGAAAACTATGATTTAAAAGCAATGGGGCACAATACTCCCGAATATTTATTCACATTAAATGAAGCTTCACGTTTAGGTCTTGCGGATTCTTATGCATTTATTGGAGATCCGGCTTACTATAATTTACCGATGAAAGAAATGACATCTAAAGAATATGCAGCAGAGCGTGTTAAACAAATGCCTACAGATAAAGCTTTAGAGGATTCACCTGCGGGGGATTTACCTGTAGAAAAACTTGATCCAACAGGTGCTGAAAGTCAACATACAAGTCATATTGCTGTAATAGATGAATATGGGAATATTGTATCTACAACTAATACATTGGGTTTAGGCTGGGGGTGTAAGTTTGCAGTTCCCGGTACAGGATTTTTCTATAACAGCCATATTTCAAATCTAGAACATGATCCAGCTAAAGCAGATAGTCCAGACTATGTAATGCCTGGAAAACGTGTACGTAGTACAATAACACCATCTTTAGTGCTAAAGGATGGGGAACCAATAATGGCGATAGGGTCACCTGGCTCTCTGGCTATTCCTCCAGCTATTGCAATAGTAATAAATAATGTATTGTTGTTTGATATGAATATTCAAGAAGCAATCAATGCGCCTCGTGCTATGGCTATAGATCGATTTGGTCCTACAATGACTATTGAAGCAGGTCGATTTGATGAAACTACAGTTAAAGCATTAGAGGATTATGGTTATGAAATGAAAGTAGTTAAAGACTATGATTCAGCAGTAGGTGGAATTGCAGCTATTTATCTAGATAAAGAAGCAGGATTCTTCTATGCAGGAGCTGATCCTCGTAGAAATTATAAAGCATTAGCATATTAGATTAGTTATTTTAATGGGGGATAAGCTCCCCCTATAAAGATAGAGGTGATTTTATGGCAGAAGAACTTCTTATTATTATAATTATTTTAGGTATCCCTATTGTTTCGGGATTTATATTTAGAAATGATTATTCAAAATTAGCAATTTCGATTTTTATTGCTTCAATCATAGGAGCTTTAATAGCAGGAATGGGAATAAGGATTCGTGAAGTTGTAGAAGGACCATTTGCTTATTTAGATTCAATGCTGGCAGTTTTGACTGGAATGATATTTATTTCTGCCCTTATGGACAATGGTACAATAAAGTCGATACTAAATAGAATACTATCTAGAAAGAATAATCCAGTTATAAAAGCATTGTCATTAATTTTATTTGTTGCATTGCCGGGAATCATGACTGGTACAGCAACTACTTGTATTCTAACTACAGGTACATTATTGGGAGCATATCTATTGGAAAGAGGAATAGAAAAGACTAAGGTTATAGAGTTTATATCTATTAGTTCCTTAATAGGTCTAATTTTACCTCCTATATGTCTTCCTGCAATGGTAATTGTTTTATCAAGAAGCGGCAGCTATCCTGCTTCTTTTGAAGGTTATGCGATTCCACTGCTAGTCTTATCAATACCTGCGTTGATTGTTTATTCCATTAATTCAGCTAAATGGATTAAAAAATTATCAATTGAAGATTCAGACAGCAGAAAAAAATTTAAAGAATTAATACCATTAGCTGTTGTTGTTTTATTATTGATTTGTCATAACTTTTTCTTTAAATACGTGCCATTTTTAGGCTATCCTTTAATTTTCGTAATTGGTACTATATTAGCAAATATTTTACCTAACAATAAATTTAATGGAATTGAAAGTGCTGGGAAGGCCATAAGTATAGTAGCACCTGTCGTTGCTATAGGATTTGTTGTTGGATCTGCTTTAGAAATATTTTCACTCACTGGTGTTTCAGGTTGGCTATCAACAATATTTCATACAGTAAATCCAGCTACATTCACTCTTGTGTCTGTGATTTTGCTAGTAATAAGCGGAATTATTTTTGGTACACCATCTACATTTGTTATTGCAGTTACTATTTCTTATGTAATAGGTTCAATTTTATATGTAGGCAATGAAATTATATTAACTGCAATTTCTTCAGCTCTGTGTTTAGGTTCATTACTTTCACTTCGCGGAGGATTATTTGAAAAAACCCAAATAGCTTTAAATATAGATGCTTTTGAATATAAGACGCTTGTAAGTAAGTCGATAGTTCCAGCAGCTCTTATACTATTAATGGGGATTATATATTCATTAGCGTATGAAAGTCTTTTGTTCTTAGTAATTTAGGAGGTATAAAATATGGGAGCTTTGTATTATATTTATAGAGTTATAACAGGTGTACTTTGCATATTGACTTTTTGGGAATTATTCAAGGAAAAATCCATAACTAAAGCAATAAGCTTAGGATTAGTAAGCATTCCTTTAATTCTAAGAACTTTAATGATTAAGTAATCATCAGAAGGGTGTGAAATCTGTTATGAGAAACAAATTAGTGATTAGAAATGGTGTTGTTTTTGTTGTAATAGCTATTTTGTGTGTAGTTGCAGGAAGAGATTTTTTGAGAATGCATAAACCTGATCCAATAAATACTTCAAATCAGGGTATTTCTGAGATAGTTATGCTTAGCGAGTATAGCCCAGGGTTAAAGGGAACTGCTGCTGATACAGAGGTTTATATATTAAGAGGTGAAAAACCAGGAGGAAGTTTTTTGCTCCTTGGTGGAACGCATCCTAATGAGATTGCTGGAATGTTAAATGCTGTATCCTATATAGAAAATGCGAGAGTTGAAAGTGGGACTCTATATATAATCCCACGTGCAAATAACAGTGGGTATACGCATACAAGTCCACTTTGGGGTATGATGGATATTTTTGATTTTCAATTGCCAGATGGATCAGTTAGAGAATTTAGGGTGGGCACTAGATTAGCAAATCCAATACATCAATGGCCTGATCCAAATTATTATAATGGAAATTCAGGGCGTGAACTTAAACATGATGAAGTTGCTGAAGTACGTAACCTAAATAGAAATCATCCTGGGAACGCTAATGGAACTTTAATTGAGAAAGTAAATTATGGTATATTTAACCTAATTAATACAGAGAAGATAGATATTTTATACGATGCTCATGAAGCAGGACCAGAATTTCTACGCGTTAATTATCTTATAGCACATGAGAGAGCAATGCCTATAGGTTCTATGGCTGTTATGGATACAAATTTAGAAGGACATCCATTTGCGATAGATCTTTCTGGAGCAACATCCTATGGCTTGTCACATAGAGCCTTAGGTGATAATACTGAAGCTTTGGCCACACTTTTTGAAACCTTAAATCCTGCACAGGGGTCTAGTCGTACAAAGATGAGTAGAGAACTACTTTTAGGAGGTTTTGATAAAAACTATGTAGAGATTACTAATCGTGGACTTCTGAGCTCTGGGGAGCTAACTACTGAGGGAAGTAGCATTAACAAACGTACCGCAAGTCATATGGTAATGAGTTCAGCGTTAATGAATGCTTTTAGCGAAAGTAATCCAGACAAACCTATAAAAGTGTCTAATATGCCTAGTTATGATGATTTTATAACTAAAGGCTTAGAAAACATTTTAAAACCAATAAATAATTAGCTAAAGGGAGGAATTTAAATGAAAAAAAATAAATTAATTAGTGTTTTACTTTTAGTGATAATGACATTTTCAATTGTGTTGACAGGATGTAGTAGTGAACCAACTGAAGCACCAGCTACTCCACCTGTAGAAACACCTTCAGAGCCAGAATCATCTTCAGAGATAGAAACACCTGGAGCTGAAGAACCATCAGGAGAGGTTCATCATACAAGCAAAGAAACTCCTTATGTAACACTTAATGGTGAGATAAGCAAATTAGAGTCTCCTTATTATTTAACATCAGTTGGTCAATCAGCAGATGTTTCTATGTTGGATGCTCTGCTAAAGAAAGTTGAAGCAGAATACACATATGATGCTGTTGCCAAGGCTGATGATTTAAGTGGTGCAAAAACTGTAATAATAGCTACAGGCGCAAGCTCCAAGGGATTAGGAGCAGCTGGTATTTCAGCCGATGATGAAAAAGCAAGATCAAGTGAACTTCTAGAATATTGTAAAGAAAATGATATTACTGTTATTATGGCTCATATAGGTGGGGTATCTAGACGAGGCCAGTTATCTGATGAATTTACCGATATGGTACTTGAATATTCAAGTGGAATTATTATGGTAGAAGATGGTAATGATGATGGAAAATTTACTGATTTTGCTTCAGAAAAAAATATACCGATTACTCTAGTGAATACAATAGCAGACTGTATTGAACCAATTAAGACAATGGTTGGAAAATAAATTAGTAGATATCTAATAATAGAGTTGGAGCAGAAGAATTTTAACCCCTTTAATTTTTCTGCTCTTAACCTAAATAAACTCATTGGAGGTAAGGATTTGCAGATAGAATTATTAATTTTCATAATAATGTTAGCTTCATTTTTATTAAGCAATTTCCTATTAAAACTACCTGTGAGTATTTCCATGATCATAGGTGCAGTCCTTGGAGCCCTAATAGCTGGAGAAGGAATTCCATTACGCCATTTATTTGAAGGTACTTTCGTATATATCGATACAGTACTTATTATTTCAACTGCAATGATTTTCATGACAGTTATAGAAAAATCAGGAACTATGGAAGCCTTAAACGCTGCAGTTGTGAAAAGATTTCATAAGGTGCCGACATTGATGCTTATTTTACTTATGCTTATGATTATGTTTCCAGGTATGATTACAGGTTCTTCTACAGCTGCTGTATTGAGCTCAGGTTCAATTGTAGCACCAATACTTTTACTAATGGGTATTCCAGCACCACAGACTGGTGCTATACTTGCTATTGGAGCTATAATGGGAATGGCAGCTCCTCCAGTAAATATACCAGCTATGCTTATTGCAGGTGGAGTAGACATGCCATATATAGGGTTTGAAGGGCCATTATTTTTTATGACAATACCCGGTGCAATATTTACAGTATTATTTATAGGATTAAAACATTGCAAGAATTTGGATTATGATAAAATTAGCAAAAGTTTAAATTTTGAAATTGGCAAGAAGTATGGTTTTAAACTATATCTTCCGATTATAGTAGTTATAGGACTTATGATCCTTACTAGAGCACTTCCTTCTATAATACCAAACTTAGGCATGCCTTTGATCTTTTTAATTGGATCAGTGGTGGGAATATTTACTGGTCAGAAATTCAAATTTTGGAGTACAATTACAGATGCAATGAAGACGACAATACCAGTGCTGGGAAAACTTATGGGAGTCGGAATGTTTATTCAGATTATGACTTTAACAGGTGTTAGAGGATATATAGTAATAAGCTGTCTTGGATTGGGTACTGCATTGCTTTATGTAGCAATTGCAACTGTAATGCCAGCATTTGGCGCTGTTTCATCTTATGGAGCAGCTTCAGTTCTAGGAGTTCCATTCCTATTGGCATTGATATCTGGTAATCAAATTGTTACGGCAGCCGCATTATCATTTATTTGTTCTTTAGGGGATTTAATGCCTCCAACTGCCCTTGCTGGTAATTATGCGGCTCAGATTGTTAAACAAAGATACTCCGATGTTTTAAAGTATTGTGCAATACCATTTATAGTTTTAGTAATTTTCGGTGTACTATGTTTAATATACTCAAATAAGCTTGGTTTTTTAATAATTTAGGAGGTGCATAAAGTGCTATATATATATTTATTAATTTTATTACTTGTAATAGTGTTAGTTATAAAAAATATGCTCAAAGCAGAGAGTATTTTTGATCAAATTGATGCATCTTTGGTTCTTGTACCTCTGATTCTACGCCTATTACTAATTAAATAGAAAGGGTGAAGAAAGTGACATTAAATATTAAAACTACCAAGATTTCACTAATTATATTATTACTTCTTGTGGCTCTTAGCGTATTTTTTCTTTCACAAGAATTTTTATCAATGAGAGAAAAAGAGGTAATATATAAGGGGCCTGGTGTTACTGAAATAAAAATGCTTAGCGAATATTTTCCAGAGTTGAAGGGTACAAATGGAGATACAGAAATCTATGTTTTAGAAGGAGATAAACCAGGAGCATCAGCTTTAGTATTAGGGGGCACTCACCCCAATGAGCCTGCAGGCTATTTATCAGCTATACTACTAGTTGAAAATGCAAAACCTGTAGAAGGAACGTTGTATGTTATTCCTCGGGCAAATAATAGTGCATTTACATGTACCGATCCGCAGGAAGGAGCTCCAATGAGGTTTACAATAGAAACTGACAATGGCGAAAGATGGTTTAGATTTGGTTCCAGAGCTACCAATCCTGTAGATCAATGGCCTGATCCTGAAATTTATGTTCATGCTTCATCCGGTCAAAGATTGTCAGGGAGTGAAACAAGAAATCTAAATAGATCTTATCCAGGTAGAAAAGATGGTACCTTTACCGAGAAGGTAAGTTATGGCATCACCGAATTGATTAAAAAAGAAGGAATAGACTTTTTTGTTGATTTACATGAAGCTTCACCAGAGTATCCTACAATTAATGCTATTGTGGCTCATGAAAATTCAATGAACTTAGCATCTCAGGCTCTTATAAATATGCAAATTGAAGGAGTGGATATCAGTTTAGAGCCTTCTCCTAAAAATCTTCACGGACTAACTCATAGAGAATTAGGTGATTTTACTGATACTCTTCCAATTCTAATGGAAACTTCAAATCCGGCTCAAGGAAGACTTCGTGGCAGAACAGATGAGGCATTAGTTGTAGAGGGCAAGGACAAATTCTATGAACTAGCTGCAAAATATGGAAGATTATATGTACCGTTTGACGAAAATGGGCACCCGATTGATGTACGCGTTGCTCGTCACATAACTGGAATTGTACAGTTAGCTAATTCATATAATGATCTTGACTTTGATAAAAAACTTGTGATTGAGGGAATACCTTCTTATTCAGAAATAGAAAATGATGGGCTTAAAATATATCTTAATCATAAAAACGAAGAGGTTGTTTCCGATGCTAATTTAGCTGAAGAAGAGAAATCTGAGACAACAGCAAATAATTTGATTCCATCATCTACCATTGAGGATGGAACTATAATTGAGCCTTGGAAAACAAAAGGATTGTTTATTCCTGAAAAAGCTACAACAGCTACTTTAGATACTTACAAGATATGTGAAGGAACAGATGTTGAAAATGAAATAACTGTTATTACAGCAAAAGAGGAGGGACCCACTATCTTTATCATTGCAGGACAACATGGTGATGAGGTTGCTGGTTATACCGCAATAAATGAGCTTAAAGATATGGAATTAATAAGGGGAAAATTATATATACTTTCTCCTGCAAATTTGCCGGGAGCAACTGCAGAACCAAAAAGACGATATGTATTTGATGAGGAAGATCTTAATAGGTCATTCCCAGGAAAGACTGATGGAACAAGAGCAGAACTATTGGCATTGGCTATATATTCTGAAATTGAAAGGATAAAACCAGTTATAGTTCTTGACCACCATGAGGCAAGAACCATAAAAACCAATGTAGATTTTTTAGGTAGTTCCCTAATATATTCAACCTTAAATGGAATAGAAGACATGTTTTTGAACATGTACCAAGCCACTTTAGATGGGGAACTTTGTTCAGGCCCTTTTAAGTTTTACAGTCCTGGTCCAATAGGAAGTATGAATAACGTAGTTGCTGCAGATTTTCAGATTCCAGTTATTACAGTTGAAACATACAGAGGATATCAGCTTGAAAGGCGTATTGAGGATCAACTAGCAATAGCTGGTTATATTTTAAGACATTATGAAATGGTGGATTAACATGAATAAAATAATATGTATCTTTTTCATATTTTATTTAATTTACCTTGTTGCAGAGTCTTTTTTTGCAGCAAGGTTTCGTCATAATATCAAGCATGTTGTATATGTTAATGGTACTCGTGGGAAATCTTCAGTTACTCGACTTATTTATGCAGGACTAAAAGCTGGTGGCCTTAGGGCTTTTTGTAAAACTACTGGAACTCTGCCTATGACAATAGATACTAACGGTAAAGAAACGCTCATATGTAGAAGAGGAAGAGCAAATATAAAGGAACAAATAAAAATATTACAAATGGCTGCTAAAGAAAAGGCAGAGGTACTTGTAATTGAATGTATGGCTGTGCAGCCAGAATTACAATATATTTCACAACATCGCATGGTAAAATCTGATATTGGTGTTATTACAAATGTTCGTTTTGATCATCTAGACGTTATGGGAGAAACATTGGATGAGATTGGTAATAGCTTATGCAATACAGTTCCTAAGGACGGTGTGTGCTTTACTTCAGATGAAAGATTTTTTCCACTTTTAAAAACTCAATGCAATAAATTAAATTGTGTACCTAGATTGGCTTTACCTAAGGGAGATGAACCGGATTTTGATTTTCAAGAAAATATTTCATTATCTCTTGAAGTTTGTAAACAACTCGGTGTTGATGAACATATTGCCTTGGAAGGTATGGCTAATTATCAAAGAGATCCTTATGCCGTTGATATCTATAAGTTAGGAAACAATTCGATATTTATTGGGGGTTTTTCTATTAATGACCCAATGTCAATAAAGATTGTATACAATAAAATTATGAGAAAGTTTGTAAAGAACAATTTTAAACTTATTTTACTTATAAATAATAGATTGGATAGAGGATATAGAACCTATCAACATACGGAGCTTGCAGTAGAGCTAAAGCCTGATACGATTTGGATTATGGGCGGTAATAGAAGAGTAATGGCTCGTAATATGGCAAAACAATTACCATCAACTTCAATAAAGGCATTTAATAATGCTAAAGATTTACCTCTTAATTCTTTAAAGGATGGCGAAATCATATTTGCTTTTGGCAATGTTGGAGATTCTGGAAATAAAATAATGGATAGAGTGAAAAAAGAGGGTGTATTGTATGTATAATCAAATTATAATATTAGGAATTATAGTAAGTATCCTCTTCACAGAATTAACTGGACTATCACCTGCAGGACTAATTGTACCTGCATATATTGTTTTATGTCTAAAAACACCAGAAAGATTGATCTATACATTATTAATATCATTCTTAGCATGGGGATTTGGCAAGATACTAAATAATTTTATAATTTTATATGGTCGTAGACGTTTTGCAGTGATGATAATATTATCCTTTATTGTTGATTTTTTAATTGGACATATATTTACCTCAATTTCTCCGCCAAGTATGATAGGAATTCTGATTCCGGGTATTGTAGCATCAGAATTTGAAAAACAGGGTATCCTAAGCTCGTTATTTTCATTAGGTATAGTAGTCGGCATTATTTCCTTAATTATGCTAAGTTGTGATATTCCGGTATTTAGACTATAATAGGAGTGAGGGGTTATGTATAAACCTTTTAGAGGTAATAACAAATTTCTGGGTATTATATTTTTTTTTATTATTATATTAGTACTAATAGTTAATTCCAGTGGGAAATTTATCCAAGACAATCTTATTGAAACCAAGCTAAGAGCCTACGAGTATATGGAAGAGTATATGAATATTATACGGGATTATAAATATGAATTAGGTTTAGATATATCAGATGAAGATATTCATAAAACTGGTATGATAGGGGGGCAATATTCTGAAATAACTACTAGCTTAGGGAGTATTGAGGCTAAAAGAACCAGTGCTAATCCTGATATGGCAGCATTAGTTGTAGAATTATTATATAAAGCAGGAATAAAAAGCGGAGACAGGATTGGTGCGAATTTTTCAGGTTCATTTCCATCGCTAAATTTAGCAGTTTTGGCTGCTAGTAAGGCAATGAATTTAGATTGTGTTTATATATCATCTGTAGGTTCATCTAATTATGGAGCTAATAATCCGAAAATGACATTTCCGGATATGGCATTAAAGTTAGGAGAGGTAGGGGTATTAGATAATCCTATTTCATATTTTTCATTAGGTGGAACTGATGATATAGGTTTGGAAATGGATGAAAATATTAAAAAGGAAATTGTTAATAGACTGATGGCTCAAGACTTAGAACTTATTTCGATTAGAGATTATAATGATAATATTTTACAACGTATAAATATTCTTGAAAAGAATGGAGATATAGATTGCTTTATAAATGTAGGAGGCAATACAACATCTCTTGGAAAGGGAGAGAATTCATTATATTTTGGGCAAGGTCTACTGGTTGAAAAAAATATAGCAATAACTAAAGACAGTGGCTTGATTGAAATTTATAGAAATAGAGGTATCCCAGTTATTCATTTATTAAATTTAAAAAAACTAACAACAGATTATAATCTTGCATATGATCCACTCATACTACCAGAAAAGGGTACATCGGCATTATTTTATAAATTATCTTATAATAAAATTATTTCTATTGTAGGAATTGCAGTTTCTATTGTTGGATTATTTTTTTATAAAAAGAAATATAATCATATAAGGTATTGACTTGGGGGTTTAAATTCTTGAATTCATCTTTTCTAAAAATCACCATAAATAGAAAACAAATGATATTTGGAACTATGTTAGTTTTTATGGGTATATTAATGCCTGCCTTACTTAATACCGAAAATATGATGATATATTCGGATTTAAATAATGCACTTAAAACCGATAAAATACAATATGTTATTATAGCAGCATTTAAATTAGTATTACTTAATGGACTAAGAGGATTACCTCATTATCTAGGTGTATTTATTTTAGGAGAATCATTTTCGGTAAGGTATAGAGGTAAAAAAATACGATTTGTTAAGACTATTATGATATGTGGTCTAATCCCTTTGGTGTATTTAATGATAGAAATGATATATCATATTCATTATGACTTTGGTATACCTGCAATTTTAATTATTATATTCTTAATGGGACTAGAAAAAATAGACTTTAATATGATTGATATTTATAAAAAAGCCTTACTTTTTGGAATGACAGTAATTACATTTCAATGGCTGGATGTTTTACCATCACTTTCCGGATTAGCTTTTGGAAGAGGTGAAACTTCATATGATATTAAAAACATAGCTCTTTTACTGGGAGAATCCTCATTTTTAGAAACTAGTGGTTTAGTGTTTTTCTTGCTTTTCTTATTTTCAGATATATTAATTTTTAAACTTATTCTAGACGAAAATAATCTTAGGACAATTAGCGAGGAAAATAGGAAAAATCAAGAAATTTTAATGGAAAAAAACATTCAAATATTAGAGAATAGGACATATTTAGAGCTAATACATCTAGTGCATGATTTGAAATCACCATTAACTTCAGTACAAGCATTGGTTGGAGTAATAAAATTAGGAGCGGAGAATGAAAAAGAGATTGCTTATATTGATAAGATTGAATCATCAATCGACCGAATGAGCAGTATGATTTCTGAAATCCTTTATGAAGATAAAAAAAGCCCTATATATGTTGATGAAATATCAAATTTTATTTTGTCTCAGATATCTAATAGTGAGTATTCTAATTTGGTTACTATAAATATTACAGAACCTAATCTAATAATAAATGTAAATAAAATTCGATTATCTAGGGCAATTATTAACATTTTGGAAAATTCATATCATGCAATCGATATATCTAATGGCTATATTAATATCTCCGTGTCTAAAATATTTAAAGATGATTTGATATATGCATTATTTGAGGTTGAAGATAATGGTTCAGGTATTTCAAAAAAGCAGATAGATAATATTTGGATAAGTGGATATTCTACCCGAAATTCACTGGGCTTTGGTCTTGATTTTGTAAAAAAAGTAATCAATGATAATAATGGGTATATCAATATAGATAGTGTTGAAGGACAGGGCACTACGGTATATGTATATTTACCAGCTGAATATCAAGATAATGAGAAGGTTTAGACAACTTATGCAATTGTTATCATTGCAAAGGAGGGCTCATATGGATAGAGAAATTACAATATTATCAATAGATGATGATAAAGAAATTCTATATGCGTTAAAAGCTATCTTTGATTTTCAAGGATGGAAGTCAATTTTGGCATTGGATGTAGAAAGTGGTTTAAAAGCTTTTTTGGACAATAAACCAGATATAATACTCATTGATTATCACTTACCACGTATTAACGGAATAGATGGAGTATATATGTTAAGACAATTATCACCAACAATACCTATAATAGTATTTACTATTGATGAAAGCCAAGAGGTGGCTAATCGTTTTCTTGAGGTAGGTGCAAGTGATTTTGCTCTGAAACCTATAAAAACTCCTGATCTAATTTCAAGAATCAATCTACATATTCAACTTATGAATAGAGACCCCGATAATAGTTTTTATACATTTAATATTCTTAATAGTGAAAAAGAAATAGAGACTAGTCTGCCAAAAGGAATTAGTTTCAATACATTGGATTTAATAAAGCAGAACATGGACAATAAAGAATTTTATACAGTTGAATCCATTGTAAAATCAACTGGTTTAGCATATCAAACTGTGTATAGATATCTACAATATATGGAATCTGCTGAAATAATTGAAGTACATATTACATATGGGAAAGTAGGGAGGCCTAAAAACTCATATCGTTTGCTATAGGAGGAATTGATTATGAATGAGATTTTTGTTGTATTTCCACATTTGGTAATAGATAAGCCCCGTGATATTTGGGGCGTTAAGTTCGAATGTGAATTGGATAAAAAATACATCACTATAAAATGTGAATATTCCAATGATGAAGAGGAAAAAATAATTAATCGGAGGATGAAAGTTATACGCAGTCATCTTATGCTTGCATGCTATTTAGTTGGTAAGGACCCTTCTCTTTTTTGTAAAATGCAAAAAGGCAGACAAGAAAAATATGATGATTTAGTAAATCTAAGATTATCTATCGAATCATTGATTGATATTTTGCCAAAAAATATAGAAGATAGCGCAATAACCGTTTATTGGTTCTCCAGATATTTGGAAACAAATAAAGATGAAAGAAATCAAATTATATTTCTTTATAATGCATTAGGTACTTTGCCTGGTGGATATGAGCAAATTTTATCTTTATCAGATAGTATAGATGACAAACAAATATTACAGGCTTTGCTCACTAGGATTGATGATTTACATAAAAAAGATAATGAAGATGAAACTTACATGGAAAAGACTTCACCATTCACAATTAAAGAAATAAAGAAATTGGAATTATGTTATATAAGGTGTCTATTAAATACCTTTCCAGAAATAAAACGACCTAATTAAGAAAATTTTGGTTAAACGTTTTGATTTAACTATATTGATAACCCGCTTAAAAATAGGCGGGATTTTTTATAAAAATTAAAGGGGTAATTTATTTTCTAATTTAACATTATTGACTATTACTGGGTTTTATGCTAAAATCGACAAGGAATGGTATATGGGGGTAGATGAGTTCTGGTGTGCTCTCTAGTCTTCAAAACTAGCGCGAGGGGTTAGGAGCCTCTTGGGTGGGTTCGATTCCCACATACTCCCGCCATTAGTGTTTTCAAGGCTTATGGCTTTTGCAGGCCTTATTTTATTGCCTAAAAATCACTTAACAACCTTCAATTTCTTATCCCGCGAGCTACTTAGCGTGTCATTTCGCATGTACGAGAGAGACAAATATCTTTTATTTTTGCTTTTTCAATTAGCAAATAGTTGTAACAACAATTACTTGGACAACATATATAATATAAGGAGGGAGTTATATATGGATAAATTTAAAGATACGATTTATAGTGATAATTTGCATAATTATGATTATGATGAGCTAGTAAAGAGTTATATTATGAAAGACACAGGAAGAAAAGCTAAAGATAAATATGATGTATCAGATGACAGTACTATGGAAGACTTACCAAAATATATTCAATTCCAAAATAAAGATTGGTATTAAAAGATAAAATAGAACCCTGGTGTGATGTAGAGTGCTAGGGTTTTTTATTTTTTGAAATTATAATTTTTATTTCATATTAGACTTATTTTACCAAATAATGTAGTATAATTTAAATAAGATAAATTAGCATAAGTATTAATTGCAATTTCCATAATTGTGCATTGTAATAAGAGAGAAATGTTAAAATAGGATTATCTTATAGTGAGGTGAAGCATCATGGTTACTGTTCAAGAAATATTGTCTATTCCAGCTTTAAGAAAACTATCAGTTATAGGTGGTGAGCAAGGCTTAAACAAAAGAGTCTCATATGTTACAGTAATGGAAGTGCCAGATATAGTGAGATGGTTAAAAGGCAATGATTTTGTAATTACTAGTCTTTATGCCTTTAAGGATGATCTTAGAGAACAAGTAAGATTGATAGATAAATTAGCAGATAACAATTGTTCTTGTCTTGCTATTAAAACCGGGCAATACGTTAAGGAATTAGACCAATTAATTATAGATAGAGCAAATCTAAGAGGACTTGTATTAGTTAAAATCCCTTGGAAAATGGCCTATATTGAAATTATAGTCAATGCTACAAATAAAATTTTCGAAAATAGAGATATAGACTATATTATTGAAAAATATATGAAAGATATATTGTTCGACAATATAGATGATGATGAAATGATGCTTCAGAAGGGAAATCTATTAGGGTTTAACATTAGAGACAGTAGCACACTAGCAATTACCTTAAGTATAGTAGAACCAACTGACGAAAAGATAAATAATATTAGAAAAATTGCTAAAAAAGTTGCAAAAGAGAGTGACAGATTGTTGAAGTTTACATACAATCCTGTAGTAACTGTAGGAGATAAGTCTTCAATTTTGTTTTTTTCAAGTGAAGTGAAAAATATAGAAAACAATCTACCATATATCATGGAATTAATAGATAAATACATTATAGATAATAATAAACATGAGGATATACATATAGGTATAGGTCCTATAGATTATGGTTTAGAAGGACTCAAGAATTCATATTTTAAATCTATTGAAGTATTGAAAATAGGAGCACTTATTGATAAAAAATTGGGTATTTATTATTACAAGGATATGAATATCTATATTACTTTAGAAAAATTTCTAAGGTCTTGTGGCAATGAAGCATTTCAAGAAATCAATGAAAGACTAGATAAGGATCTTCTGAAAACTTTGGAATCATTTTATGATAATAATATGGATATTAATTTAACTGCAGAAAAACTTTTCATTCACAAGAATACAGTTAGATATAGGTTAAATAAGATTAAAGAAATAACTGGTTATGATATATCAATATTTGAGCATAATTTTAAGCTATATTTATTTTTAATATATACTAAGATAATGAAAAACTCTAGATAAATTTCTAGGGTTTTTATTTTTCTATACAAAAAATTCTGAAAATATTTGTACTATTGTACATTCTTTACCTAATCAGCCTTTGATAATATAAAAATATAGATAATAGAGATAAGTTTACATATACTATTTTAGGTGGGTGATGCTAATTTGAAGATGTACATTGAGTAGGAATAATTATTTAAATTCTTGATGGAGGAAAAGATTATGATAATTAAGAATGGTCGACTAATAGATCCTAGCGTGGGTCTAGATAAGAAAGCAGACTTATTGATTGAAAATGGAAAGATTAAAGCCATCGGGGTTTTTAGTGAAACTGCTGATGAGGCAATTATAGACGCTAAAGGATATATAGTTGCCCCTGGGCTGGTAGATATACATGTTCACTTTAGAGATCCTGGATTTACTTACAAGGAGGACATATTGTCCGGTTCAGAAGCAGCATCGGCTGGCGGGTTTACCACTGTAGTCGCAATGGCAAATACAAACCCTATAATAGATAATGAAGAAACATTGAAATACGTTCTGGATAAGATGAAGAAATCAAAGATAAATATCCATACAGTGGCGGCTGTAACTAAAGGTTTTAAAGGTGAAGAATTGGTAGATATGGAAAGGCTTCATAGCTTAGGAGCCATAGGTTTTACGGATGATGGTATTCCCATCAACAATACAAAATTAATTTTTGAAGCTATGAAAAAAACTAAAGAATTAAATGTTCCGTTAAGTTTTCATGAAGAGGACCCAAATTTTATAGGTACTCCAGGTATAAATGATGGAATAGTATCTAAAAAACTTGGTATAAAAGGTGCCCCGAATATATCGGAAGATATTATGGTAGCTAGAGATACTATGCTTGCCTTGTATAGTGGTGCAACTATTGATATACAACATATAAGCTCTGGAAATTCAGTAGATATGGTAAGGCTTATTAAGAGCTTAGGCGCAAATGTATACGCAGAGGCTACTCCACACCATTTCTCTTTAACTGAAGAAGCAGTATTAGAGCATGGATCCTTAGCTAAGATGAATCCACCACTTAGGACTGAAAATGATAGGATAAAGATTATAAATGGATTAAAGGACAATACAATTGAAATTATTGCTACAGACCATGCACCCCACAGCGAGGAAGAGAAGGGTAGAGAGTTAACAAAGACACCAAGTGGAATAATAGGTCTAGAGACATCTTTATCTTTAGGAATTACAAACCTTGTTAAGAAAGGTCATTTATCATTGATGGATCTGATTGAAAAGATGACCATTAATCCTGCGAGGCTTTATAATTTAGATTGTGGAACATTGTCTGCAGGATCAAATGCTGATATTGTTATTTTTAATGAAGATGAATCTTATATTGCAGATAAGTTTAAATCCAAGTCCTCGAATTCTCCTTTTGTTGGCGAGACTTTATATGGAAAGGTTAAATATACGATTTGCAATGGCAATATTGTTTATAAAAATTTAGAATAGGGGTGTAAATAATGAATCATAAATTAATTCTAATCATTTTTGTAATTCTATTATTATTAGGGATGGTGCCATTTTCTTTTACTGCAACTCCTGAGCCATATATATTTGGTTGGTTACCGTTTCCACTACTTTACTGGTGGATATTAATGATAATTAACCTCATCTTTGTACTTTGGGTAGCTAAAAAGTTTACAGATAGTGTCAAGAGGAGGAGAAATGATGAATAAAAATATTTTAAGCTTACTTATAATACTTATTTATTTGATTATGATGTTAGCTATCACAGTTCGAAGCGGTAAAAAATCTAAACAAGCAAATGCAACTGGTTTCTTCTTAGCCAATAGAGGAGTTAGTTCTATATTGATGCCATTAACTATGATTGCTGCAATGCAAAGCACATTTGCATTTTTAGGAGCACCGGGGATGTATTATACCCATGGTATATCATATATAGTAATAGTTCTTAGTCAGGTTTGGGTAGCTTTAATGGTAATTTATTTCGGAAACAAGATTAGATTATTGGCCAATAAGTATAATTACATGTCTATTGGTGACTATTTTAAAGATAGATATGGTTCAGATTATATCAAGGTATTGGCTTCATGTATATCAGTACTTATGACTATGGTATTCTTGGCTATGCAATATGTTGGGAACGCCAGGGCACTACAGGTTATCACCGGAGATTTGGTGTCATATGAAGTTGCAATTTTAGTTTCGGTTATATTTTCGTTATTATATGTACTTATTGGTGGAGCTGGTGGT
The DNA here is from genome assembly GCA_036844705.1 of Tissierella sp. Classification (GTDB taxonomy): domain Bacteria; phylum Bacillota; class Clostridia; order Tissierellales; family Tissierellaceae; genus DAIUFH01. Next base: position 58,526 of record DAIUFH010000001.1, read on the forward strand.
GTTATACTTCTAGATGCAATTCAAGCAGTGGTATTGATGGCAGGCATCGTGATTGCAGCATATGTTGCCATAGCACCTGCAGGAGGTATCGTTCAATTATTTAAAACAGCTATAGAAAGTACTCCTGAGCTGCTTTCAAGACCTGGAGCCAAGGAAATGTATACCAATAAATATTGGATAATGCAGTTTATTGTTCTACCATTTGGCATATGGTTCTGTCCGCATATTTGGACTAGATCCCTTATGGCAAAAGATGAAAATGCTCTTGCTAAATCAGCTATAAGTATTCCAGTGTCTCAAGTTCTTATATTTGGATTTTCAACATTATTTATAGGTTTAGCTGGACATCAACTTTTAACAGATGTTGGTGCGGCAGATACAGTATTGCCTTTGATGATGAAAAATTACTCAAATTGGTTTGTTGCAGCGTTAATAATGGCAGCAGCTATGTCAGCTGGTATGTCTACAATAAACTCTATGCTTCTTGTATCATCACAGATAACTTCACAGGATTTGATTTTACTCAATAAAAAAGACGAAGTATCTGACGCAAAGAATATGGTTATTTCAAGAGTAGTAGTATTGGTTTTAGCTATAGTGGCGGCTGTAATTGCGCTAAGACCACCGGAAACTCTAGTTCAAGTGGTTCAAGACATTGCATATACAGGGCTGGCACAATTAGCACCTGCGTTTATCCTTGGATTATATTGGAAGGATGCTAGAAAAGAAGGAGCCGCTGTTGGGATGACAGTAGGTATAGTAGTATTATTTGCTATGAGAATATTGGAAATTAGTCCCCTTGGATATCCAGGGTTTATGTGGGCATTCTTTATGAATATTATATTTATGGTATTGGTATCGTTAATGTTTAAATCAAAAGACAACAAAGAGGTAGAAGAGAAATTCTTTTCTGAGGCAAGGAGGTAAGAATGGCAAACATAATATATAATAAAAGACTTACAGATGAATACTATTTGATAAAGATAGAACAGAAAAACGATGCGAAAATGGGACAGTTTTGTATGCTTAGAGCATGGGACAATGACCCGCTATTATCAAGACCATTGAGTATTTTTGATAGAGACTCTTCATCTATGACCTTCTTATATAAAATTATAGGTAAAGGTACTGAAATAATGTCAACTCTTAAAGAGAATGATGAAATAATTTGTTATGGTCCTTATGGCAACAATTTTCCTAATATCAAGGGGAAAATAGCTATGGTAGGTGGAGGAGTTGGGATTGCACCATTATATTATGCAGCTAAGGAGTTATCAAAGGATAATGACAATATTATAGATATATATTATAGTCTTCGTGGTGTGGAGATTCTTAGAGAAGAGCTTACTAAAGTTTCTGATAACCTGATACTAAAAACCAATCAGAGAGTTGTAAGCCTTGTAGAAGCGGATAAATATGATTATATATTTACTTGTGGACCTGAATCGCTTATGAAGGATGTATATAAACTATCTAAAGATAAAAAGGCAACTGTATATGTATCTTTAGAAAAAAGAATGGGATGCGGAATGGGAATTTGTTATGTGTGTACTTGTAAAACTAAAAATGGAAACAAACTTACATGTAAGGATGGTCCAATATTTTTAGGAAGCGAGGTGTTCACACATGAGTAATTTAAATGTAGATTTTAGTGGTATAAATTTTAAAAATCCAGTGGTTTTAGCATCGGGAACATGTGGTTTTGGAATTGAAATAGATGATTTATTTGGATTAGAGAAGCTAGGAGGCATTTCTACCAAGGGTTTAACCTTGAATCCAAGAGCTGGAAATGAAGGGATAAGAATATGGGAAACTGCTGCTGGAATTATGAACAGTGTTGGGTTAGAGAATCCGGGAGTAGATGGGTTTATTGAAAAGTATCTAGACTTTCTTAATAGCAAGGATACTGTCAACATAGTAAACTTAAGTGGACATTCTACTGACGATTATCTAATTGGAGTAGAAAAGCTTAATCGTCAGAAGCTGGATATAATTGAACTAAATATATCCTGTCCAAATGTAAAAGAGGGCGGTATGAGTTTTGGTATTAAGACGGAGATTGCCAGAAAACTGATAAAAGAGGTAAGGAAAATCTGTGAACACAAACTTGTTATTAAGCTATCACCTAACGCAGAAGATATAGTTGAATTGGCTAAGATGTGTGAAGAAGAAGGTGCAGATGGCATATCCTTGGTAAATACCTTTTTAGCTATGGCTATAGATATAAAGAAGAAAAAAGCTGTATTTGAAAATGGATATGCAGGGTTATCGGGTCCAGCAATTAAACCAATTGCCCTAAGAATAGTTCATCAGGTGGCTAAAGTTGTTGATATACCTATAATGGGCTTAGGTGGTATAAGCACATGGGAAGATGCAGTGGAGTTCTTAATGGCAGGTGCAAAAGTCATACAGATAGGTACAGCAAGTTTTACCAATCCAAATATAGCATTGGATATAATAAATGGAATAGATAAGTATCTAGATTCACAAAGTATTGATATAGTTGAAGATATCATAGGTACAGTATAATAAAACTCCACAATTTGGAGATTATCCAAGTTGTGGAGTTATTTTTTTTTAATTCCTAACTCACGTTATAAAAAAATCGGAATAGATTATAATATAAATGATTAGGAGGAGTGATTATGGTAAATATTAGAAGACTTTTTCCTGGCGGAAACACATCTGTTGGTTTTTATAGCTATCATGACAATATCATTGATATAGATAGAAATATGCTATATATATTGAAGGGAATGCCAGGTGGTGGAAAATCAACCATAATGAGAGAAATAGGAGAAAAAGCAGTTAAAGAAGGCTTTAGTGTAGAATTTCATCATTGTCCTTCCGATCCTAATTCTATAGATGGAGTAGTTATAAATGAATTAAAAATATGCGTTTTAGATGGTACTGCTCCACATATAATTGACCCGGTTTACCCAGGACTTACTGATAAGATTGTTGATTTAGGACCATTTATTGATAGTGATGGATTGAAATTGTATAAATCAGAGATATTTATGGCTAAGAAAAATAATAAAAATGCCTATAGAAGTGCATTCAATTATTTTAGAAGTTCTAAGCCTATATATGATAATATAGAACAAAGTAATAAGGAAAATGTTGATTTCGCAAACATTAACAAGCTTACTAAGAACGCCATAGAAAGAATATTTTCAAAGGAACAAATATTGAATGATGTTGTAAGTTTTAAAGAGAGGCATCTATTTACTTCAGCTTTTACTCCTGAAGGATTTGTTGATTATACTTCGACGGTTATTGATGGTGTAAAAGATAGATACTACCTTAATGGAAGCATAGGTACGGGAAAAACCACATTCTTGAAAAGAATTGCCCAAGAGGCTATATTAAGAAATTATCACGTAGAAATCTTCCACAACCCATTAATACCAAATAAGATTGATAGTTTGATAATCAAGGAATTGAACACAATAATTTCAACTACTAATGACACCAAAAACTATATATATACAACTATAGACCTAGATGAATATTTCGATAAAGATTGCATAAATCAAAATGATTATCAATTATTCAATAGTATAATAGAAAAAGGTATAGATGCGTTGCATAGTGCAAAGGATAATCATGCAATAATAGAATCAGTTTATAAAAAATGTATTAACTATAGTGGAATAACAGAAATAAAGATTAAACTATGGGAAGAAATTTTAGAATATAAATAAAGGTTAGGATTTTCTAACCTTTATTTCCTTCACTATATAATTTGTGAAGTTTTCCATGATATTCTTTAGATTAGAAGTCATGGAACTCCCCTGAACTGTATTTGGATTACCTCCACCTTTGATATCATATTGTGAGGATATCTTTTTAAATATTTCCTGTAAATTAATATTCATGTCCTTAGAACTACTTACATAAAATTGAGATTTATCATTTCCTTTCAACCCATAAATCTGTATGAGCTTATCATTAGCCTGTAGATAATTGGCTATGAAGGATAGTTCTTTAAAATCCATATCATCTATTACTTTATAAATAAATTTAATATCATTATTTAATTTGGAATCTTCAAAGAATGAATCCCCCTTAAGTTTTAAAAGTCTGTCTCTTAGAATACGATTTTCTTTTTCAAGGTTTTCTTTATCTTCATATAGCTTATGAACTCTGTTTAAAACATCTTTATCCTTTGCTGATATGAGAGAGCTGATTTCTTTTATGTAAATATTTTTCCACGTATAATCATTTAGTGCCCTAGCACCACATACAAATTCTACTCGAATATTGCCTTTGTATTTTTCCCACTTTCTAATCTTAATGATTCCTAATTCTCCTGTATGGCTAAGGTGAGTGCCACCGCAGGGACAAAAGTCAAAATTGTCTATTTCAACTATTCGTATATTTGAATGTACCTTTGGTTTTTTTCTAATAGGCAGCTTTTTCAATTGATTTTCGTTTACAAAATAAGATTTTATACTGAAGTTAGAATAAATTACCTTGTTTGCTAACATCTCAACCTTTTGCGCATCTTCTTCAGATAAAGACGGAATTGTAATGTCTACATATACATATTCTTTGCTGATATTAAAGCCTATTGTTTCACCATTGAAAAGCTTGTAAAAAACGGCAGATAATAGATGTTGTCCTGTATGCTGCTGCATAAGATCTAATCTATTTTCCCAATCTATAGAAATATTGACCCTGTCGCAATTTATTCCATTTTCAAGAACATGAACGATATCGTTACCGTCCTCATATGCTTCTAAGACCTCTAAACCGTTTATAGTACCTTTGTCACCTGGTTGTCCACCTGAAAGATGAGGGTAAAATATGGTCCTATCAAGCTTTATATAATATTTATTGTTAGCATATCTTTTCTCAATCACATTAGCCTCTAGTTCCTTTAAATAAGGGTTTTCCATATAAAATTTTATTGTCATACCATATACCATCCTCTATGAATTAATAATATTTGCATCTAAAGTATGTTATAATACACATATGTCATCCCGACCGTAGTGGAGGAATATGTCTTGTACTGTCATTCTGAGCATTAGCGAAGAATCTCGGGTTTAGACCCTGGATCCTTCACGAGTAAATCTTATACTGCTATCTCAGGATGACATAAGCATCATCCGACCGTAATGTAGGGATTACGAGTTTATATTTACATTTACATTATATAGCAATTAGAAAGAAATACAAAGGAAGAAATTTATGGATAGACCATTTGTACTAATTCTTTTATCTACTATTGCAGGAATTTTAATTTCATATTTTATATCAATTAAAAGTTCTATGCTGTTTATAGCTCTATTATTATTAATATTATATTCATTATTTAATTTGCATAGTAACAAAGAAAATTACCTTTTAATCATACTTTTATTTATACTGATTGGTGCTTTAAATACAAATATTAATAGTCTTAGCACTCTCAAGCCTTATTTAGATAAACGTTATGATTATTACGGAATAATTGATGAAATAAAAGAAAAAGGGGAAGGTATAAGTAAATATATTGTAAATGTAAAATCAGTTGATGGTAATTCTATAAGAGAAAAAATGATTTTAAACGTAATAGGAAATGATGAAGAATTTTCGTTAGGTGACAGTATTTCTTTTAATGGTGCATTGAAGCTACCTATGGAAAATACAAATCCTAAGCTATTCAATTATAAATTATATTTACTTACAAAGAAAATTCATACGACCATGAGTGTTAAAGAATACTCAGTAAATAGGGTCAAATATAACGAAAATATTTTTTATGATTTAAAGGATAAATTCCAAAAGGATATTACAAGTCTATTTAATAAGTATTTAAGTTCGGAAAATTCTAACCTGATAACTGCTATAATCCTGGGGAAAACGGACTTAGTTGAAGAGGATGAATTGTTAAAATATCGTGAGCTTGGACTAGCTCATATATTAGCCGTATCTGGCTTACATATAGGTATAATAGCAGGTTTTATAAATTATCTTCTATCCAGAATTGGTATTAAAAGAAAGCTAAATTTTGTTATAACAATTAGTATAATTTATTTATATGTTGCATTAATAGGATTTCCTGCATCTGCTGTGAGAGCTTGTATTATGTTTACAATATTATACTTTTCACAAATAGTACACGAGCCATATGATACAATAAATACAATTTCTTTTTCTATGTTTATTTGCTTGCTGATTAACCCCTTTTGGCTTTTTAACATTGGATTTCAGTTATCATATATGGCGGTAATATCTTTATTTTTATATAGCAAGAAGATTGAAAATTTGTTTTATCCTTGGAAAAATAATTTTATAATGACCTTGTCATCAATTATAGCTGTATTTGTCGGGTTGTTGCCTATACAAAGCTATTATTTCAATAGGATTCAGTTAATGGGATTTATCTCAAATTTAATAATTGTACCTTTACTATCATTATCATTGATAATTGCAGTATTTATGATTATTTTTAATTATACCTTCGCTTTTCTAAATTTTATCTTTGGAAGCGTATTGGAGCTTGTGTTAAAAATTCAATATGAAATTACTAGAATTTTTTATAGTTTTCCTATAAATTCGATAAAAGTTTTCTCACCTGATTTGTGCTTTATTCTTTTATACTATTTGTTATTGGGGATTGTATTTCACTTAATTGATATAAATAAACTAGATCAAGGTGTAAAAAAATCAATTGTTTATTATCTTTTAATATTTATTTTGATATCTACTATAGGAATCAATTTTGATGAAAAAATTGAAGTTGATTTCATAGATGTTGGACAAGGAGATTCAATTCTTATCAGTACTCAGGGTTCTACCATATTGATGGATACAGGAGGGAGCTTTTTAACAGATGATGTTGGTAAGTTCATTACGCTACCATATCTTGAAAAGCATGGAATCAACAAATTAGATGCAATCATAATAACACATTTTGATGATGACCATTATCGAGGAATATTTGCCTTACTTGATGAGATTAGGATTGGAAAAGTATTTTCAAGCTATATGCCAGAGGATATGAAACTGTTGAGTCAATTAAGAAAGAGAAATATACCAATCGGTATATTAAAAGAAAGTGATATACTACATTTAGATAAAAATACGACTCTAGAGATATTGTGGCCACAGGTAGATATAAATCTGTCTAATTTTACTTCCAACAATAAATCACTTGTATCTAAGCTAAGATACAAAAATTTTGATATATTATTTACAGGTGATATTGAATCTGAAGCCGAGGAATTCATGTTAAGTAAGAATATACATAATATAGATATATTAAAAATACCTCATCATGGAAGCAATACGTCTTCCACTATAGAATTTTTGGAAAAGACAGAGCCAACAAATAGCATAATATCCGTTGGTAGAAATAATTTTTATAACCATCCAAATGAAGAGGTATTGAAAAGACTTGATTCAGTAAAGTCAAAAATATTTAGAACTGATGAAATGGGAAGAATTAAAGTAATATTGGATAAAGACAAATATGATATTACCAGCTTTCTTAAAAGGAATCAAGATTTGACAATTATATCTACAACAGTTTTATATTTTTTGATATCATATATTTTAATAAAGAACTATAATGGAAAAGAAGGTGTATTAATTGGAATATAAAGATTTTTTAACAATTATAAATAGGGATAAAATAGAAGCTACATATCTTTTTATTGGTGAAGAAGAATATCTGATGAATGAATGTATAGCTACTTTAAAAAAGAAATATATTGAGGAATCCTTTGAAACATTAAATTATACAGTTTTGGAAGGAAAGGTAGCTACATTTAATGATTTGGTAAATACATGTGAAACATTACCTGTAATGTCTTCAAAAAAGATTGTTTTGTTAAATGATATTACAATTTTTTTTGATAGAGAGGAAAAAAGTATAGATAAGGAATTGCTTAATTACTTAGACAATTTAGGGAATTATCTTTGTTTAATTTTGTTGGATAATTTCAATGAACTAAAAAAGAACACTAAAATCTATAAGTATTATAATAAGAACAACAAAGTGGTGGAGTTCAATAAGCTAAAGGGAAAAGTCCTTATAGAATGGATAAATAAAATAGCCAAGTTACATAATGCAAATATTTCCTATTCTAATGCAAATTATTTTGTCCAACAGAGTTCGTATTTAAGTAGAAATATCCATAGCAATCTATACGACTTGGAAAATGAACTTATTAAGGTAATAAGCTTCTCCCAAAATTTTGAAGTAACTAAAGATGATTTAGATTTAGTTACCATTAAGTCCTTAGACAGCAATATATTTGATCTTTTATCAGCAATAAATAGAGGAGATATAGATAGCTCACTTAAAATATTTAACGATATATATCTCTCCAATGAACCAATACCTAAAATACTGTTCATGATTAGCAGACAGATTCGACTTATGCTAGGTTATAATATCTATAAAAATAAGGGATATACTGATGGTGAAATCATAGATAAATTACACATTAAAAGCTATGAATACAATAAAATATCTAGCAAGGCAAAATTTTTTAAAATTAAAGAATTAGAAGATAATCTAAATCTAATTCTTGAGGTTGACAAAAAATTAAAGACAAGTACTGCAGATGAGAGAACAGAATTGGAGATTCTTATAGTAAAACTAACAGAAAAAATAAGATAATAAGATTTGGACTTAGAGATATAAAAAAACTTCGGCTCTCCCGAAGTTCTATTTATATTGCTGCTTGATTTAACTTTTTAGTAAGTCTACTTACCTTTCTTGCTGCGGCATTCTTATGAACTATATTTTTATGAGCAGCTCTCTTTAACTTCTTGTCTATAACATTAAGTAGTACCTTAGCCTCTACTAAATCTCCAGCGGTAACCGCACTTTCAAATTTCTTAATATATGTTTTAATCTCGGATTTTCTACCTTTGTTTAAAGCCGTTCTTTTTTCAGTAACTAGGATTCTTTTTTCAGCAGATTTTATATTTGCCAATAGTTTCACCTCCTCTAATCTAACAATGCATATTTTACCATGAACGTTGATAAATTGCAAGGATAAATAATTCTAGAATGGTTAGAATTATTTAATAAAGATGGAAAGGAGATTGAAATGTTTAGAGTACATACTGATTTAGCTGTTGAAAGTAGAGAATTATATAATGAGCAAAACGATGTGGAGTTAGAGGGGGTTTCAGTCGATGTAAAAGAAAATGAAAACTATACAGTTACTAAAGTAGAAGTATTAAATAAGAATGGCATGGAAAAGATGAAAAAACCAATAGGTCAATATATAACAATAGATGTTCCCAATTTAGACAAAACTAATGAAGATTTAAAGGACGAAATAAGTCAGGCATTGGCCAAGGAAATCAAAGGTATGGGTTTAAATCATCCCAATTCAAAGATATTAATCATTGGTTTAGGAAACTGGAATATAAGCCCTGACGCTTTAGGACCAAAAGTAGTAGAAAGGGTATTGGTTACAAGACAATATTTTATTAATTTCAACAAGGAATTTGATGAGACAATGGCAAACGTAGCTGCTATGTCCCCTGGAGTGATGGGTATGACAGGGATAGAAAGTTTTGACATCGTAAAAGGCATTGTGGATAAGATAAAGCCAGATTTGTTAATAGCCATTGATGCACTCTCATCAAGGAAAATGAATAGAATAAGTACTACTATTCAGATATCCGACACTGGTATATCCCCTGGAGGAGGAGTAGGTAACAAAAGAGTTGCTCTAAACAAGGAAACCCTAGGAATTCCCGTTTTATCCATAGGGATACCAACAGTTGTAAACGCAGCAACAATTGTGAGTGATACACTTGACTTAATCATCAGCTCTTTGAAGGAGCAGGCAGATGTGGGTAGGGAATTTTACAATCTGCTTGAAGATCTATCAAATGAAGAAAGATATAGTCTTATTGAAGAGGTTTTAAATCCATTTATGGCAAATACCATAGTAACACCTAAGGATATAGATGTGTTGATAGATGATTTGTCCATAATAATTGCAAATGGTCTAAATATAGCACTCCATCCAGGTATAGACCTCAAAGATGTAAATAGATATATAAGATAATAAACATAAAATTAACCTTCTTAGAATATAAATTTGTAAGATATATTTTAGGGAGTGTTTACATGAAGAGGAGAAGAAGAAGAGTAAGAAAAAATAATGATAGCTATTTAATCATAATACTTATATGTCTACTGATTTTTAATGTTGGTGCTTTGATCTATAAATTTTTTACAGATAATAGCGTATTTAACAGTTTTGATGATTTAAAAAAGATATTCACTGGATATGATCTACCTTTTGGACTAAATAATAAAGACAAGGATTTAGATTCAAATAAACCTCCAATAGGTGAAAATGTAGAAGCTGATATAGATGATGAGCATGAGCTCAGCACTTCAGGTGACTTTATCATAGATAGATTAGATGAATATGAAAGTCTAATTGTCATAAAGGATTCACAAGGAGTAAATTCCATTGAGAATATTCCAAAACCATTAAATATAAACAAAGTAAGTTTAAACAAAGACGAGAATTATATATTGATGTATCATACTCATGGTACAGAAAGCTATCTAACTGATAATCCAACGGAATATCATAATCAAGATACGGAAAAAAATGTTGTTAGCATTGGTGAAGTATTGCAAAAGGTATTAGAGGGAAATGGACACAAGGTGGATCATGTCAAGACTCTACATGATTTACCTTCATACAATAGTTCATATACCAGATCCCTCAATACAATAAATAGTAAAAAAGCTGAAAATAAAAACTTAAAGATGTTTTTTGATGTGCATAGAGATGGTGTTGATAGCAATGCAGAGTACAAGGATAAGTTTTTAAAAACTGCAAGGATAGATATAAATGGTGTAAGTACTGCTACATTTTCACTTGTTGTAGGTCCTGATACACCAAATTATGAAAGTGTTTTGAGTTTTGCAAAATATATAAAAGCTGTATCCGATACATTGTATCCAGGGTTTTGCACTGGAATAATTGTAAAACCAGCGGGAAAATATAATCTATTTGCTTCTGATTATTCTGCGCTTATAGAGGTAGGCAGCAATTTGATTACTCAAGAGGAAGCAAAGGAAGCAGCTAAATTGATAGGGGAAATACTAAGTTTAGTAATAGATAGCATAATAGAATAATCTTTAACAAATAATCTTTAAGTGCTATAATATAGATAGCAAATTGACAAGGAGGTTAAACTTTGGAGAATAACAACAAAGAAGAGAAATCAAATGGTGAATTAATTGAATGGATAAAAAGTATAGGAACAGCTATACTGATAGCTATATTGATAAAAACATTTATATTTAACACAACATATGTACTTGGCAATTCAATGTATCCAACACTTCATGAGAGGGACAGACTATTTGCATTAAAGGTTCCTCTATATTTTAATGGACCTCATAGAGGAGACGTAGTTGTCTTAGAGGCACCTGACAATACAAATAAGGATTATATAAAAAGAGTAATTGGAGTTGCAGGTGACAAGGTGGAGATTGTTGATGGAAAAGTATATGTAAATGACGAATTGTTGGAGGAAGATTATATAGAAGTAGGTTCTTTTACTCATATATATAACGAAAGTTCGTGGATAGTTCCAGAAGGACAGCTATTCGTATTGGGCGATAATAGAGAAGAAGGAGCAAGTAAGGATAGTAGGTATTTCGGTTGTATCACAATAGATTCTATAAAGGGAATAACGGGATTTAGATATTTTCCATTCGATAATAGGTTTGGTAAAATTAGATAGTATAGAATTATCAAAATATGGATACCATAATTTGGGTGATGATTGTGGAATCCAGATTAGAAAGATATAGAAATAGAAAGAAATTAGCTTTTTTAAGATTTGTTAAGCTAATTGTCATATTTAGCTTGATAGCTATACTTATAGTTCTCTTAATGAGAGTTAATAAAACTATAATTGATTTAAATGTTTTAGAGAACACGGATTTATTGTTATTAGATATTTATAATAAGACTCTTACTATATTTGGAAAAACATATTATATAACGAAGTAAAATCTACTATTTTTAAAAAGACCAGTTTTTCTGGTCTTTTGTTTTACTTAATACTTAAATTTTGCTATAATTATTTAGATAACGAGTGATTTTTATAAGGAGGAATACCATGCGGATAAATCAAGAAAATATAAGAAATTTTTCTATAATAGCTCATATAGATCATGGTAAATCTACTTTGGCAGATAGACTTATTGAGAATACTGGAATGCTTACAAATAGGGAAATGCAGGCACAGGTATTAGATAGCATGGATCTTGAAAGGGAAAGAGGTATAACAATAAAGCTTAAGGCCATAAGACTTTACTATAAAGCTAAAAATGGTGAAGATTACATATTCAACCTAATTGATACCCCTGGTCATGTTGATTTTAATTATGAAGTATCAAGATCCTTGGCAGCTTGTGAAGGAGCTATATTGGTTGTTGATTCTACTCAGGGAGTAGAGGCTCAAACTCTTGCAAATGTATATCTTGCTTTGGATCAAGACCTTGAAATACTTCCTGTAATAAATAAAATAGACTTACCTAGCGCGAGACCTGATGAAGTTAAAAAGGAAATAGAGGATATCATTGGGATTGACTGCGAACATGCTCCATTGATCTCTGCGAAGGAAGGTTTAAACATTGATACTGTCCTTGAAGCAATAGTGTCTACGATTCCTGCCCCTAAAGGAAACGCAAATGCCCCATTAAAGGCGTTAATTTTCGATTCTTATTATGACAGTTATAAAGGAGTTACATGTTATATAAGAGTTGTGGAAGGCACTATAAAACCTGGAATGATGATGAGAATGATGTCTACAGGGAGAAGCTTTGAGGTTACAGAAGTAGGTATAAATACTTCAAAGCATGTTCCATTGGAAAAGCTTGAGGCTGGGGAAGTAGGATATGTAACCGCAAGTATAAAAAATGTTAAAGAAGCTAGAGTCGGTGATACTATAACTGATGACAATAATCCTACTAATGAGCCATTACCAGGGTACAAGAAGGTCATACCTATGGTTTATTGTGGAATTTATCCAGCTGAAGGAGAAGATTTTACGTCCGTTAGAGATGCACTAGAAAAGTTACAGGTTAATGATGCTTCTCTAGTTTTTGAGCCTGAATCATCAGTTGCCTTAGGATTTGGATTTAGATGTGGTTTCTTAGGTCTTCTTCATATGGAAATAATACAAGAGAGACTTGAAAGGGAATTTGATTTAAACATTGTTACCACTGCACCTAGTGTTATATACAAGGTATATAAAAATGATGGTACTTTTCTTGAAATTCAAAATCCATCAAATTTGCCTCCTCAGGCAGAGATTGATTATATGGAGGAACCGATTGTAAATGCGTCTGTAATGACTCCTACTGATTATGTGGGAACAATTATGGAACTTTGCCAGAATAAAAGAGGTACTTTTATAAATATGGAATACCTAGAGGAAACAAGAGTCATGCTTCACTATGAATTGCCATTGAATGAAGTTATCTATGATTTTTTTGATGCACTTAAATCAAAAACAAAAGGCTATGCCTCCTTTGATTATGAATTAAAGGGTTATAAACGAAGCGAGCTTGTAAAAATGGATATATTGATCAATGGGGAATTAGTAGATGCTTTTTCCTTAATAGTTCACTCTGAAAAGGCCTATGAAAGGGGTAGAAATATTGCGGAAAGATTGGTGGATGTAATCCCTAGACACCAATTTGCTATACCGATTCAGGCTGCTATTGGGTCAAAGATTATAGCAAGAGAAACAATAAGAGCTTTAAGGAAAGATGTATTGGCTAAATGTTATGGTGGAGATATAAGTAGAAAGAAAAAACTGTTGGAAAAACAAAAAGAGGGCAAGAAGCGTATGAGACAAATTGGTGCTGTTGAAGTACCTCAGGAAGCTTTTCTAACAGTATTAAAATACGACGAAAAATAAAATGCACACTGGGTGTGCATTTTATTTAGGAGGTAAAATGAAATCTTTTAGTTTATATATTCATATACCGTTTTGTGAGAAAAAATGTCATTATTGTGATTTCATATCATTTCCTAGAAAAGATGAAAATATACAAATCTATATAGACAATTTAATTAAGGAAATAAGTTTGTATAAATTAAGGATGTCCGATTTCTATTTGGAAACAATTTTTATAGGCGGAGGTACACCTTCCTGTATAGATGCAGACTATATAGCTAATGTTTTAAATGAAGTATACACTTGCTTTAACATAAAAAAGTTAAATGAAATAACGATTGAAGCAAATCCAGGAACATTGGACAATGAGAAGATAAAAATCTATAAGGAAATTGGAATCAATAGAGTTAGTTTGGGATTACAAACTCTGGATAATAGATTGCTTCAATCTATAGGAAGAATTCATAGTGCAGAGGACTTCTACAAATCATTTAAACTTTTAAGAAGTAATGGGTTTAACAATATAAATGTTGATTTAATGTTTGGATTGCCCGGTCAATCAATGGAGGATTTAATAAGTACTATCAATAAAGTTGTTAGTATGAATGTAGAGCATATTTCTCTTTATAGCCTGATAATTGAAGAAGGAACGTCTATTTACAGATGGTACAAGAAAGGTATTTTGCAATTACCGGATGAAGATGTAGAAAGATTAATGTATCATAAGGCTATAGATATTTTTGATAGTAATGGCTATGAACAATATGAAATCTCTAACTTTTCAAAACCCGGCTACAACTGTATGCACAATATCACATACTGGAGAGTTAAACCTTATTTAGGAATCGGACTTAATAGTCATTCAAATTTATTTGGAAAGAGATTTTGGAATTTCTCTGATATAAATACATATAATGAAAAGCTTGGGGAAGATGAATTTCCTGTTGAAGATGAAGAAATTATTGATAAAGATATGGAAATTGCTGAATATTGTATACTTGGTCTCAGATTGAACGAGGGTATTATTAAGAAAGAATTTGTAAAAAGATTTGGGTTTGACATTGAAAAAAAATATAGGGATATAATATTATTGCATAAACAAAATAAATTGATTAGCGATGATGAAGCTGCGATTAAACTAACTGCAAAGGGTAGGGATTTATCAAATATCGTGGAAGTAGATTTTATGCCTTAAATTGTTTTAAGGTATTGACAAAGCTAATAACTAGTGGTAATTTAATATTATGATGTTAGCACTCGACATCATGGAGTGCTAATAATACATCCAAGAACCAAGGGGTGATTAAAATGTTGGATGAGAGAAAATTAAAGGTGCTCTATGCTATTATTAATAGTTATATATTAACTGCTGAACCAATAGGATCTAGGACTATATCTAAACATTATGACCTTGGTGTAAGCTCAGCAACGATTCGAAATGAAATGTCGGATCTTGAAGAGCTTGGTTTGTTAAACAAACCCCATTCTTCTGCTGGTCGTGTTCCTTCAGATAAGGCATATAGACTATATGTAGATAGTATTCTAAAATTTGATCAATTCATATTTGATTTACAAAAGAAGGAAAAGATTAAGAATATATTAATTAATGAATCTGATGAATTAGTTCATTTGTTACAAAATGCAGCTAAGGTTTTATCGGAGATAACAAACTATACAGCTCTTGCAATTTCTCCTCAGTTAAAATCAAGCAAGGTTAAGCATATTCAATTGGTACCTATTGATGAGAAACAAATATTGTTGATTATAGTTAATAATTCTGATATAGTTAAAAATTCGATATTTAAATTGGATAAACCAATTTCAGCTGATTTGCTCAACAGTCTTTCAAATATATTAAATAATAGTCTAAGAGGACTGACTTTTGAAGAGATGTTGCAAGTACTTGATACAGGAATAATCAAAGAGCTTTATGATTATAGATATATATTGCAAAGTCTGATACCTATATTAAGCAAGTCGATAGAAGATACTGACAACATAGACCTATATTACGAAGGAATTACTAGAATCCTCAATTATCCTGAGTATAAGGATATAGACAAAGCAAAATCCATTATATCTTTCATGGAAGATAAGGATATGGTATTGGATATGCTTCTTAACAATTCTTTAAAACATGATATCGATATAATAATAGGTAACGAAAACAATTACTCTCAGTTACAGGATAGCAGTATAATTACAGCAACATATAAATTTAGGGGTAAGACCATAGGAAAAATTGGTGTTATAGGTCCAACCAGAATGGATTATTATAAACTAATAAACACGTTAAAGCTATTCTCTGTAAATATTTCAGAGATTATTGAAAGCTTGGCGAAGAATTAATATGAGGTGATTCAATGAGTGATAACAAGAACAAGGCAGAATTTAACGAAAATGGTATGGAGAATATTGAAGAATTAAAAACTGAATCCGTAAATAATGAAGCGGCAGAAGAAGTAAAAGATGAACCGTTAAAGGAAATCATTAAAGCCAAGGAAGAGGAACTCAATGAATTGAATAGTAGATTCATGCGTTTACAAGCTGATTTTATCAATCATAAAAGAAGGACTGAAAATGAGAAGGAAAATTCAATTTCTGACGGAATCGAATTTGTAATGCGAGATTTGTTACCTATAATTGATAATTTTCAAAGGGCTTTGGAAAGTGAAGTTGATAAAGAAGATGGCTTTTATAAGGGAATAAGCATGATTGAACAGCAGCTATTTGATTTATTGAAGAACTATTCTGTAATGGAAATTGATTGTTTAGGAAAGGCTTTTGACCCAAATTATCACGATGCTGTATTCATGGAAGAAAGTGATAAGTATGAGCCAGGAATGATTACTGAAGTATTGCAAAAGGGATATAAATTAAAAGAAAAAGTTATTAGACCAGCTATGGTCAAAGTTTCAAAATAACATAGGGAGGAATTAATATGGGAAAAATAATTGGAATTGACTTGGGTACAACTAATTCATGTGCTTCTGTTATAGAAGGTGGAGAACCTGTAGTTATACCTAATATAGAAGGAAATAGAACCACTCCTTCAGTGGTAGCATTTACTAAAGATGGAGAAAGATTAGTTGGTGAAACAGCTAGAAGACAGGCTATAACAAATCCTGATAAAACTATTACATCTATAAAGAGACATATGGGTACAGATTATAAAACAAATATTGATGGAAAGAATTATTCACCAGAAGAAATTTCAGCTATGATTCTTCAAAAAATCAAAATGGATGTTGAAAGTTATTTAGGTGAAAAGGTAGAAGATGCAGTAATTACCGTTCCGGCATATTTTACAGACAGTCAAAGACAGGCAACTAAGGATGCAGGAAAAATAGCAGGTTTAAACGTTAAGAGAATAATTAATGAACCTACAGCTGCTGCTTTGGCATATGGTATGGATAAGGAAGCAGGACAGCACAAGATTATGGTATTTGACTTAGGTGGTGGAACATTTGATGTTTCCATACTTGAAATCGGTGATGGAGTATTTGAAGTTCTTGCTACAAGAGGAAATAACCGCCTTGGTGGAGATGACTTTGATGAGGCGTTAATAAAATATATAAACGATCAATTTAAGAAAGAAAATGGTGTTGATTTAACTACTGATAAGATGTCACTTCAAAGATTAAAGGAAGCAGCAGAAAAAGCTAAAAAAGAATTGTCGTCTACAATGACAACAAATATCAATCTACCATTTATAACAGCAACTCAATCTGGTCCATTACATTTGAATATGGATATTACAAGAGCCAAATTTAATGAATTAACTTCTAACCTAGTAGAGAAGACACTAGAGCCTGTTAGAGCAGCTATAAAGGATGCTGGTTTACAAGCTTCTGAAATCGAAAAAGTATTATTGGTTGGGGGTTCAACTAGAATACCTGCAGTTCAAGAAGCAGTTAAAAATTTAATTGGCAGAGACCCTCAAAAGGATATAAATCCTGATGAATGTGTAGCTATTGGTGCAGCAATTCAGGGTGGTGTTTTAAGTGGAGAAGTTAAAGATATACTATTACTTGATGTTACTCCATTGTCATTGGGAATTGAAACAATTGGTGGTGTAACAACTAGATTAATTGAGAGAAATACTACAATACCTACAAAGAAATCTCAAGTATTCTCTACAGCTTCCGATAGACAGACATCAGTAGATATTCACGTACTACAAGGTGAAAGACAAATGGCTGCTGATAATACAACATTAGGTAGATTTGAACTTTCTGGAATACCACCAGCACCAAGAGGAGTACCACAAATTGAAGTTACCTTTGATATAGATGCAAATGGTATTGTAAATGTTAGTGCAAAGGACTTAGGAACCGGTAAAGAACAAAAGATTACAATAACTGCTTCTAATAAATTATCTGATGAAGATATAGATAAAAAGGTTAAAGAAGCCGAAAGATTTGCGGAAGAAGACAAGAATAAAAAGGAAACAATTGAAATAAGAAACAATGGAGATCAAATGGTATATCAAACTGAAAAGACCTTAAAGGACTTGGAAGGAAAGATATCACCGGATGAAAAGGCAGAGGTTACTTCAAAGCTTGATGCACTTAAGAAATCATTAGAGGGTGATGATGTAGATGACATTAAAAAGAAGACTGATGAATTAACTGAAAGCTTCTATGCTATTTCACAAAAACTATATGAGCAAAATCAAGGTCAAGGTGGAGCAGATTCTAACCCTAAAGACGATGTTGTAGACGCTGACTATGAAGTAGTAGATGATGATGAGGAATAAATAAAAACATAAGCTAAATCTTAGGATTTAGCTTATGCTATGTTAGACATTATAAAGGTTGGTGAAATTTTTTGAGGGATTATTATGAAATATTAGGGGTAGATAAGAATGCTTCCAGTGATGAAATCAAGAAAGCATATAGAAAGCTTGCAAAAAAGTATCACCCTGATTTAAATCCAAATAATAGCGAAGCAGAGCAGAAATTTAAGGAAGCAAATACAGCCTATGAGGTTTTAAGCGATGATGATAAAAGAGCAAGATATGACAGGTTTGGCCCTGAAGGTGTAAATGAACAAGGTGGGGCACAAGGTTTTGGTGGATTTGGAGATATATTTGATGATATTTTTGATATCTTTGGTGGTGGCTTTAGCTCAGGTTATTCTCAAAAAAGAAAAACCGGCCCAGTTAGAGGTTCTGATTTGAAGTACAACTTAACTCTGGAATTTGAAGAAGCAGTATTTGGGGTAGAAAAGGAAATACAAATTAGAAGAACAGAGAGTTGTTCAACATGCAATGGAACAGGAGCGGAACCCGGTACGCACAAAGAAACCTGCTCTAAATGTCATGGCACCGGACAGGTAAAATACGCTCAGCAGTCTCCATTTGGACAATTTGTACGAGTCGGAACTTGCGATGTGTGTGAAGGAACAGGAGAAATAATCAAGGAAAAATGTCATACATGTAAAGGTACAGGAAGACAAACAAAGGATAAGAAAATAAAGGTGAAGGTACCTGCAGGAGTTGACGAGGATTCTATAATTTCTGTAAAAGGCGAAGGCGAGGGAGGTTTACGTGGAGGCCCTTCAGGTGATTTATATATTTATATTAGTGTTAGAGAAGATGAAATATTTAAGAGAGATGGCAATAATATCTTTATAAACATACCTATATCATATACAGAGGCAGCTCTGGGGTCAGAGATTGTAGTACCTACTTTAGAAGGAAAAGAAAAATTCAATATTCCTGAAGGCACTCAAACTGGAACTCAATTTAAATTTAAAAACAAAGGAGTTCCAAATGTAAGAGGAGTTGGCAGAGGTGATTTATACTTTACTGTGGATATCAAGGTGCCTACAAAATTGACTGAAAAGCAGAGGACTTTACTAATTGAACTTGGTAAGGAACAGGGAGAAGAATTTAGAGAGCAAAAGAAAGGCTTCTTTGAGAAAGTAAAGGATGTATTCAACTGACAAAAACAATCACCTATGAGGGGTGATTGTTTTGTATATGGCATTTTTTTATAATATAAGATATAATTATCTAAGATTAACAAAGGATGTGTTTTAATGAAATGGTTAGAGGTACAAATCAAAACAACGCATGAAAATGAAGATATTGTATCAGAAATATTTTATAAATATGGTGCTACTGGACTTGCTATTGAGGATCCAAATGATATAAAGGAATTTTCAAGGACAGAAAAGGACTGGGATTTTATTGATCCAAGTTTGATTGATTTGGGATTTGATGGAATTATAATTAAAGCTTACTATTTCATGGACAATGGTATTTCTGATAATCTTATGCTTATAAAGAATGAATTAGATACATATGGAGAGTTGAGTACATTGGAAGTAGATGAAGATGATTGGGCAGATAATTGGAAGAAATACTTTCCAGTAATAAAAATTGATGATAATATTATAATAAAGCCTTCTTGGGAAGCTTATGAAAAAAAAACTGGAGATATAATCATAGAATTAGACCCTGGCATGGCTTTTGGGACTGGTACTCATGAAACAACTATGATGTGCACAGAAGTTTTAAAAAGATATGTAAAAAGTGATTCGGTGGTTTATGATGTAGGCTGTGGAAGCGGGATACTTAGTATCGTTGCTGCTAAGCTTGGAGCAAAAGAAGTCATAGGAATTGATTTAGATGAAATGTGCGTGCAGATTTCAAATGAAAATATTAAAAAAAATAATGTGAGTGAAGTAGTTAAAATAAAACACGGCAACTTGCTTGACGTTATTGATGGTAAGGCAAATATTATAGTAGCAAATATAATTGCAGAGGTTCTTGCAGAAATGATAGAATCAATTGATAAGTATTTGATAGAAGGTGGAATATTTATAGGTTCCGGTATTATTGTTGAGAAAATATCCTTAGTTAAGAATGCCTTGCTAGAAAATGACTTTAATATTATAAGTATTAAGGAAGAAAATGGATGGGCTTGCATAGTAGCGAGCAAATAAGGTGAAAATATGCATAGGTTTTTTGTAAACGGAAATCAAATTTCAGAAGATAAGATAATAATAGTTGGTACTGATGTAAAACATATAAGAAATGTACTAAGATTAAAGATTAATGATAAAATAGAGATATCATGTGATGGCAAGGAATATCTATGTGAAATTATCGAACTTAACAAGGACGATATAATTGTTGAAATAAAGAATATAAGACAAGGTGATAGTGAGTCAAAAATAGAAATAACATTGTTTCAAGGTTTATCCAAGGGAAACAAGATGGAACTAGTTTTTCAAAAATGCACTGAAATAGGTGTTAAAGAGTTTGTTCCCGTTGCAATGCATAGATCTGTTGTCAAGATTAAGGAGTTAAAAAAAGAGCAAAATAAGGTGGAAAGATGGAACGCAATAGTTGAGGAAGCAGCAAAGCAGTCCAAAAGAAATTATATACCCAAGGTTAAAAATATTATCAGTTTTGATGAAATGATAAATGTATTAAAAGAAGAGAAAAATATTATAGTTCCATATGAAGATGAGGAGCACCTAACCATCAAAGAAGGGATTTTGGACTTAAATTCTCAAAAAATTAATATTTTAATTGGACCTGAAGGTGGATTTGAACCTGAAGAAATAGAAAAACTTAAAAGTATTGGCGCAAAAATAACTACACTTGGATCGAGAATACTTAGAACTGAAACTGCAGCTATTGTAGCATCAGCTATTGTTTTGTACGAAGCAGGAAATATAGGAGTGATTTAATGAAAACCGTAGCATTTCATACACTAGGATGCAAAGTCAATCAATATGAAACGGAAGCTATGGAGGAATTATTTGAGAAAAAGGGCTATTCCATTGTAGATGGAGATGAATTAGCAGATATATATGTTATAAATACTTGTACAGTTACCAATTTATCAGATAGAAAGTCAAGGCAATTTATAAGAAAGGCTAAGAAATTGAATGGAAACCCAATTATAGCAGTAGTAGGTTGTTATTCTCAAGTATCACCAGAAGAAGTTGAAAAAATTGATGGGGTAGATGTTATAATCGGTACTAGTGAAAGGAATAGAATAGTTGAACTATGTGAAGAAGCTAAAAGAAACAGTAAAAAAATAAATATAGTAAGAGATATAAAAAAATATAAAAAATTTGATAAAATAAATATAGATGAAATAAAATCCAAGTCTAGGGCATATATAAAAATCCAGGATGGATGTAATCAATTTTGCAGCTACTGTATTATTCCTTATGCCAGAGGACCAATAAGAAGCAGGGCTTATGATGAGATTATCTCCGAAACGCAGAAATTGGCAGATGCAAATTTTAAAGAGATAGTACTGACTGGTATTCATGTTGCATCCTATGGAAAAGATTTAGACAAACTTCCTTTAATACAAGTAATAAAGGGTATAGGAAATATAAGGGGAATTGAAAGAATTAGATTGAGCTCTTTAGAGCCTACTTTGATTGATGATGATTTTATGAAAGAATTAGTTGATATAGGCAAGGTATGTGACCACTTTCATTTGTCCCTTCAAAGCGGTAGCAATTCAGTATTGAAGAGAATGAATAGGAAATATACTAAAGAGCTTTATCGGGAAAAGGTAGATATCATTAGAAAATATATGCCTGATGCCGGTTTAACAACTGATATAATCGTAGGTTTTCCAGGTGAGACAGAAGAGGAATTTAACGAAACTTACAATTTTGTTAAAGATATTCTTTTTTCAAGGATTCATGTTTTTAAATATAGTCCTAGGAAGGGTACACCTGCGGCCAAATATGAAAACCAGATTGATGGGAATATAAAGGGCAATAGAAGTGATATGTTAATAAATCTTGGCAATGAATTGACTAGAAAATTCAACGAAAAATTTATAAATAAAAATCTTGATGTTTTATTTGAAGAAGTAAATAATGATATTGAGAATTCATATGAAGGATATACAAATAACTATATAAGAACTAGAGTAATTTCGGATAATCCTATCATTGGAGAAATAAAAAATGTTAAAATAGTGAACTCTGCTGGAGAACTACTTATTGGTAGTATAGAATAATTTATATTATTGGGGAGGTGAAATTATGGACTGTCTGTTTTGTAAGATAATAAACAAAGAAATTCCAAGTACATTTATATATGAAGATGATAAGGTAATAGCTTTTAAGGATATTGACCCTCAGGCTCCGGTTCATTTTTTAATAGTTCCAAAAGAGCATATTGAATCTAATGATGATATTACAGAAAGTAATTCAGATATTGTAGGACATGTCTTTTTAGTAGCTAAAAGATTAGCTAAGGAACTAAATTTGAACAATGGATATAGAATAGTGAATAATTGTAAGGACGAGGGTGGACAATCAGTAAATCATATACATTTTCATGTATTAGGTGGAAGACAAATGATGTGGCCTCCGGGTTAAAAATCTATTGAATTAATTAAATAGATAATGTATAATTATCTAGTATGCAAACCTTAACCATAGTAATATGGATAAACTCTTGTAGTAGAGAGGGGAGGGAAGATCGATGTCAGAAATTAAAGTAGGAGAAAACGAATCTCTTGATAATGCGCTGAAAAGATTTAAAAGACAATGTGCACGTGCTGGTGTTATGGGTGAAGTAAGAAAAAGAGAACACTATGAAAAGCCAAGTGTAAGACGTAAAAAGAAATCTGAAGAAGCAAGAAGAAAGAAACATTCCAAGTATTAATAAGAAGGTGAACTTATGTCCCTTAAAGATAAACTTATGGAAGATATGAAAACTTCCATGAAAAACAAGGATACTATTAGAAAAAACGTAGTAACTATGGTTAGAGCAGCAGTGAAACAAATTGAAGTAGATCAAAGAAAAGATTTAACTGATGAAGAAATCTTGGACATTATTTCTAAACAAGTTAAAGAAAAAAGAATGGTAATTGAAGATTTTAAAAGAGGTTCCAGAGAAGATTTAGTAGAGCTTACACAAAAAGAGATTGAAATTCTTTTACAATATTTACCAGAACAGCTAAGTGAAGAAGAACTAGAACAAATAGTTCTTGATACTATGAAAGAAATCAACGCTTCCTCCTTAAAGGATATTGGATTAATAATGAAAGCTGTTATGCCTAAAGTCAAAGGCAGAACTGATGGAAATATAGTAAATAAAATTGTTAGGAAAGTGTTAAATTAACCTGAGTTTAAAAACTCAGGTTTTTTAATGACCTAACACAACGAACGATAGTGAGCTGATGTAGGTCAGATGTCGCGTAGTCTAAATCTTTGATTTAGCAAACGGAGCCGACTAATGACCTAACACAACGAACGATCTCCATCAACAAACTAAATGTCAATAATTTATCTAAAATATTGGTTATAAGTATGAAATCATGGTATATTATAAAAGAGGGGGTGTGAATTTGAAGAAAAAAACATTATTTACATTCATTTTACTTTTTTTTCTTCTAACTAATATTGTTTTTGCCGAAGAACAAGGAAAGGTTTATGTAGTTCCTATTAAAGGAGAAATCAATAGAGCAACCAGAAGCTTTGTCAATGATGTAGTTGATGATTTAAATAAAGAAAATGTTGATGCAATTATTTTTGAAATAGACACCTATGGTGGAGAAATTGATGAAGCGATAAAGATAAAGGATACTATTATTTCAACCAATATTCCAACAATTTCCTATGTTAATAACAAAGCTGTGTCTGCTGGAGTCCTTATAGCAATTGCCAGTGAAAAAGTTGTTATGGCTAACAATTCAACGATTGGCTCAGCTGAAACTATTCCTAATACTGAAAAAGTATTGTCTTTGTGGAGATCAGTTCTTCGTGATACTGCTCAACTAAGAGGTAGAAACAATCAGATTATTGAAGCTATGGCCGATAAGGATATTGTAATTGATGGTATAAATCAAAGAGGAAAGCTTGTTAATTTGACTGCTAATGAAGCATTAGAGCACAATATAGCTGATTATATTTCCAATGATTATAATGATATATTGGCAAATTTTAATATTGATACATCAGAGATAATTGAAGTAAAAGAAGGAATGCAGGTAAAGCTTGCAAAATACATTTCTAGTCCATATATAAGTTCTATATTACTTACATTGGGTTTTATAGGTTTGGTAGTTGAAGTATTGACTCCAGGCTTTGGATTAGGTGGTACTATAAGCATAATGGGATTTGGTTTGTATTTTGGTGGTAATATATTAGCTGGAAATTCTAATTGGACTTCCTTGGCTTTATTTGTAGTAGGTCTAATATTATTGGTCGCAGAAGGTATGATTCCTGGATTTGGATTATCCGGTATAGGAGGCATTGTATTCATTGTAGCTGGAACCATACTTGCAATGGATAATATGAGAACGGCACTAATATCTTTAAGTATAGCCATTATTATTACCACAGTTGTGACTATATATCTATTGAAATTAGGTTTTAAGAGTAAATTGTTCAACAACATTATTCTAAATAACAAATTGGATAAAGAAAAGGGATATTTAAGTGTAAATACTATGGATCATTTGTTGGATAAAGAAGGAATTACATTATCAGAACTTCGACCTGCGGGTTTTATAGAAATAGAAGGAGAAAAATATGATGCATTGTCAGATGGAGGATTTGTAGCTAAAAATACTCAGATAAAGGTCGTTAGAGTCGAAGGGTCAAAAATATTTGTTAGGAGGAGTTAAAATGGATTTATTTATTGTCATGGGAATAGCTATAGTTATCATAATTTTATTAATACTGTTTTTCACATTTGTCCCAGTGGGTCTTTGGATTACGGCATTCTTTTCGGGTGTTAGAGTAGGAATAGCCACACTTATAGGTATGAGGCTTAGAAGAGTAGTTCCAAACAGAATTGTTAATCCGATGATAAAGGCAACTAAAGCAGGATTATCAATTAATATAGATGAGCTTGAAGCACACTATCTAGCTGGTGGTAATGTAAACACTTTAGTAGATGCTTTAATAGCGGCTCAAAGAGCCAATATACCTTTGGAATTTGAAAGGGCTGCTGCTATTGACTTAGCAGGAAGAAATGTTTTGGAAGCCGTTCAAGTAAGTGTAAATCCAAAGGTAATAGAAACACCTCAGATTTCAGCAGTTGCTAAGGATGGTATAGAAGTGATTGTAAAAGCAAGAGTAACCGTTAGAGCAAATATTGAAAGACTAGTAGGTGGAGCTGGTGAAGAAACCATCATTGCCAGAGTTGGCGAGGGTATTGTAACAACTGTAGGTAGCTCAAAGTCCCATAAGGATGTTTTGGAAAATCCTGATAGTATATCTAGAACTGTACTGGATAAAGGATTGGATTCAGGTACAGCATTTGAAATATTATCAATCGATATTGCAGATGTAGATATTGGAAGAAATATAGGCGCTAAACTTCAGATGGATCAAGCCGAAGCTGATAAGAAAGTTTCTCAGGCTAAAGCAGAGGAAAGAAGAGCAATGGCAGTTGCAAGAGAGCAGGAAATGATTGCTCAGGTTCAGGAAATGCGTGCTAAGGTTGTTGAATCTGAATCAGAGGTACCATTGGCATTGGCAGTTGCTTTAAAAGATGGGAAACTTGGTGTAATGGATTATTACAATATGAAAAATGTATTAGCAGATACGGATATGAGATCTTCGATTTCTAAAATAACTGAGAAAGATAATCCAAATAAATAGGATGTGATTAAATGGATAGCCCTATTATACTACTAGTACTTTGGTTTATTATTAATATTGTAATAAAAAGTGCAAAGGATAAAAAGAAAATTGAAGAGTCAAGACAAAAGCGTGCACGACAGTTAAATGACAGACCTATCAATAAACCTTCTGTTTCAAAGAATACACGAGAAGGCAAAAATATTATTGATACGTTCAGAGAAGAAATAGAAAAGGAAATAAATAAAGAAAAAGATATCAACAGGAAAAAGAAAATACAGAGCGCAGTACAACAAAAACCAATCCAAACACCGGTCAACAAAAAAAATATTGCCATGCAAGATTCTTTCATGGAGGCTAAATCCGGTGTAGATACTTTTAATTCTAAAGAAATGGAAGATACAGAGAATAATAAAGAAAAACAATTTAATATAGATTTGAAAAATGATTTACTGAAGGGGATAATTTTTTCTGAAATATTGTCAGAACCTAAGAGTATTAGAAACATTAAAAGGAGCATGTAAAAGTGCTTCTTTTTCTTTGTAATAGATACTTATAATGCATCATAAGATAGATTGGAGGGATATATAATGAAAAAAAGTATTGATGATATAAAAACCAATCTATCTGAAGCATTAGAATTACCAATAGATATTACTTTAGATTTACCTAAAATCATTATTGTCGGAAATAAAGAGATTAGTATATTTAATCATAAAGGAATAATCGAGTACACTAGCCTTATGATTCGCATTAATTCGAGAATAGGAATTATTAAGGTTATCGGAGAAGATCTGGAGATAAAAAACATATTAACAGAAGAAATCTTAATAGTTGGAAATATAGAAAATGTTGAAATCATAAGCTAGGAGTGATAATATGCTAGCTATAAAAATATGGAATTATTTAAAGGGTTATGTTATTATTAGAATTGAAGGTTTATCCTTGGAAAGATTGTTAAACTTAGCATTAACAAATAATATATATTTGTGGGATGTTAAAAAACTAAACAATTTTCAGGTTGAGGTTTCAGTAAGTCTAAAAGGTCTTAAAGAGCTTGAAGTATTAATCAATAAGGTAGGATGCAAGGAAGAAATCTTAATACGAAATGGGTTTCCTTTTATATTAGAGAGAATGAAAAAAAGAAAGATGTTTGTCGGTGGTTTTATTATATTTTTCTTTATTATATTTATGTTATCCTCTTTTATTTGGAAAATAGAAATAAATGGTGCTTTACAGACACCAACCGAAGATATAATTTCTTTTCTTAATGAAAATGGGGTAAGTACTGGTACTCCTAAGATGGCCATATCTGAAGAGGATTTGAAGTTATTATTGGTTAATGAATATGACTATTTTTCCTTTATCAATATTAAAACACAAGGTGTTAAACTAGTAATAGAAGTAAAGGAAGAAGATTTGCCACCAGAGATTGTTGATAGAAATTACCCAGCAAATATCGTTGCTAGAAAAAAAGGGGTAATAACTAAAGTAGTAGCTAGAAATGGAGATGCAGTAGTAAAAGCTGGTCAAATTGTTAAGGAAAATCAGATTTTGATAAGTGGTGCAATGGAAAGTGCTGATGATAGTTTTTACTTAGTTCATGCAGATGGGGAAGTATTAGCAAGAACAAGGTATGAGGCTACAGTTGAAGAACAAATTGTAAAAAAAGTTGAAAAAGAAACAGGAAGAAAAATTGAACAAAATGGTTTGAAAATAAATAAAAGAGGGATTAAATTTATAAAGGATATTCCTTTTGATAATTACAAAGAATATATTGAAGAAAAAAAACTTATAAATTGGGAAGCCATAGATTTTCCTATAAAGATTTTAACCTATGAATATAGAGAAGTAGAATTAAAAGAAATAAAACAGGATATAGATTTTATTAAACAAGCTAATCAAATAAAGGCTATTGAGAAGATAAATAATGAGATATACGAAGGAGCTGAAATTGTCTCTAAAGAAGTTGTTCATAATATTGATGGAAATATTTTAACAACTACAGTTTATGTTGAGGCAATAGAAGAAATTGGGAAGAAGGTTATCATAAATAACTAGGAGGTATTGTAAAGTTTGACAAATTCGATAGAACGTGGCATTGAAATTGAAAATCATGGGATTATTAATGAGATATTTGGTGAATTTGATGAAAATCTAGATATCATTAAGAAAGAATTGAATGTGGATGTTTTTATAAGGAATGGTCAGGTAAAGATATATGGTGATTCAGAAGCCGTAAACATGGGTGAAAAGCTGATTTATAACCTTATAATTATGGTTCAGAGCTATAAACATCTGGATAAACAGGATTTAAGATATGCTATTCAGCTGGTAATGGCAGGAAGGGAAGAAAATTTAGGGGATTTACTTAAAGAGGTTGTTTGTGTGACTGCCTCTGGAAAGAGTATTAAGCCAAAGACATTAGGACAAAAAAGATATCTGGATTCTATAAAGCAAAATGATATTGTATTTGGAATAGGGCCAGCTGGAACTGGGAAGACATATCTAGCTATGGCTATGGCAGTACAATCTTTCAAAAATAAAGAGGTAAATAGAATTATATTGACAAGACCTGCTGTTGAAGCAGGTGAGAACCTAGGCTTTTTACCTGGTGATTTACAGGAAAAGGTAGATCCTTATCTTAGACCAATATATGATGCTTTATTTGATATTTTAGGACCTGAAACATATTCTAAATATGTTGAAAGGGGACTGATTGAGGTTGCTCCATTGGCATATATGAGAGGAAGAACCCTAGATTCTGCATATGTTATACTGGATGAAGCTCAGAATACATCAAATGAGCAGATGAAGATGTTCTTAACTAGATTAGGATTTGGCTCAAAAGCTATCATAACTGGCGATATAACCCAGGTAGACCTACCAAAGGGCAAGCAGTCAGGACTAAAAACAGTTACTAAAGTTTTAAATAATGTTAAAGGAATTGATTTTATACAGCTTTCTAAATATGATATCGTTAGACATCCATTAGTTCAAAGGATAATAGATGCTTATGAAAAATATGATAATTCAAATTAATTTTATAGAATTAGTAATATAATTAGGGTAATAGAAAAAGTAGATCACTTAAAAGGTATCTACTTTTGTGTCATTTAACCTGAGCATAGCTTTACGCTCAGGTTGAAAAGAGGGGTGATATATCTGAAATATTATATAGATAACAGACAGTCAAAATATGAGATAACTGAAGAATTAGAAAAACTATTGGAATTAGTTATAAATGAAGCTTTGATGGTTGAAGGTATTTCAAAGGACTATGAAGTTAGCATTTCCTTTGTGGAGAATTCTGAAATAAGAGAATTAAATAGAGAATATAGAGGTGTAGATAGTGAAACGGATGTATTATCATTCCCTATGGAGGATGAATTTGAAATCTCGACCCTATTATTGGGGGATATAATCATATCTATAGAAAGAGCAAAGGAGCAGTCTTTAGAATATGGACATACCTTAGAAAGAGAGATAGCTTATTTAACAGCTCATAGTATGTTTCATCTAATGGGTTATGACCATATGAATGAAGAAGAAAAGAAAATCATGAGAAATAAAGAAAAGCAGGTTATGAAAAATCTAGGGATATTTAAAGAAAAGTAAAGGGGTTAAAATGAAAGGTCGAAGCATTATAGATAGCTTTAATTATGCAGTTAATGGTATTATTACAGCTATGAAAACTGAGAAAAATTTGAGGATTCATTATATCACGGCAATATTTGTTATAGGATTAAGCCTTTTTTACAATTTTACAAGATTGGAATTTATGCTCCTATTATTTGCTATTTCTCTGGTTCTTGTAGCTGAGATGATAAATACTGCTATAGAAAAAACTATAGATATTATCACAAGGGATTATCATCCATTAGCTAGAATTGCGAAGGATGTATCCGCTGGTGCAGTACTTGTTTCTACAATTAATGCTGTGGTAGTTGGATATTTGTTATTTTTCGATAGAATTAATCCTCTTACCAACAAGATATTGTTTAAAATACAGAATAGTGAAGTTCATCTAACATTTATTGCACTACTTTTGGTTGTATTGGTGACAATAGGACTAAAAGTAAAATACTATAAAGGACGTGGAACGCACTTTCAAGGTGGTACAGTAAGTGGACATTCGGCAGTTTCATTTTGTATTGCAACTATCATATCCTTTTTGGCTCATAATATTTTAATCACTACTCTATCTTTTATAATGGCACTGTTAGTTGCAGAAAGCAGAGTAGAGGGTAAAATTCATACATTAGTTGAAGTTATATATGGCGGTTTAATAGGCACATTAATAGGAATCTTAATTTTTCAGTTCATTCGATAAGGGGGAAGGTTTGTGAAAAAATTATATATATTATTATTGATATTGCTAATTAGTTTATCTGGATGTAAAAAGGATGTTGATACTGTTAAAGAAATACCATCTATAGATGAAGCAGAGGAAAATGTAGAGGATGAACCTGTAGAAGAGGAACCCATAAATGTGGGCAAGCCCTCACCCCTAAGCGGTATATATGCACCAGATGAAGTGGTTGATCAAAGAGTAGTGGCAGTTATGTTTGACAATCATCCCCGTGCTAGATGGCAAGCTGGGTTAAAAGATGCTGAGGTAGTATATGAATTTCCAGTTGAGGCACCATATACTAGATATTTAGGGTTATTTCTTTTGAATAGTCCTGATTCTATTGGACCAATAAGAAGCTCCAGACCATATTTTGTAACCAAGGTTTTGGAATTCGATGCTGTATATGCCAGAGTTGGAGGTAGTGAACAGGCAAAGAAAGATATCAAGACTTTAAAGATAGCAGATATAGATGGGTTAACAAGTTCCAGCAAAGTGTTCTGGAGAAATCCTAATAAAAAAGCTCCTAACAATTTATATTCTAGTATGAGTGTAATAAGAGAAACTCAAAGAGAAAGAAAATATAATTCGACCGGTACATATGAGGGTTTTAAATTTCATGAAGACGATACTGATATAGAAGGATATAATGTAGATAGTATTTTAATTAATTATATGGCAAATAATACTACTAAGTATATATATGATGAACAGAACAAGGTATATACAAGAGAGAAGGATGGCAAAACTCATATTGATGAATCCGATAAATCTAATATCATTGCTAAAAATATAATTATACAGGAAGCACCTATAAAGGTAATTGACAATGAAGGTAGATTGAGCATAGATATAATTGGTGAAGGTTCTGGAAAATATATAACAAACGGTATAGGAAAGGATATTAAATGGGTAAAAAAATCTAGAGAGAATAAAACATACTATTTAGATGAAAATGGACAAGAGTTGGTTCTCAATCCAGGTACAACTTGGATACAGGTGGTAGATATCAATCCATCAATCGTTATAGAATAGAGGAGGATATTATGAACAAAAGGGATTTAATTAAAAGTGCTTTAGAAGCTAAAGATATGGCATATGTACCATATTCAAACTTCCATGTAGGTGCAGCTTTGATTACAGAGGACGATGAGGTATATACCGGATGCAATATAGAGATCTCATCCTATTCCCCCACCCTTTGCGCAGAGCGAACTGCAATTTTTAAGGCCGTATCTGAAGGACATAAAAAAATAAAAACTATAGCTATAGTAGGAGATTCAAGTCCGACATATCCTTGTGGAGTATGCAGGCAAGTAATCAGAGAATTTGGCAAAGATGCAAATATAATAATAGCAAATACTGAGGATGACTACAAGGAGTATACATTAGATGAACTTCTGCCATATAGTTTTGGTCCTGAGGATTTGAATTCAGCTAAATAATAAGGAGAATGATAATGTATAAATCAGGCTTTGTTACGGTGGTTGGTAGACCTAATGTTGGAAAATCAACACTTTTAAATCAAATTATTGGTGAAAAGATATCAATTATATCAGATAAGCCTCAAACGACTAGAAATAAGATTTTGATGGTATATACAGAAGAAGATTTCCAGGTAGTTTTTCTTGATACACCTGGTATACAGATGCCTAAGAATATATTAGGCGAATATATGTTGAAGATTTCAAAGAGCACCCTTGAAGAAGTTGATGCGGTAGCTTTTATGGTTGATGAGAGCATGGAAATAGGAAAATTAGATAAATATATCATCGAAGAATTGAAGGAGATTTCAACACCTATAATTTTATTGATAAATAAGACGGATAAGCTTAAAGAAGAAGAAATTTTGTTTCTGATAAATAAGTATAATGATTTACATTTATTTAAGGAAATAATCCCTATTTCTGCAATGAATAATGATAATGTTGATAAATTTATAAAGATTTTAAAGGATATATTACCTAAAGGTCCTCAATACTTTCCAGAAGATATGATTACTGATCAGCCTGAAAAGTTTATTATTGCTGAGACAATCAGAGAGAAAGCCCTTATGAACCTTGAAGAAGAAGTACCTCATGGCATAGCCGTTGGAATTGAAGGTATAAAGGAAAGAAGCAACAAGGATATTGTAGATGTATTTGCTACTATATATTGCGAAAGGGAAACACACAAGGGAATAGTAATAGGTAAAAATGGTAAGATGTTAAAAACTATTGGGGAAAGCGCAAGGAAAGATATTGAAAAACTCTTAGGTAGTAAAGTAAATCTTCAGATTTGGGTCAAGGTTGAAAAAAACTGGAGGGAAAGAGACAGTAAGGTAAAATATTTTGGCTATAAGTAGTGAGGGTATGATGATTAAAACAGAGGGCATAGTTTTAGGTGAGATGAAATTTAAAGATAGTAGCAAAATAATTACTTTATATACAAAAAAGCTCGGGAAGATACCTGTGTTAGCTCAGGGAGTCTATAGACCAAAATCTCAGCTTTTGGCTGCAACACAAAGTTTCTCACTTAGTGAATTTTGTTTAAAAAAAGGCAAAAATTTTTATTATATAATTCAAGCAGATTTAATTGATTCATTTTATTCCATTAGAGAAAATATTGAAAGATTGGCTTATGGCTTTTATTTACTGGAGCTTGTTGAAAAAGCAACTCCTGATGAGGAGGAAAATCAGAAACTCTTTTTATTACTTGAGAAAGGGCTATTGAGCTTAGCAAATATGGATAAGGATTTTGTTAGATTTATTGCTGCATATGAATTAAAATTTATTTCCTTTATAGGATATAGACCGTATTTAGATAATTGTGTAGTTTGCAATAGTGATATAGGAAATGATAATATAAAGTTTAGCATCGTATTAGGTGGTGTTTTATGCTCAAATTGCCTTTCTTCAGATTTTTCATCCAAGCCCATAAATCATGAAATTATTGATTGCTTGAATATCTTAATGTATACGGCTTTAGATGAACTATACAAGGTAAATATATTAAAAGAAGTATTAAACAGACTTCATAAGCTGCTAGTGGAATATATTCTATTTAACATTGAAGTACAGGAATTTAAATCATTAAATTTGATTAAGGATTTATAGATAAATATAGGAATTAAGTGTTCTATTGACATTAAAGAAAATATTTGCTAGATTATTATTCATAGTAATATTATTATACTATGATGAAGGGAGTTCAATAATTGGATTTTAAAGCGAGTCTAGGTTGGTGAAAGCTGGATATATACATTATTGAAAAGGGCACTTCTGAGTATAAGATTAAAGTGAATGCCTATAATAGGTATTAAATAGGGTGGAACCGCGGAAGTAACCTTTCGTCCCTATAGGGATGTAGAGGTTTTTTGTCTTTATTATATTAAATAAGGAGGGTTTTTATGTTTTTTCAGGATTTGATGCTGAAATTACTTAATTATTGGGGAGAAAAAGGCTGTTTGATAATGGAGCCGTATGATATTGAAAAGGGTGCAGGTACTATGAACCCTAATACGTTTTTAAGAGCGCTTGGACCTGAACCATGGAAGGTGGTTTATGTTGAACCATCAAGAAGACCTGCTGATGCTAGATATGGAGAAAATCCAAACAGAGTATATCAGCATCATCAACTACAAGTAATTTTAAAACCATCGCCAGAAGATGTTCAGGATTTGTATTTAGATAGTTTGAAAGCAATAGGTATAGATCCATTGAAGCATGATATAAGATTTGTTGAGGACAACTGGGAGGCTCCTACCTTAGGTGCATGGGGTCTTGGTTGGGAAGTTTGGTTAGACGGTATGGAAATCACGCAATTTACTTATTTTCAACAAGTAGGTAGTACAAATTGTGACCTAGAATCTGCTGAGTTAACCTATGGTTTAGAGAGAATTGCAATGTATCTGCAGGATGTAGACAATATATTTGATATTAGATGGAATGAAAATATAACTTATGGTGATATTTTTAATAAGGCAGAATATGAGCAATCAGTATATAGCTTCGAAAAGGCAGATATAGACGTATTAAAAGAATTATTTAATACATATGAGGAAGAGGCTAAGAAGACTATAACAGATAAGCTTATAATTCCTGGATATGAGTATGTACTAAAGTGTTCGCATACTTTTAATATACTGGATGCCAGAGGGGCTATATCGGTTTCTGAAAGGACGCATTATATTGGCAGGGTGAGAAATTTAGCAAGAATTGTTGCTTCTGCTTATATTGAACAAAGAAAAGAAATGGGATTTCCTCTTTTGAACAAGGGTGGTGTAGTAAATGAATAAAAATTATTTGTTGGAGATAGGTGTAGAAGAATTACCGGCAAGATTTGTGTCAAATGCAATGAACCAGATTAAAAGTTATTCCTTGGAAATACTTAAAAAGGAAAATATAGAGTATTCCAATGTTGAGGTGTATTCCACACCAAGAAGACTTTCACTTTTAATATATGGTTTAGTAGATAAAAAAGCTAGCAAAAATGAAAAGGTAAAAGGCCCATCAAAAAAGATATCTTATGATGAAAACGGAAACCCTTCGAAGGCATTACTAGGCTTTATGAGAGGTCAAGGAATTAATGAGAGCTCTTTAAGTATAGAGAGCATAAATGGTGATGAATATGTATTTGCTAATGTCGTAAAAATTGGAAAATCTCTTGAAGAAGTTTTTTCTTCTAGTATTCCTGATTTGATTAAAGAAATTAGTTTTCCTAAAACTATGAAATGGGGTGGAAAAAATCTTAGGTTTGCTAGACCTATTAGATGGATTGTATCCTTGCTTGATGATAGAGTAATTCCATTTGAGTTAGAAGAAATCTCGGTATCAAATATTACTAGAGGTCATAGATTTTTGGGTAAAAAGAACATTGAAATAGATAATGTAAACAATTATATAGAACTTTTAAGAGAAAATTATGTAATTTTAGATCAAAAAGAAAGAAAAGATATCATTAAATATGGCTCTGAACGTCTTGTAAGAGAAAAGGGAGGTACAATTCTTCAGGATGAAGATTTGTTAGATGAAATAACTAACATTGTAGAATATCCAACACCTATTATTGGACGAATAAAGGAAGAGTATTTAAGCTTGCCTCAGGATGTTATTATAACACCTATGAAGGAACATCAAAGATATTTTCCAGTAGTTGATGATAAAAACAGATTGTTACCATATTTTATTACAGTAAGAAATGGTGATGACAATTATTCTGATATTGTAGTTAAGGGAAATGAAAAGGTCCTTGGTGCAAGACTCGAGGATGCCAAATTCTTTTATAAAGAGGATTTAAAGCAACCACTTGAAAATTATGTGGAATTGCTAAAAAATATAACATTCCAGGAAAAGCTTGGAACTCTTTACGAAAAAACAAAAAGAATACAAAAGCTTGCTATGAAAATAGGCAACTACCTAGAGGTAGGGGAAGAAACTCAAAAAAATGTTGACAGGGCAAGCTACTTATCAAAAGCTGACTTGGTTACTAAGATGGTTAGTGAGTTTACTGAACTTCAAGGAAAAATGGGAATGGAATATGCCAGTAAGTCAGGTGAGAACGAGATAGTAAGCTTAGCAATATTTGAACAATATCTGCCTAGATACTCTGGTGATCAGCTTCCTACGACTACTTCAGGTTCTATTCTATCTATTGCTGATAAAATGGATTCCATAGCAGGGCTATTCGCCATAGGAATCCAGCCGACTGGTTCACAGGATCCATTTGCCCTAAGAAGAAGCGCCTTGGGTATAATCAATATCATATTGGATAAAAAATTGAATTTATCCTTAGGAGAATTTGTTGATTTTGCATTGTATATATATGTTGATGAGAATGGACTGGCATTTGATTACAACAAGGTTAAATCAGAAATAATGGAGTTTTTCATTGGTAGAGTTAAAAATATGTTCCTTGATATGAATATCAGGTATGATATCATTGATGCAGTTATAAATACAAAGATTGATGATATCTATGATTTAAGAATTAGAGCAGATAAATTAAACAATTGGCTAAACAAAGATGGATTACAGGATATTCTTACAGCATTTAACCGAGTATCCACTCTTGCTGTTAAGTCTAATTCTAATGAGGTAAAAAGAGACTTGTTGACTGAAGATGAAATCGAGCTGTATGATAGCTACAACAATATAGAGGATAAGGTTCTTGCATTAATTGATAGGAAGGAATATGATAAAGCTCTAGATTTACTAACAACTCTAAAGGATCCAATAGATAATTTCTTTGAAAAAGTCATGGTTATGGTCGAAGATGAGAATATTAAAAGGAATAGACTTGGTCTTTTAAGGAAGATTTATGATATAATGTTGAAGGTATGCGATTTGTCTTTGGTTATAAATAAATAAATTGGCATTAGGGTGGTGAGTCATATTCAATTAAGTGAAAGGCAAGAAAAGATTATACAGATAGTTAAGGAAAATCAACCTATTACAAGTGAGTCGATTGCTAATAAACTAGGGCTTACAAGGGCAACACTAAGACCTGATTTAGCTATTTTAACTATGTCTGGAATATTAGATGCAAAGCCGAAGGTAGGTTATTTTATAACAGGCAGAACTAAATTGAGCTATGTTTCTGATACTATTAAGGATATATTTGTTAAAGATGTATTATCTGTTCCTGTTGTACTTGATGAATCCACCTCATTATATGATGCTATAGTATTTATGTTTTTGGAGGATGTAGGTTCAATCTATGTTACTGATAAAGGGACACTAACAGGAGTAGTATCAAGGAAGGACCTACTAAAAAGTGCAATAGGCGGTTCGGATTTACACATGGTACCTATTGCTGTTATTATGACAAGAATGCCAAATATAATTTATGTAACTCAGGAGGATAGTGTATTGAGTGCTGCTATTAAGTTAATAGAGCATGAGATAGATGGTTTGCCGGTAGTTGAATATTTAGATGGTGACAAGAAGAGCTTAAAAGTGATTGGAAGAGTTACCAAAACTACTATAACCAGATTATTTGTTGAGTTAGGAAATAATTTATAGGAGGTGTAAGATGAGCAAACATTTGTGTATATATATATTATCAGATTCCATAGGAGAAACTGGCGAATTAATAGCAATGGCGGCAATCAAGCAATTTGTATCGGATAATTATGAAATAAAAAAATTTCCTTTTATTTCAGGCAAAAATAGAATAGAAGAAATTATTATGGAT
Source organism: Tissierella sp. (assembly GCA_036844705.1). Lineage (GTDB taxonomy): Bacteria > Bacillota > Clostridia > Tissierellales > Tissierellaceae > DAIUFH01. The sequence continues at coordinate 96,543 of DAIUFH010000001.1, forward strand.
GCTAGAAATTACTTAAGCCTTATTATTCACACTACTGTAAATAAAGAAAATAAAGATTTTATAGAAGAAAAAGCTAAAGAATACAATATTCCAACAGTAGATATCATGTCACCTCCTTTAGAAGTACTAGAAAGTATTCTTGGAATTCCTCCTAAAAGAGAACCGGGACTTATTAGAAGATTGGATGAGAATTATTTCAAAAAGGTGGAGGCTGTAGAATTTACAGTTAAGTACGATGATGGAAAAGATCCTAGGGGAGTTAGAAAGTCAGATATTTGTTTAGTTGGAATTTCAAGAACATCTAAGACTCCTTTAAGTATGTATTTGGCACATAAGAATTTTAAGGTAGCGAATATTCCATTAGTTCCCGAAGTTCCTGCTCCTAAAGAGATATTTGAAAAGGACAATAGAAGAGTCTTTGGGCTTATTGCAGATCCCGTGAAGCTAATAGAAATAAGGAAGGAAAGGCTCAAGGCATTGGGTTTAGAATATACTGCTAATTATGCAAATGTTGAAAGAATAAAATATGAATTGGATTATTCCAGAGAGATTATGGAAAAGTTGGGATGTATAGTAATTGATGTATCTACTAAAGCAATTGAAGAGACTGCAACTATTATTATTGAACATATGATAAAAAGTTTTGGAGACGATATGTTTTAAGAAGTGTTGTAATAGCAACACTTCTTTTGAATTTTCTACCATTATCAATTTTGTAAAATTATACTAAAAATTTTTTTATATATAAAGAAGGATTATTTGAATTTTTGTTGTATATATAATATAACGAGGATAATAAATACCCCTCGTTGTATTAGTTTTCTATAACAAGGTCTTTAAAATCTTTAAAGGGGTTAATAGATATGGATATTAGAATACAACAGGAAAAATGGGAAGAAGAAAAGCTATCCCCATATGCTACTTTAAGTAAAAACTCTAAAGGAAGAAGTATATGGGAAGAAAAATGTGATATCAGAACAGATTTTCAAAGAGATAGGGACAGGATTATTCATTCTAAATCCTTTAGAAGACTTAAACACAAAACTCAAGTTTTTATAGCACCTGAAGGTGATCATTTAAGAACACGACTTACTCATACGTTGGAAGTAGCTCAGATTGGCAGGACATTGGCTAGGGCTTTAAGGCTAAATGAAGATTTGATAGAGGCAATGGCTTTGGGCCATGATTTAGGACATACCCCCTTTGGACATACTGGCGAGCGAGTACTAAATCGACTGCATCCTAATGGATTTAAGCACAATGAACAAAGTATAAGGGTCGTGGATTTTTTAGAGCATGAGAAAGGAAAAACTGGATTAAATCTTACCTATGAGGTAAGAGAAGGGATATTAAAACATACAGGTAAGATCTTAAGTTCTACTTTGGAAGGAAAGATATTGAAGTATGCTGATAGAATAGCGTATATAAATCATGATATTGATGATGCCATAAGGGCTGGTATTATAAAACAGGAGGATTTACCCAAAGAATGTGTAGAGGCTTTAGGGTTTAGTCATGGTGAACGGATAAATACTATGATTATTGATATAATAGAAAACAGTTTAAACAAAGATTATATAATGATGAGTGAAGAAGTTGGAAAACTTACTAATGCTTTAAGAGATTTTATGTTTGAAAATGTATATTTAAATAAAAATGCTAAAACAGAGGAAGAAAAAACAGAGTATATAATTACTGAATTGTATAATTATTATTTAAGAAATAATGATAGAATTCCTTCTGAGCACTTGGCAGTTTATGAGCATGTAGATGCTACACTAGAAGATATAATCTGTGATTATATTGCTGGAATGACCGATAGATATGCAGTAAACTTGTTTAAAGATATTTTTATACCTAAACCATGGGAAAAATTTTAGAAAAAGAAGGATTATTAGTTTTAATGTCGAATATTATATAAAAATGTATGATGGTAGGTGTATAAAGGTGATATCATGACAATAAATATTAATGATGAGCTATTAGAAAAAATAAAGGACAATAGTGATATTGTAAATATAATATCAGATTATGTATCATTAAAAAAATCTGGCAGCAACTATATAGGACTGTGCCCTTTTCATAATGAAAAGACTCCATCCTTTACAGTATCTGAATCAAAACAGCTTTTCCATTGCTTCGGATGTGGAGAAGGAGGAGATGTTCTAACATTCATTATGAAAAAGGAGAATCTAGATTTCATAGATGCTGTACAATTGTTAGCTGATAAATTAGGAATAGATGTTGAGCAAAACAATGTTAATGAAAAAGTAAATAAGGAAAGATTAAAAACCTTTGAGATAAATAAAAAAGCAGCACGTTACTTCTTTAATAATCTAATGAAAAACAAATATGCTTTGTCATATTTAGCAAAAAGAAAGATTAGCGTTAAAGCTATAAGACAATTTGGACTAGGCTTTTCATTAGATAGTTGGGATAGTCTATATAACTACCTAAAAGGTGATAGTTATTCAGATGAAGAAATTGAAAAGACAGGTCTAATAATAAAAAGTAATAAGAACAATTCCTATTATGATAGATTTAGAAACAGAATTATTTTTCCAATCATAGATACCAAAGGCAATATATTGGGTTTTGGTGGCAGAGTATTGGATAATACTATGCCTAAGTATCTAAATAGTCCTGATACTGTTGTATTTAACAAGGGCAATCATCTTTATGGTTTAAATCTATTAAATAGATACTCAAATAGAAAGAGAATATTATTGGTGGAAGGATATATGGATGTAATTTCTCTATTTAGTAGAGGAATAAATTATAGTGTTGCAAGCCTTGGTACTGCTTTTACAGAAAGACAAAGTAAATTAATAAAGAGATATGGTGAAGAGATATACATCTGTTATGATTCTGATACTGCAGGCATAAAGGCTACTTTAAAAGCCATAGAAATAATGCATAAAATTGATGTTAAGCCACGTATTATTTCTTTGCCAAATGGCATGGATCCAGATGATTATATTAAGAACTATGGATTAGTTGAATTTGAATCATTATTTGCTAAGTCTTTAAATCATATAGAATTCAAGGTTCAAAACATAAAAAAGAAATATGATTTGGCAAAGTTAGATGATAAGATTAAATTTACTAAGGAAGTTGCAAAAATAATTAAGGATATAAAAAGCCCAATTGAGCAGGATGGGTATATAAATAGAATTTCAAATGAAACTGGAATATCAAAAGATGCTATTGAAAAGGAAATAAGGGGTAATAATTATTATAATAATAAATTCAATAAAGATACAAAATATTTGAAACCTAGTATTAAACCTGTTGAGACGTTGTTACCATCTGCTAATGATACGGCAGAGATAGATTTGTTAAAATTTATGATTAAAGAAAAAGATTATTTTGAATATATACTAAAAAGTCTTAAGGTGGATGATTTTGAAACTGAAGAAGCCAAAAATATTATGAATGAATTGGAAATTATGTACCAAGATGATGATTTAATTGATGAAAAGGTATTAATTAATAGAATATTGGAAATACCTAACTTAGATAGAAAATTTATAGATTTGGTATTTGATTCAGGATTAAATTTTCAACCAACAAATGTAAATACAATAATTGATGATTTGATAAAAACTGTAAGATTATATAAATTGCAAAAAAGGAGAAATGAAGTTTTGTCTATGATTGAATTATTTGAGAAAAAGGAAAAAAATGAAGAAGAAAATAACAGGTTTAAGAAACTTGTGCTTGAGTTGATTTCTATTAACAATGAAGTAGACTCAATTAAAAAGTAGGGGGGCAATGAATTGGAAGAAAACAAAAAAAACCCAGAAAAATTAAATAATAAGTTAGAAGCTGAATCTAAACTGCTAAAAAAGGGGAAAATTTCAGGAATTTTAAAATATAAGGATATAATGGATGCCCTTGAGGAAGTAGACCTTGAACCAGATGAAATAGATGATATTTATCAAAAAATTGAAGAAAAAGGTATAGAGATAATAGGAGATAAAGAAGAGGATATCTTGTTAGATGATGACAGTGATTCTGATGATGATGATGAAGATATAGATATAGATGGTATCAATAAAGAGATTGAGGAAGAAGCTAAAGATGAAGATTTATCTCCTCCTAAGGGAATTAGTGTTGATGATCCTGTAAGAATGTATCTAAAAGAAATTGGTAAAATACCTCTATTAAGTGGAGAGGAAGAAATCGAATTAGCACAGAGAATGGAAGCTGGGGATGAAATAGCTAAGAAAAAACTTGCTGAGGCAAATTTAAGATTAGTTGTAAGTATAGCTAAGAGATACGTAGGTAGAGGTATGTTATTCTTGGATTTGATTCAAGAAGGTAATTTAGGGCTGATGAAAGCTGTAGAGAAATTTGAATATAGAAAGGGCTTTAAATTTAGTACCTATGCAACTTGGTGGATAAGACAGGCAATTACAAGAGCTATTGCTGATCAGGCAAGGACAATTAGAATTCCTGTTCATATGGTGGAAACTATTAACAAATTGGTAAGGGTCCAGAGACAATTAGTTCAAGAACTTGGAAGGGATCCAAGTCCTGAAGAAATAGGCAAAGAAATGGATATGGATGTGGATAGAGTAAGAGAAATCATGAAAATAGCTCAGGAGCCCGTATCATTAGAAACGCCTATTGGAGAGGAAGAAGATAGTCATCTTGGAGATTTTATACCTGATGAGGATGTACTGGCTCCAGCTGAGGCGGCTACCTTTACTATGCTTAGAGAACAGCTTATTGATGTATTGGATAGTTTGACACCTAGAGAGCAAAAGGTTTTAAGATTGAGATTTGGTCTTGATGATGGTAGGGCAAGAACATTGGAAGAGGTAGGTAAAGAATTTGAAGTAACTAGAGAAAGAATTAGACAAATCGAAGCCAAAGCCTTAAGAAAGTTAAGACATCCAAGTAGAAGTAAAAAATTAAAGGATTTTCTGGAATAGATAAGATTCGCATAGCGAATCTTTAATTTTTGAAAGGAAGTAATATATGAAATTATCAAAAAGATTACAGTCTATAGCAAATTTTGTACCTAAAAATTCAATTGTTGCAGATATAGGTACAGACCATGGATATATACCAAGATACCTAATTGAAAATAATATTAGTAAGCTAGTCATTGCAACAGATATTAGTCAAGGTTCCCTAAATAAGACTATTAATTATGTAAATGAATTGGAGCTTGAAAATAGAATCATCCCAAGACTAGGAAATGGTCTGGAGGTAATAAAGAAATTTGAGATAGATACAGTTGTCATAGCGGGTATGGGGGGTATCCTCATAAGAGATATATTGGATAAGGATATAAAATTGACCAATTCAATAATTTATTTTATACTACAACCAATGAATGCTGTTAAAGAATTAAGAGAATATCTTATAAACAATAATTTCAACATAATAGATGAAGATTTGGTACAGGAAGAAGAGAAGTTTTATGAGATTTTATTTGTAACAGCGGGTAAGGAAAAGGTAGAAAGGGGTATCTATTTCGAAATAAGCAGAAAATTAATTGATAAAAAACATCCATTGTTGAAGGAATATATTCAATATAAGATCAATGCAGCATTGGAAATACTATCTAGTCTTAAAGAACAATCATCTGAAAGAAGTATACAAAGATACGATGAACTAAATCAACTTTTAGAAGATTATAAGGAGGTATTATATCTAATTGAGAGCTAAACAGATTATAGAGATTTTGGACAACTTTTGTAATCCAAATCTTGTCGATAGCTGGGATAATACAGGATTTCAAATTGGAAATGATGAAATTGCGGTCTCGAAGATTCTGCTATCATTGGATTTGGATGACAGAATAGCAAATAAAGCTATAAATGAAAATTATCAAATGATAATTACACATCATCCTATACTATTTAGGCCTTTAAATAGCATTAACAATAACAATTATCTTGGAAGGCTAATACTTAAACTTATTTCTAATGGAATTTTAGTTTATAATGCACATTCAAATTTGGATTTAACAAATGGTGGAGTAAATGATGTATTAGCAGATAAGTTGGATATCAAGAATACTAGGCCTCTTAATTTAGTTAAAGTTTTTAATCAAGTAGAGCAATATGGTTATGGGCGAGTAGGAGAGATTGATAAAATTGATGCAGATAAATATCTATATAAAGTAAAGGAAGCTTTAGATGTAAATGATATCCGAGTCTATGGAGATACGGACAGACAGATTTCAAGGGTGGCAGTCTGTGGAGGAAGTGGTGGAGACTTTATTAAAGATGCTTATGAAAGTGGAGCTGATATGTATATTACAGGAGATATTAAATATCATGAAGCTCAACTTGGGATTCAGCTTGGATTGATAATCGTCGATGCCGGACACTTTCATACGGAGAAATTCGTACTACCAAAATTAGAAGAAGTTTTGGAAAAACAAGTTGGGAAAAACATTTATATATGCGTAGATATGGAAACTGAAGTGTCTTATAAAATCTATTAAAATTGGAGGGTTTATTTATGACTCAGTTGGATTCAATGTGGATTCTTGAACAAAATTATATTCTATTGGAAGAATATAAGTTACAGCTGAAAATTTTAAGGAGTGATGAAAAATTACGAGAATTGGAAGCTAAGTACAGGAAAAATGAAGGGAATCTACTAAGTCTTAAGACGATTTTAGAAAGGTGCCGAAAGGAATTAGTTTATAAAGAAAAGAAATTAAAGAATTCACTTTTTACATTTGAAGAATTGGAGCACAATCTATATGATGGATCAATATCTGATTTTAAACAATTGGACCATATGAGTAATGAAAGGGAAGATTTACATAGACAAATTAAGGATTTGGAAAATGAAATTATAGAATTAATGGAAAAGATTGATGAGATTGATTCTAAAATTGAAATCTCTGATTCAGAAATGGAAAATTTGAAAGGTATAATTAAAAAGAACAGAAAGATAAATTTAACCAAGGAAAGGGAACTGAATGAAAAAATTACTGAAGTAAATTTAAAGATTGATGAGTATTCCAATAATATTGATCCGGAATTATTGAATAAATATATTGCTATAAGGAGAAAAAAGAAAAACGGTATCGCAAAAATAGTTAATAACATTTGTACAGGCTGTAACACGGTTATTTCAACATATGATTTAGATAAAGCAAAAAAAAGTGACGAAATAATTTGTTGTGAACTATGTGGGAGGATATTGTATTATGCTAATGAGGATGTTACTATTCATAGTTAATCACAGCAGATAAAGAAAAATGATAAAAATCCTAAGGGAACATTTGCAGGAGTGACTATAATTCTTAGTGAATGGAAGATAAAAATCCGTTAAGCAGCTTTCATGTCCCTAAAGATAGACCACTAAGGGAATTGAAAGATGTAGGATTTTTGTCTGGAATGAGCTATAGAATTATTCATCTCCGAAACCGTGAGTGTGTATTTTTATCATTTTTCGATTTTATACAATTTAAAGTACTGTGAATAGTAACATGAGGATAAATGTCCACAAACTGGAGATTCTGGAGATTAATTTTACTTGAAATAATTATATAAACCTGCTATACTTATTTATCTAAGAGTAAGTTGTTTGGTCGCGTGCTTTAAGGCATGAGGAAAGTCCGTGCTCCATAGAGAAAGATGCTGGATAACACCCAGTGGGGGCGACCCTAAGGAAAGTGCAACAGAAATAGACCGCCTGTGCTCAGGAAACTGAGTGCATGGTAAGGATGGAAAGGCGAGGTAAGAGCTCACCAGCATTTAGGCGACTAAATGGCTATGTAAACCCCATCTGGAGCAAGACCAAAAGGGAACTAAAAAGGCAGTTACTCGCTGCCGTTCCATAGGTAGGTCGCAAGAACCTATTGGCAACAGTAGGTCTTAGATAGATGACCATATAAACAGAACACGGCTTATAGATTTACTCGAATACATATTAAAAAAACAACCTTTTGAGGTTGTTTTTTTTGTAATAAATTAGTTATAAACGAAATATATCTAATAATATAATGATTTACATGAAGGTATATATGGAGGGAGTTAATGATGAAAAAAAATATATACTTATTGTTTTTAATAATATTATCAATATCTTTAGTATTACCTTTTAAAATTAAGAGTTATAAAGACTCATATATAAATAGAGATTTTAAAAATAATAGTCAAAATCAGAAATTTGCTTTATCCGGAGCAAATCAGAATTCTAACGGTTCAACTCCAAAGGAATCATTAATACGATTGGTATCTGATACAATATATTATAGAGTTATTTATAATACTCCAATTTTAGACAAGCCAAATGGAAACAAGATACGAATATTAAAAGAAGACGAAGTAATAACTCAGGTGAGTTTAGATGGAGAATATGGTAATTTTATTACTCTAAATGATAATATTGAAGGCTATGTACATTTAGGGGATTTAAAGGCTGAAGATGAAAGTTCAACTTTCTATGGAATTGCAACTGTTGATAAGGTAATAAAAAACGATGATTCAGTTTATGTTTTGGCAAAGGGTGAACCCGTTGTTATAAAGGAGTCATCCGAGAATAAATTCGTAATCGTTAATGATGATAAATCAGAATTTGTAATCAATGATTCGGATATAAAAATAGCAAGAGCATATGGTTCTGCAAATAGGTCATTAGTATCCAGAAAGACTAAGAATTTAAGTAAAGTAGTGTCCGCAGCTTATGATTTACTTGGAAAACCGTATATATATGGAGATATAGGTAAAAGAGGATATGATTGTTCTGGATTAGTTTATTCGATTTACCTAGACCAGTTAGGTATCGAACTTCCTAGAAATTCATCTGCTCAAGCAAGATTTGGCACTAAAGTAAAAAAGTCAGAATTGGTGCCTGGTGATCTATTGTTTTTCGGATCAGGAAATAGAATCTCCCATGTAGGAATCTATATAGGGGATGGAAATATGATACACTCGTCAACTGGAAAGATGAAAGTCAAAATAGATTCCATTGAGTCCGGTTATTATAAAAATAGACTAATTACTGCAACTAGAATTATTAATTAGTATTTTATGTTAATAAATCCTATTATGTGCTATAATAACCCTAAATACACAATAGGAGGTCATTAGATGTCTGAAATATTAAAGGGTAATGTAGTTGCAGCAAAAATTAAGGAGGAAATATCACAGAAACTTAATGAACTGAAAAAAATAGACAAACTTCCAACCTTGGGGATAGTTAGATTAGGTCAAAATCCCAGTGATATCTCATATGAAAAAAGCATAATCAAAAATTGCGATGCAATTGGTATTAAATCAGAAGTTTTTGAGAAAGGGATAGCGTTGTCAACCGAAGAGTTAATTGATTTCATAAAGGAACTCAACTCTGATGACAATATCTCAGGTATTTTAGTGTTTAGGCCTTTGCCAAAACATATTGATGAAGATTTAATCAGAAGCGCAGTGAGTCCATCTAAAGACGTTGATTGTATGCATCCATTGAATCTTGAAAAAATTTTTGAAGGTGATATGACTGGCTTTTTACCTGCAACTCCAAGAGCAGCTATGGAAATCTTGTTGCATAATAATGTAGAGCTTCAAGGGAAAAATGTAGTTGTAATAAATAGATCTATGGTAGTAGGTAAACCTCTTGCAATGATGCTGTTGGAAAAAAATGCTACAGTCACTATCTGTCATTCAAGAACAAAAAATCTAGAAGATATAACTCGAAATGCAGATATTGTAATTACTGCTTTAGGTAAACCTAAATTCTTTGATGAAAAATATTTCACTGATAAGTCCATCGTAATAGATGTAGGGGTTAGTATGACTAAAGATAATAAAATAAGCGGAGATGTAGATTATGAAAATGTAGCAAAATTAGTGTCAAAGATTACACCAGTTCCTGGAGGAGTGGGAAGTGTAACAACCACAATTCTTTTAAATCAAGTTGTAAATGCCTGTATAAAAAATAACTAAAGAGTCTTTTGACTCTTTTTCTCATTATAATACAAAAATAGTCATATTTCTTTGAAGGAAAAAATATTGTGCTTATTGAATATTAAGAGTAAAAGGAGGGAGTATTTTGGGCTATACAATTGAGACAAAAAATTCAAATCTGATGGTACATTTTTATGGGGAATTAGATCATCATATTACTGAGATAGCAAGACTTAAGATTGATCACAAATATTCTGATATTAATTTAAAAAATATAATCTTTGATTTAAGTCAGTTAACCCTTATGGATAGTTCAGGAATTGGGCTTATTATGGGAAGATATAAAAATGTTACAGAAAAAAAAGGAAAGATGGCTATAGTAAGCTCTAATGTATATATAGACAGAATTCTTAAAATGTCAGGCTTGTTAAAGATAATCAAGGTATTTACAAATATTGAAGATTCTTTAGAATACATAGAAAGGTGATAATATGGAAAAAAATTATATGAAACTAGAATTCTTGAGTAAATCATCAAATGAATCTTTTGCTAGGGTAGTAGTCGCAGCCTTTGCATCTCAGATAGATCCTACTTTAGAGGAAATTTCTGATATAAAGACTGCTGTGTCAGAAGCTGTGACAAATGCAATTATACATGGATATGAATTCAATGTTGGGACTATTTATCTTGAAGCAAGCATAGAGGATAATGTTTTAGAGTTAATTATAAAAGATAATGGTAGAGGTATAGATGATATTAAGAAAGCAATGGAACCTTTCTACACTTCAAAACCTGATTTAGAAAGATCTGGAATGGGATTTACTGTAATGGAAACCTTTATGGATGAATTATCTGTTGAGAGTGTTAAAGAGGTTGGTACGACCGTAAAGATGAGAAAAAAAATAAAAACCTCAATAGATAAGGAGTAGATAATATGAGCTCAGGGGGTGCTGCAAAGACTTTATTATCCCATGAGGAGACTATAGAATTAATAAAGCTGGCTCAAAAAGGGGATAGTAGAGCTAAAGAAATATTAGTAGAATCAAATTTGGGGTTAATCAGATCCGTATTAAAAGGCTATGCCAGTAGAGGAATTGATTTTGAAGATTTATTTCAAATTGGAAGTATTGGATTACTAAAGGCAATAGATAAATTTGATTTGTCTTTTGATGTAAAGTTTTCTACCTATGCTGTTCCTATGATAGTTGGAGAGATAAAAAGATTTCTAAGGGATGATGGCATAATAAAGGTAAGTAGGTCTTTAAAACAAGTATCATATTTAGCCAAAAGGGCAGAAGAAAAGCTTTCAAAGGAGCTGGGGAGAGAACCTACAATTCAGGAAATTTCAGATGAGATAGGAGTGGAAAAGGAAGAAATCGTAATGGCATTAGAAGCCTCCTATCAACCTGAATATTTATATGATGTGGTTCATCAAAATGATGGCTCTGCTCTCTATCTTATAGATAAGCTTAGTGCAGAGGAAGACGAGACAGTAGATGTAGTTGATAATATAGTTTTGAAGGATATACTCTCTCAATTGAAACCAAGAGATAGACAGGTTATTTTTTTAAGATATTTTAAGGACAAAACTCAAATTGAAGTGGCAAATACATTAGGCATATCACAGGTACAAGTATCTAGAATTGAAAAGAGAATTATTGAAGATATGAGGAAAATTCTAGCAAAGGCATGATATGCCTTTTTTTATTGCATGAAAAAACATAATTAGCAGATAATATCAATTAGGTGATGAAATTGAAAATATTAAATATTAAAAAAATGATTACATTATTTACCCTATTGTCTATCCTCACAATATTAGTTTTTCATTATTATTTAGAAAACAATTCAACTGAAATACCCAAGAGTGCTACTCTAGTAGAATTGTTTATTGGAAGTGAAAAAGATGGCTAATCAAAAAGTTTTTTTTGTTGCTAATGAAAAAGTTGCAGTTAACCTAAATGATAGTGTCTCCATAAAGGATTTGGGGGATGTATATTGTAACAATAATAAATGGAAGAAAGATATTGAAAAAATAGAGGTTTATAGAAGTGGAGACATGGAAACATGGGATGTTATAGGCACTACAGATATAATGAAAGCAGTTTTGAAGCAATATCCTGATACTGAATTAGAATATTTTGGAAAGGAAGATATTATTCTAGAAATAAAATCTAAAGAAAAAGCACATCCTATTGTTGAATTCTTAAAAGTAGGTTTTGTAACTGTGGTTTTATTCTTTGGTGCTGCTCTTGGAATAATGTACTTTCATGAAGATGTCAATATGGTTGAAGCACTGGAAAAACTTTATTTTACATTTACAGGTGAGAATAAAAAGAACCCTTTGATTATGAACATTCCTTATTCCATTGGACTTGGTGTAGGTATGATTGTTTTCTTCAGTAGAGTAATTAGTCCTAGTAAACGAAGAAGAATGGAGCCTGGACCTATGGATGTAGAATTGCATTCATTCAATAAGGATAGAGATAATTATATCCTTTATGATTTGAAAAATAAAAAAAAGAAGGAATGATTGTATGAAAATTATTTTGCCTATAGTTGCATCATTTAGTGGAGGAGCCTTAGTAGGTGGTGCATATACAGCCTTCTTTACTTTAGTTAAATTGTTCCCAAGGTTTATTCAATTTACGGAAACTGAGAAATATTCAATCTACTATGAATTCGTATTTACCATAGGATCAATATTATTTATATTTATCTATTTTAGTGATTCTTTTTATATAAATATAGGTGAAATAGGAGTATTTATCATAGGTCTACTCTTTGGTATATTTATTGGCGCATTTTCATCTGCTTTAGCTGAGATTTTAAATGTTGTACCAGTATTAACTAACAAATTTAAACTGCGTGATCATATTAAATTTATATCTGCATCTTTGGGTTTAGGAAAAGTATGTGGAGCAATATATTATTTTATCGTTTATCTGGGAGGTTAAAATGGATAAATTAAATAAAGAAGAATATCAAAAATACGTTGAGAAAAAAGTACCAAAACCAACATATTTAAAAAATATAATATTGGCATTCTTGGTAGGTGGTGCAATTTGTACAATAGGACAAATAGTTTTAAATTTATTGAAAAGCTATGGTTTAGATGAAAAGACGGCTTCTGCGGGAACATCAATTATAATGGTTTTTCTTGGTGCAGTATTAACTGGATTTGGTATCTATGATAAGATTGGTAAGGTGGGAGGTGCTGGCGCAGCTGTTCCTATAACAGGTTTTGCAAATGCTATAGTATCACCAGCTATGGAATTTAAAAGCGAAGGCTTTATCTTTGGAGTTGCTTCAAAGATGTTTACAATAGCCGGTCCAGTTTTGGTATATGGAATAGGTAGCTCGATAATTGTTGGATTGATTACATTACTTATTCAAGGAAGGTGATTTAAATTGGCTTTGAAGAAAATTGGTGCACAAACTGTAAAATTAGAAAATATGCCTTCAATAATCGGTAGCTATAGCATAGTAGGACCAAAAGAAGGGAAAGGACCATTAAAAAAATATTTTGACCTAATTTTAGAAGATGATTTATGGGGGCAGAAAACCTTTGAAAAAGCAGAGACGAAAATACAGGAAGAATGCATAAAGTCTGCAATAGATTCAGCAGGATTGTCAACAAAGGATATAGATTATTTGGTTACAGGAGATTTATTAAGTCAGATTATAGCATCAGCATATGCAGCTAGACAATTGGCAATTCCATATTTTGGATTGTATGGTGCATGTTCAACAATGAGCGAATCTCTATCATTGTCGGCGATGATAGTTGATGGAGGTTTTGCAGATAAAGTTGTTAGTGCTACATCCAGTCATTTTAGCACTGCTGAGAGACAGTTTAGATTTCCACTTGAATATGGGAACCAAAGAAAACTATCTGCACAGTGGACTGCTACAGCAGCAGGAGCTACCATATTATCATCAATGGGCAACGGCCCTTATATTAAACGCATAACTACAGGAAAAATAATAGATCCTGGCATTAAGGATGCAACAAATATGGGTGCTGCAATGGCGCCTGCAGCTGTAGATACATTAATCAATCATTTCCAGGATACGGGTTTTGATCCATCCTATTATGATTTAATTGTTTCAGGTGATCTTGGTTACGTTGGAAAAGATATTGTTATAGATATGATGAAAAAACAAGGATACGATTTGACTAAAAATTATACCGACTGTGGTGTGGAAATTTATGATAAATCTGAACAGGATACCCATGCAGGAGGAAGTGGATGTGGCTGCTCTGCATCTGTATTTAATGGCTATATTTTGAAAGAAATGGCCACAGGAAAGCTAGAAAAAGTACTCTTAATGTCAACGGGAGCACTACATTCAACTTTGATTACTCAACAGGGAGAATCAATACCAGGGATTGCCCATGCGGTTGCAATAGAGAATAAAAGGAACTAGGTGATTATATGGAATATATACTTGCATTTATAGTAGGTGGCTTGATATGTGTTGTTGGTCAGATAATACTGGATACTACAAAGTTAACTCCTGCACATATTTTAGTTACATTTCTATTAATAGGTGTTGTATTAGGAGCTATAGGGATATATAAGCCATTGGTGGAATTTGCCGGAGCAGGAGCGACTATTCCTATTAGTGGATTTGGCTATTCTCTTTCAAAAGGAGCTATTGAAGGAGCAAAGACTAAAGGATTGATAGGGGCATTTACTGGTGGTATAGAGGCTACTGGTGCTGGTATAGCCGCTATTATATTGTTTGGCTATATAATGGCAGTAGTATCAAATCCAAAATCAAAAGAATAATAGATAAGTTTGTTATATTGTATAAACTTAAAATAAAAAAAAGACTAAGGAAAATCCCTAGTCTTTAATTTATTTTAGTCATTATCAAAGTCGTCTTCATATGGATCTAATGGAACAACTACATCATCACCGTCTCTATCCCCATTAATCAAATCATTGAACCAATCTTCCAATGGATTATGTTGTTCGGTAAATTCATTGTGTTCATCACAAATTTCAGTAGGAGCATTATATTGGAAATCACTTGGTACTATTCCGTTATGCTCACTTGGATTATATGGAGGTGTTCTCTGGATAAATACTTTTGTTTGTACTTCATCATCAGGGCAATACTCATTAGCTATTTTTCCAGTATTTATATCAACTTCTAAAGCAACATGCATGTCACATGATTTTTTTGGAACTGTTCCTGATGCAAATATCTCTGTTTTTATAACGCCTCTGGGGTCCTGTGCACAGAGCTCTGTAGCCAATAGACCGGATTGAGTACAAATACTTGCAGTTACTATACCATCAGGTTTATCAAAACTATTTTTACTTTCCAAGTTTTCATGAATCTTAGTATTTATATGTTTCCATAATGACGCCGCAGTACTACTTCCCTTAGAAATAGTAATCTTAGGTGAATCATTGCCAATCCATACGGAAGAAACATAATAAGGTGTAAATCCAACAAACCATATATCTGCTTGTTCATTTGTAGTACCTGTTTTTCCTGCCACAACCATATTGGATAATTTTGCCCTTCCAGCTAAACCATTTGAAACTGTGGTTCTTAAAATATCACCCATTATATATGCGATTTGAGGAGATACTACTATTGTCTCTTTTGGAGTATTGTCTAAAAGCACACTGCCATTTTTATCGATAATCTTTGTAAAAGCTATTGGTTCCACGAAAACACCGTTATTAGCAATTGCGCCATAAGCAGCTGTTAACTCTAAAGGACTCAAACCTTTTGTCATACCACCTAAACCTAAAGCAGATAAATTTTCATCATTTGTGCTAGGATTTTCATTTTTTGTAACAAAGTTATCTCTGTCTGGATTTTGAGAATTTATAATTCCCATTTTTTCAAGGTATGCCATTGATGTATTTGTCCCAATATTTTGAAGGGTT
>DAIUFH010000002.1:0-15822 GCA_036844705.1 Tissierella sp.
TTTACATTTATCCATATGTGATAAAGTATAAGATTGTTAAAAATCATATAATTAATTTAATGATAGTTATAGACCCAAACCTATAAAGAGGAAGTGATACCGATGATAATAAATGAACATAAAATTGAAGAAACTGTAAGTTCCAAGGAAGTTAGTAGCTTGATAGATTGGTTAAGTCAGTATGGTTATGATTCCGAAGGTGGAATTACCAGACTTTTATATACAAATGATTGGTTAGAAGCTCAAGAAGGTTTAAAACAATTAATTAATAGAAAAGGTTTTCACACTTATTATGATGAAGTTGGAAATCTATTTGGAAGATTAGGGGGCAGTACTTTTAAGGACGAGACTATTCTCACTGGTTCCCATATAGATACTGTAGTAAATGGGGGGAAGTTTGATGGACAACTTGGCATAATTGGAGGAATTTTGGCTATAGAATATCTTAATAAAAAATTTGGAAAGCCTCTTAGAAATATTGAAGTAGTGTCAATGGCTGAGGAAGAAGGAAGCAGGTTCCCATATACATTTTGGGGTTCTAGAAATATTGTTGGAACTGTAAAAAAAGAAGTAGTGGAAGACTTGATAGATATGGATGGGATTCGTTTCATTGATGCAATGAGAAATGTTGGATTTGACTTCAAAGATGAAGATAATACAGGAAGAAATGATATTAAAGCTTTTATTGAGCTTCACGTAGAACAGGGTGGAGTACTTGAAATTGAACAAAAATCGATTGGTATTGTCGAGCATATAGTTGGGCAGAAGAGATTTACCATAGAAGTTACTGGACAGTCAAATCATGCGGGGACTACACCTATGGGATATAGGAGAGATGCTTTATATTGTGTGAGCAAGATGATATCGGAAATAATGGATCTTACTATTTCTTATGGAGATCCACTTGTTGCAACTGTAGGTAGTATAGAGGTGATACCAAATACAAGTAATGTAGTGCCTGGAAAGGTTGTCTTTTCATTGGATATAAGACATATTGATGAAGGTATAATGACTAAATATACAGATGAAGTAATTTCAAGACTTCAGAGCATAGCTTCAAAAATGGAGCTAAATATCAAAGTCAATAATTATATGGATTGTTTACCAATTGTAATGGACTCTAATTTGGTCAATAAAATTATAGATAGTTGTGAAAGAAAAGGACTTAATTATAAACTAATGCATAGTGGTGCAGGACATGATTCACAAATTTTTGCAAAGACTATTCCGACAGCAATGATATTTGTACCAAGTCATGATGGTATTAGCCATAGTCCAATGGAATTTACAGAAACTAAGGATTTGATTGAAGGGATTAAAGCATTAATAGAGACATTATATTGTTTAGCGTATAAATAGAAATGTATGATTGGGGGCGGTTAATAAGTATATATATTCTTTTTAAGTATTAATAGATTTTCAAATCATATAAGAAAGAGGGGGATATAGGTGTTTGATTTAATTGTAAAGAACGGTCAAATAGTTACTACAGAAAAAATCTTTAAAGGAAGTATTTGCATAAAGGATGATAAGATAGCTGCAATAATGTCGCCAGAAACTGATGTAGCTGCTAGTAAAATAATTGATGCTGAGGGGAAATATATATTTCCAGGAGCTATAGATACCCATGCTCATTTAAATGATCCTGGTTATACATGGAGAGAAGATTACGCACATGGGACGGCTGCAGCTGCTGTTGGTGGTATTACTACTATTATCGATATGCCTTTACAGAATGAGCCTGCGTTGACGGATGGAAAAATCTTTGATGACAAATATAAAGCAGTATCACATAATGCATATGTTGATTATTGTTTCTGGGGGGGGTTAGTAGATTACAATTTTAACTCACTTCTAGAATTAGATGATAAGGGATGTGTTGCTTTTAAATCTTTCGTCGGTCCAGTATCTCCAGATTATGTTTCATTAACTATGGGTCAAGTAAAAGAAGCGTTAGAAATTTTAAAAACTATAAATGCAAGGGCAGGATTTCATTGCGAGGATTATTCTATTATTAAATGGGAAGAAGAGAGGGCCAACAGAAAAGAAGAATTAACTTGGAATGATTTTTTGAATTCTCGTCCACTTATTGCGGAATTAATGGCTACAAAAAATGTAATTGACTTGGCTAAAGAAATAGGAGCAAAAATCCATATTTGTCATATAAGCCATCCTGAAGTTGCGAAGGTGGTCCAAGAAGCACAGCAGGAGGGCGTAGATGTTACTGGAGAGACCTGTAGTCATTATCTAACTTTTAATAGAGATGATGTAATAAAGAATGGTAGTTTATTTAAATGTGCACCTCCATTGAGGGAAAAAGAAGCTGTTGAAGAAATGTGGAAATATGTTGACAGTGGAGTTATAAGTTGTGTTAGCTCTGACCATTCTCCTTGTTCCCTTGAGGAGAAAGATGAAAAAGTACATGGTATATTAGGAGCATGGGGTGGAATTAGCGGTATTCAAAATGTTATGCAGGTAACATTTAGTGAAGGGGTTGCTAAGAGAGGATATTCTCCGACATTATTATCACGAGTATTAAGTGAAGGACCAGCAAAAGCGTTTGGATTATATGGAAGGAAGGGAGCTATTGAGGTTGGCTTTGATGCAGATATAGTAATTTTAGATCCTAATCAAGAGTGGGAGATTACTGCTGAGTCTTTAAAGTATGTTAACAAAATTTCAGCATTTACTGGATTGAGGGGAAAAGGTTTGCCAATTTGTACTATTCTAAGAGGGGAAGTAGTAGCAGAAGAAAATAATGTAATAGGTATAAAAGGTTATGGCCAGTTAGTGAAGAAAGAAAATAGGATGGAGTGATAAAAGTGACCACAGCTAAGCATGATATGGTTGATTTAAATCAAGAGTATATTGAAAGTACTAAGCCAGAATTATTGCCTACTAAAGGAAGAATAATGGATAACATTTCGTATTTTGCAGCTTTTTTGGGAGGATGCGTTTCAATCGGAACATTTTCTATGGGAGCTAGTTTAATTGGAGTGTTAAACTTAACACAGGCAATTCTTGCTATGGTTATTGGATGTTCTGTTATAGCTATAGCACTTGTGCTATCAGGGGCTGCTGGACATAAATATGGAATACCTTTTACCGTCCAGGCAAGAAGTTCTTTTGGATTAGACGGTGTTAAGATTCCAGGATTTCTAAGAGGAATACCTGCAATTATTTGGTTTGGATTCCAAAGCTGGGTTGGTGCAGGTGCAATAAATGTGTGTTTAAATACTTTGATAGGATTTGATAACTTACCAATAATATTTATTCTTTTTACAGTATTACAACTTATTTTGGCCATCAATGGATTTCATGGAATCAAATGGCTAGAGAATATATCTGTATTCTTTATATTAGGAACTCTAGCTTATATGTTCTATACCGTATATACAAAATATGGAGTAGAAGTGGCCATGACTATAACTGATATTGAAGGAACATGGGGGTTGCCATTCTGGGGTGGAACTACGGCATTTTTAGGAATTTATGCAACTATGATATTAAATGGTTCAGACTACTCAAGAGAATTAAAAAAAGAAACTAAGCCAGCTACAACAGGAGGTATTTATTGGCTATCAATTCTTCCAGCTACATTATTTATGGGGTTAATTGGACTTATGGTCTCTGGTGCTACAGGAAATAATGATCCAGTAGTTGTATTTTCAACTGCTATGGATAATACATTTTTGACAATTGTTACACTTGTATTTATTGCATTTTCACAAGTTACCACAAATGTACTAAATAATATAGTTCCTCCCGTTTACGTGCTTATGAATACATTTCATCTATCCTATAAGAAAAGTGTAATTTTAGTTGGTATTTTATCTATATGTTCATTTCCATGGTTGTTAGTTAGACCTGAGTCTGCTGTTGGATTGTCAATATTCGTTCAAATATATTCAGCATTCCTTGGACCTATATTTGCAGTGCTTGTAGTAGATTATTTCATCCTTAGAAAGAGAAAATTAGATTTAAATGATTATTATAACATAGAGGGGTCTTTTAAAGGTATAAACTGGGCTGGTATTATATCAATTATTGTTGGATCTATATTATCTTTGTTCTTTGTACAAGTGTCTTGGTATGTAAGTTTATTACCGACGGGATTAATATATTATTTCCTGATGAAAAACATGGAAAAAGCTATTCCATTTAGGAAGGGGACTATTTTAGAATAGCATTGTAAGATTCAATATATACTTATTAAACCCGAAATCCTTCGCAAGCAGTGATTATTCGGCTCATCTCAGCATGATATAAAAAAATTGCCTTGTATCAGTTGATTACTTCGATAAAAATAATAATAACAGGTGTTAGAAATCACTAACACCTGTTATCTCTTTTATTATTCAATTTCTCTTACTGTAACATTGAAATTATTGCCGAACATATTTAAACTAAACATCATATTTTTGTTAAATTCAAATCTATTATTCTTCATAAAGTTTTTTAATTCAGAAATCTTATTTTCATTTTCCTTATAGATTTCATGAGATTCGTGAACGCTAACTTCTTTGAAATTGACTGATGAACCAGGACCCATTTGAGCAAGTATGCTTAAATCTGGGGTTAGTACAGTGGCTATCTTTGTATATCCACCAGTAGTACCTCTGTCCGACATCAAAATAATTGGTAAACCACCGCCTGGTACCTGTACAGAACCATATACTATACCGTCAGATATTATGTCAGCACCATCCTTATGCGCTATTACAGGGCCGTCAAGTCTATACCCCATTCTATCAGCTTCGGAAGTTATTTTGTATGTTGAATTCAGAAAGGTTTCTATTCCTTCATCTGTAAAATAATCATCCTGTGGTCCCAATACAACTCTTAGAGTATATTCTTTTTCATATATAGGTATATATTTCTTTGGAGCATAGCTTCCAGTTGAAGCTAAGTTTTTTTCACCTAAAGGAAGCTCATCTCCTTTTTCAAGCTTACGTCCTTCGAAACCACCAAGTTTGCCTCTCAAATATGTGGATTTGCTCCCCATTATTTCAGGAACATTGATACCTCTGCTAAAAGCAATATAACATCTCAAACCATTAGTTACACTTGAGAAGCTTAGCTTATCTCCTTTTGCTACGGGTATACTTGTCCACAATTCAACTGGCTCTCCGTTTAATTTAGGTTTCATATCTGCTCCTGTTATGGCTATTACCTCATCACAGTCAAATTCTATTTCGGGACCCATAAATGTAGTTTCAAGAACCGCCTCATTTTCATCATTTTCAACTAGTAAATTGGCAACTCTAAAGGAATAATTGTCCATTGCTCCGGCAACTGTTACGCCGAACTGTTGATATCCCAATCTACCTCTATCCTGAACTGTGGTAAGAAGTCCAGGTTTTATTATTCTAATTCTATTCATGGCTTCTTACCTCCCCGTTTATGATAATATTTACATTGTATTTTCTTTGCTCTGCTAACTTTTGTATCTCAAAGAATTCTTCTTCAGTGATATTTACAAATCTGACATAATCTCCAGCTCTTAATAATATAGGAGCTTCTCCCAATGGATCATACAGCTTAATTGGAGTTTTACCTATAAGCTGCCATCCACCAGGGCTGTCGATAGGGTATATTCCGGTTTGAGTTCCTGCAATACCTGCAGTGCCTGCTGGTATTTTTGTTCTTGGTGTTTTAAGTCTAGGAGTTGCAATTTTTTCGCTCATTCCTCCTAAATAACCAAAACCAGGAGTAAAACCCAACATATACAATAGATAATCGGTAGAAGTATGGATTTTTATTACTTCTTCTACAGAAATTTTATTATGTTCAGCTACAAATTCAATATCCGGACCATATTCTCCTCCATAAAGAGTGGGGATTTCAACGATTCTATAATCTCCAGCATCACCCTCGGGGATTGAAGTTTCCAATTCTTTTAAGATGCCAACCAACTCATCGTATTCAATCTCCATTGGATTATACATGATTTGAATAGACCTGTAAGTAGGTAATAATTCTGTTACTCCCTTAATATCCGATGTCTCTATTCCCTTTACTACATTTCTAATTCTTGCATTGATTTTAGGACTTATACTATTGCCAAATTCCATAAACACTGAAGAATCTCCTGCTGGTAAATACTTTGTGTTATCATACATTTAATCACCTTCCTAACTCCAGAGTGCTTTGATACCTGTTAATGATCTAACTCCTAGGATAGCAGTAATTATAACTACTAAAATACCTGTATAAAGTAACCACTTAGGATGTTTATATTCTCCAACTATTTCCTTCTTACCTGATGCTACTAGCATAACTCCAAGTGTAATAGGAAGAATTAAGCCATTTAACGAACCTACTATTACCAATAGTTTAGCAGGTTGTCCTATTGTTATAAATATAATAGCTGATAAAGCTATAAAAGCAATTATCCACTTATTAACATGGTCTGAAATTGTCTTTGTAAACGTCTTTAAGAATGATACAGATGTATATGCACATCCTACTATAGAAGTTAAAGCTGCTGCCCATATTACTAATCCAAAAAACTTATATCCTAAATTTCCTGCTGCTTCTTGGAATGCTGACGCTGGAGGACTCGCTGGATCTAACTTAAATCCGGTTGTTACAACTCCTAATATTGCTAAAAATAGAAGAATTCTAAC
Organism: Tissierella sp.; assembly: GCA_036844705.1. Taxonomy (GTDB): domain Bacteria; phylum Bacillota; class Clostridia; order Tissierellales; family Tissierellaceae; genus DAIUFH01. The sequence goes on from DAIUFH010000002.1 coordinate 6,630, forward strand.
TATAGAAGCAATTCCCATACCCATTACTGCAGACTTATTTATTTGGTCCAGATTTTCCTCGCCTGATATACCAGCATCAAGTAGTCTGTGACCGCCTGAGAATGTAATATACCCACCAACAGTACCACCTACTAAAGTAATAATCGCTAACATTGGCATTTGATCAGGTATAAATGTTCTTTTAACAGCTTCTCCAATTGGAGGACTGGTAGTAAGCGCTACATAGCCGATAACTATAATCATTAAAGCACCTAGAACTTTAGTCAAGGTATCCATTGCATTACCTGCATTTTTATTTAAGAATATAATGATTGCTAATATGGCAGATATTGCTGCGCCTAAAGTATAATCTATACCAAACATTACATTCAAACCTGTAGCTGCCCCACCAACATTGCCAATATTGAAAGCTAGTCCACCAAATGCAACTAAAAATGCCACAAAATAACCCAATCCAGGTAATACCTTGTTTGCTACTTCTTGTCCACGCAAACCAGATACACCTATTACTCTCCAAACATTAAGCTGAGCTATAGCTGATAGAATCAATGAAGAAAGAATTACAAATCCAAAGGTTGGGCCTAATTGTTCCGTAAATACAGCTGTTTGTGTTAAAAATCCCGGCCCTATTGCGGATGTTGCCATTAGAAAAGCCGCACCGATTAATACCGACTTGTTGTTGTTTTTAGCTTTATCATCACTCATCTTATATATTCCCCTTTCTAAATGAAGCTGCCTATGTTTTTGACCTGAATACCATCTTTCTCAAGGCTTTCTTTAATGGTTTTAACAAAGTTTACAGCTTCGGGATTATCCCCGTGTGTACAAATGGAATCAGCCTTAATATCAACATCAGTACCATCTATTGCTGTAACCTTACCTTCTTTAATCATTCTTTTAATTCTTTGAATAGCTAAATCCTTGTCATGAATCATAGAGCCAGGAAGTTTTCTACTAACTAATGTTCCATCAACATTATAAGCTCTGTCAGCAAATACCTCATGAGCAACTCTTAACCCTTTTTCCTCTCCACGTTTGAGTATATAACTACCGCTTAATGCCATTAAAATAATATCCCGACCATATGTATCTGCAATAGCATCTACAATAGCATCGGCTAATTCAGGCTTAATACATGCAGTGTTATAAAATGCACCGTGAAGTTTAATGTGTTGTAGTTTGATACCGTTTGCCTTTGCAAAAGCATCAAGCGCACCTACCTGGTATAGCATATATGCTTTTGCTTCAGCTGGGGTAATATCAATCTTTCGTCTCCCAAATCCCATTAAGTCAGGATATCCAGGATGTGCTCCAACAGCAACACCATTTTTTACAGCTTCTGATACAGTTTTGTTCATGATTAAAGGGTCGCCGGCATGCCAACCACAAGCAATATTGGATGAAGTCACATATTTCATTACGTCACTATCCATACCTAAAGTATAAGCACCGAAGCTTTCCCCTAAATCTGAATTCAAATCTACAAATTTTGCCACAACCAAACACCTCCGCAATATATTAGTCCTTTATAGGGCATAGTTTATATATACTACATTATATATAAAAAATCCTTTTTTTTTTGAAAATTAGTGATGAAATTTTGAACTCATAAATATTCCATCAGAGAATAGTGATTTATAGCAAAAAGTAGGGTATAATTAATTGATATATTATACATTGAGAAAAGGAGTGGTTTAATTGTCGACACCGCACATCAATGCAGCTAAAGGCGATATTGCTGAAACTATATTGTTGCCGGGAGATCCCTTAAGAGCTAAATTTATAGCTGATAATTTTTTAGAAAATGTAGTTCAATTTAATACAATAAGAAATATTTTTGGATATACTGGTAGTTATAAAGGAAAAAGGATTTCGGTAATGGGTACAGGAATGGGTATTCCTTCGATTGGAATATATTCATATGAATTGATACATTTTTATGGAGTAAAAAACCTAATACGAATAGGTTCATGTGGAGCTTTACAAAAAGACTTAAAGCTATATGATGTAATATTGGGAATTGGTGCAAGTACAAACTCTAACTACGCCAAACAATATAATTTACCTGGAACTTATTCGGCTACTGCCTCATGGAAGCTATTGTATAAGGCAAAACAAGTTGCAGATCAAAAAGATATCCATGTAACGGTAGGAAATATTTTATCCAGTGATACATTCTATTCAGCAGATAGTACTGATTCTAAAAGATGGGCTGATATAGGAATACTTGCTGTTGAAATGGAAGCCTATGCCTTATATTGTAATGCAGCAGCAGCCGGTGTAAATGCACTTTGTATCCTTACAGTTTCAGATTCCATAGTAAATAAGGAAGAAACTACAGCAGAGGAAAGAGAAAAAAGTTTTACAAAGATGATGGAAATAGCTCTTGAATTAGCTTAATATATTAGAAATTAGAAAAAGTGACATATTAATTAGTCACTTTTTTCTTTTGAAGATAATAATTTTTAGTCAAGTATAATAAGCGACTAAAAGATGCAACCTAACAATGAAATGACAAATCATGTATATCAGATTGAGACGGACAATATGATAATTTCTATATTTAGGTTTTAAAAAATTTGTTAGGAGGATAAAGATGGAACAAAGAACATGTAAAAACTGTAATAAAATTTTTACAGGAGATGATGAACTTTGTAGTGAATGCAAGATAAACAAAGGTAGTACTGATGGAAAAAGTGATAGGCTTGCTGCTACTATTGAAGCTTTGGCAGTTATGAAAAGCTATAAGGAATTAAAAAAATAATGCGACTTCTTTAGAGTAAAAGTTAGTTATGATTATGTGATGCTTATGGAAATTCTAAATATATTGTGATAATATATAATTGAATTTTTGTGTGGAAAATTGAATATGTAAGAATTTGGAGGGCTTCTTATGAAAGAACTAATTTTTGGATTAATCGGTGGTACTGCACTGCTTATGTATGGTGTAGACAAAATGGGAGAAAGTTTGGAGAAGGCATCAGGGGATATCATGAAGAAGATGCTTTCGATTTTAACAGGTAAGGTTTGGAGTGCTTTTTTAGTAGGTACATTTCTAACAGCCTTAGTTCAAAGTAGTACAGCGGTAACAGTACTGACCGTTGGTTTTGTTAGTGCAGGTCTTATGAATTTATCACAGGCATTGGGAGTTATATATGGAGCAAATATTGGGACAACCATAACAGCTCAGTTGATGGCCTTTAGTTTTAGCTTTAAATTAACCGAAATTGCTTTACCTGTGTTGGGAATAGGCTTTGCGATTTCGATTATATCCAAAAATAAGAATATAAAACATATGGGTGAAGCGTTGATGGGATTTGGTATGATGTTTTTAGGTCTTAGTATTCTAAACTCTGGGATTCCATATATGCAGGGAAATTCAACTCTAAGATATTTCTTCCAGAACTACGCTTCTAACCCATTTATAGCGATACTCTTAGGTATAATAGCAACAGCTCTTGTACATAGCAGTGCTGCTACAGTAGGTTTGGTTATGGTATTGGGACAAGCAGGGTTGTTGGATTTACAATCGGCTATTTGTATAATGATGGGTGACAATATTGGAACCTGTATTACAGCACAACTGGCAAGCATGACGGGTACTCTAAATGCTAGAAGAACCGCATGGGGACATACTTTATTCAACATAATTGGGGTTTTATTGGTAGCAGTTGTATTGCCATACTTTACCTTGTTTGTAGAATTTATAACTAATCATTTACAACCTAATGGTGGTCTAGAAGCCCAAATTGCTAATTCTCATACAATATTTAATGTAATCAATGCTGCAATATTTTTACCTTTTAATGATTATTATGTAAAATTTCTTCAAACCATTATAAGAAGCGAGAATGAACATGAGCATGATAGTAAAGCCTTATATCTGGACAAGTTGTTATTGGATACACCTGCTGCTGCCTTAAAAGCATCACTGTCTGAAATAATTAGAGGAACAGAATTGTCAAAGGAAATGGTTAATAATTCTTTAGAAGGTCTGTTTGATTCAGATATGGAGATGGAAGATTTACACCGCAATGAAGATATTATTAATCAACTGCAGAGGGAAATTACCCAATATATGGTTGAGGTAGGCAAAAATCCTCTTTCGGATTCCTATTCTATTATGGTGACTGCTGTAATTAACAGTATCAATAATATAGAAAGAATCGGTGACCATTCAATTGATATAGCAAAGTTAACACTAGAAAAAAAAGAAAAAAATCTATTTTTTTCAGATGTTGCTAATAGTGAATTAAAAACCCTAAGAGATATGGTTATAAAAATGATTGATAAGTCTCTAGAAGCTTTAAAGGATAGTGAGGATATTTCATTAAAAGATATATCCAGGATGGAAGATTTGATAGATCAATATTCCAAAGAAATATCAAATCACCATATAATTCGTCTTGAAAAAGGTAAATGTACTATTGAATCCGGGATAGTTTTCTTAGAAATAGTAAATCATTTTGAACGTATTGCAGATCATGTATATAAAACTTCTCTGCTTTCTAATGATGGATTAAGAGGTAAAGAAATACAAAATGTAAAAGGTGCATCAAAATAAGTCAGTAAGAATTTTATAAATTTATATAAATATGACTTAAGTCCCTAATTATATTTAATATTAGGAAGAAATGCTAGTAGTTGCAACATTAAACTGCAACGAGTTGGAAATCAATCTCGTTGCATTATATATTGCCATGGATTAATACATGTTGTATTTTGTAAAGCGAGGGTATACAATATTTAGTATATGTATTTTGAATTTGATATTTGTAGGGGGATTTTTATGTTAAAAGTTGAGAAGAGAAATGGAATGATAGTTGACTTTCAGGAAGATAAAATAGAGATAGCAATTACCAAGGCTATGAAGGAAACCGATAAGGGTGCTGATGAATTAGTAGCCAAAAAGATTGCCCAGGCAGCCTTAGGAGAGTTTAAAGAATTAGGAAAAGTCAATATAGAGCAGATTCAGGATTTTGTAGAAGTGGAATTAATGAAAGCAAGACCTGATGCTGCAAAAAAATATATAATATATCGAGAAGAGAGAGCAAAGTTAAGGGAACAAGGCTGGAGTATGACGGATTTGCAAAGAGATATCTATGAGAAAAAGTATAGATATGACTCCGAGACATTTGATCAATTTCTAGATAGAGTTAGCGGTGGCAATAATCCAATTAAAAAGGCTATTAAGGATAAGAAATTTATGCCTGCCGGTAGAATATTAGCAGGCAGGGGTTTGGACAAATTAGGAAGAAAGATTACTCTTAGCAATTGTTATGTAATGCCTAAGGTCGAAGATAATATCGAATCAATATTCGATACTGCAAAGTATTTGGCAAGAACTTATTCATATGGTGGTGGAGTAGGACTTACCTTGTCAAAGCTTAGGCCAAAGGGTGCAAAGGTGAACAATGCTGCATCCTCTACAACGGGAGCTGTATCCTTTATGGACTTATACTCCATGGTCACTGGACTGATTGGAATGAGGGGTAGACGTGGGGCCTTGATGCTTAACTTGGACGTGAATCACCCTGACATAGAGGATTTTATAGATGTTAAAAATGATTTAAATAAAGTTACCTATGCAAATATCTCCGTAAATGTTAATGATGCATTTATGAAGGCAGTTAAAAATGATGAAGAATATGAATTGTATTTTAAAGTTGAGGCAACGGGTGAAGAAATCAGTAAGAAGATAAGAGCAAAGGATTTATATAAGGTTTTGGCCAAGAATAACTGGAATATGGCAGAGCCAGGTGTATTATTTACGAATCGGATTGGCTCATGGCATCTCATGAGTGAAGATGAAACATTTGAATTTGCAGGTGTAAATCCATGTGCTGAAGAGACTCTTCCTGCTTTTGGAAGTTGTAACCTTGCGTCAATTAATTTGAGTGAATTCGTTAAAAGTCCATTTACTAGATACGCTAGATTTGAATTTGAAAAATTCATTGAAATGGTTCGTAATGGTGTTATATATCTTAATGAAGTATTGGACGAAAATATGGAACTGCATCCATTAAAAGAACAAAGAGAAATGTCTAGGAATTTAAGGCAAATAGGTCTAGGTATAATGGGTCTTGCTGATATGTTTATTAAGTTGGGTATAAAATATGGTAGCAGTGAGTCTATAAGCCTTATTCACCAAATTGGGAGAACTATGATAAATGAAGCTTTAAGACAATCTGCATTGTTAGCTAAGGAACAAGGTAGCTTCCCTAAATATAATGCTGAGGCGATTCTTAACTCACCATTTCTAATATCAAATGCAGATGAGGATGTATTGGAACTAATAACGGAATATGGGTTGAGAAACAGTCAATTATTGACAATACCTCCTACAGGTAGTATTTCAACCCTTATAGGATGTAGCAATGGTGTGGAACCAATTTTCCAAGTATCGTATACAAGAAAATCTGAGTCCTTGCATCATGAGGATACCTATTATAAGGTATTTACCTCTATTGTTAAGGAATATATGGATAAAAATAACTTAAGTAGAGAAGATGAATTGCCGGAATTCTTTGTGACAACCTCAAATCTTGATTACAAGGATAGAATAGAGGTACAGGCTGCATGGCAGCAATATATTGATGCAAGTATTTCATCTACAGTAAATATACCAAATAGCTTTACCGTAGAACAGGTAGAAGATCTTTATATGTATGCATGGGAAAAGGGACTAAAAGGTATTACCATTTATCGTGATGGATGTGCACGAAGCGGTATATTAATAACAAATAAGGCAAAGAGCAAGATTGAAAAAATTGAGGAATTACAACAGGAAATAAATATGTTAGCAGCAGAGCAATTAATGGAGGATCCGGATACATGTCCAATGTGTGGAGGAAAGATAAACCATACAGGTGGATGTTCTGAATGTCAAGACTGTGGATATAGTCCATGTTCAATTTAACGATTGACAGTTGACAATTGAAGATATAAAAATACTGCAAGCTGTCATTATGAGTTAGAAATTCACAATGCACAAATCACAATTGAAGGAGAAAGTCTTAATTATTTTGGTAATAACACACATTATATTAAATAATCTTTAATCCAATTAATAGGATTTCTTTGAATTAATTGTGAACTGTGAATTGTGAATTATTATCTTTTTGAAAGTAGGGAAGGTGTTGAATAGCAAATTAAAGAAGGTAATGATATTTGGTGCGCTGATATGGACTATAACAAATTTTCATCATCCTGTTACCCCTAGTCACTTTACAAATTTGGGAATGCCTAATCATATATTTGGAACATCTTATGCAATGATGGTATTTACAAGTTTTTTAACGGCGCCAATTTGGGGTAGTTGGGGAGATAGAAATAGTCGAATGAAGGTATTGTTTTTATCAACATTTATTTATGGAATAGGACAATTAGGATTTGGTCTTTCCAAATCTTTGGGCAGTATTCTATTTTTCAGAGGGATATCAGGAGTTGCCAATGGGGGATTTAGTGGTGGTTTGATGGCTGCTATAGTTGATACTACAACTGAAGAAAATAGAGGAATAGCCATGTCAAATTATACAGCTATAATGTTAGTTATGACATCTATAGGATTTTTAATTGGAGGCTTGTTAGGAGATATAAATCCACAATATGTTATTTTTATTCAAGCCATATCAATGATTATAGTAAGTTTTGGATTTATATTTATAGTTGGGGAAACGAATTCAAAATCTAATTCATATTCCGATAAGAAAGTGGTTTTCATATGGGATATACTTAGAGATGCTAAGAACTCTAAGGAAGTATTTAGTCCTTGGGTAGTTGTTTTTCTTGGAATAACGTTTTTTATATATATTGCCCAATCAAGTAATGTAAATGCCTTTAATTATTATTTAAAAGAGCAGCTTGATTTAAAGCCTATAGTAAATGGTGTATGGAAAACGGTTACTGGCATTGTAGGGTTAATTGCTAATTTAACCATTAATGCTTGGATATTTAGAAAAAAAGATATATTGAGTTCATTGGTTGGGATAATATTGCTCTCAGTTATTTCAGGAATTATGATATTGTTAAATACAGCAATATATCCTTTTATGATATGGAATTTAATATTCTATACCCTCATTACTATTTTAATTCCAATACTTCAGAATCTAGCAGTAGAAGGAGATAGTAAGGATGTTGGTTTTATGTCAGGGATATATAATGCAATAAGAGCTTTGGGTGAAGTATTTGGCTCAACTGTAGCTGGTTTTACCTACAATATCAGTAGTTTAGCACCTTTTGCTTTAGCAGCTGGGTCCTTATCTATAGCTTTTATATTGAGTCTAATTGGAAGAAGGAGTAATCAATTAAAAATTAGAAATTAAAACATAAACCTGAAAATCGAAAGATTTTCAGGTTTATTTCTCTTAGTTCTTAACTCTTAGTTCTTAACTCTTAGTTCTTAACTCTTAGTTCTTAACTCTTAGTTCTTAACTAGCTCAAAGCTTTTGAGGTGTTTAATATATATTCTAGCGGAGTATATTCATATCCAAAGGCATCAGCAACTGATTTATAGGTGATTTTACCATCTACTATGTTTACACCTTTAGCCAAGGAGGAGTCTTCTTTTACAGCTTGGAACCAACCTTTGTTTGCTAATTTAATAGTATATCCAAGAGTGACATTGGTTAAAGCCAATGTAGAAGTTTGAGGTACTGCACCAGGTATATTTGCTACTGCATAGTGAATAACCCCGTGTTTAACGAATATTGGATCGGCATGTGTAGTAGGATGATCAATGGTTTCAACGCTGCCACCTTGGTCTATAGCAACGTCGACTATAACTGTACCAGGCTTCATAGATTTTACTATTTCTTCAGTTATAAGTTTAGGAGCCTTTGCCCCAGGAATTAAAACTGAACCGATTACTAAATCAGCAGTTTTGCAAGCTTCCTTGATATTGTAGTTGTTTGAATACAATGTTTCAATTCTCCCCATAAATACCTCACTTAAATAACGAAGTCTTTCTACTACAACATCAAGAACTGTAACTCTGCATCCAAGACCTATAGCTCTTCTAATTGAACCAGTCCCAACAATCCCTGCACCTACAACTACAACATGAGCAGGAGCTACTCCAGGAACACCATCAATTAACATACCCTTTCCACCACGAGTCTTTTCCATATAGATAGCACCTTGTTGAACGGCCATACGACCGGCAATCTCGCTCATAAGAGTGTCAGCACCT
>DAIUFH010000002.1:15832-75105 GCA_036844705.1 Tissierella sp.
CGCTCATAGGAGCAAGTAAAGGAAGGGACTTATCTAATTTTTGTACTGTTTCATATGCTATTGCAACAACGCCAGTATCCATTAAAGCTTTTACTAAACTTTTTTCGGCAGCTAAGTGTAAATAAGTAAATAATATTAAATTTTTTTTAAAGTATTTGTATTCTGTTTCTTGAGGCTCTTTTACTTTCATGATCATATCTGCTTGTTTCCAGACTTCTGCAACATCGGTAATTATTTCGGCGCCATGGGCTGCATATTCTTCATTCTGGAAGCCAGAACCTAAGCCCGCTCCTGTTTCAACTAAAACCTTGTGTCCATTTCTTATAAGACCATCAACACCCGCTGGCGTTAGTGAAACTCTGTCTTCTTGAGCTTTAATCTCCTTAGGTACTCCTATTATCATTGTGCATTCCTCCTTAAAAAAATAAATACTTAAAATAATTATATTATGAAAACGTTTACTAGTATATAATAATTTAAGTTTTAACAATTAAAAATTCGAAATTGAAACCAACCTAAGTAACCTAAGTAAACCTAAGTAAATTGACTACATTTATCTACTGTGTTATACTGTTTATATAGTTGAATAATATCTTATCTATTTGTAATTGAATGGCCTTCAATTATGGCAATTTATAAGATCAAGACTAGTGAGAGGGCTCACTTTTCTTGGTCTTTTTTTATGACCTAACACAGTTTACGTGTTTTTTCGTAAACTGATGTAGGTCAGATGTCGCGAAGTCTAAATCTTTGATTTAGCCAACGTAGACGACTTATAACAAATAATTATAAAGGGTGTGGAACTATGAATAATAAAAAAATTGGAGTGTTTGATTCAGGTGTAGGTGGGTTAACAGTAGCATTAGAGGTACTTAATAAGCTTCCGAATGAAGAAGTTGTATATTTTGGAGATACTGCTAGAAATCCTTATGGAGTAAGAACTAAGGAAGAAATAACAAAATTCTCAAGACAAATAATCAAATTCTTACTTACAAAGGATGTAAAAGCAGTGGTTATAGCTTGCAATACTGCAACGGTTGCCGCTCTTGATTCAGTTCAGAAGGAATTTGATATTCCTATATTTGGGGTAGTAGGACCAGGAGCTGAGTCAGCAGTAAATTCTACAGCTAATAAAAAGGTAGGTATTATAGCTACTGAAGCTACTGTTAGGAGCAAATGCTATGACAAATATATTAAAAATATAGATAGTGAAGTTCAGACTTTTTCAATGGCATGTCCTTTATTAGTTTCAATAGCTGAAGAATGTTTATATGATAGTTCTATTTCATATGAGGCCGTAAAGTATTATACAGAGGATTTAGTGAAAGAAAATATAGATACCCTTGTACTTGGATGTACACATTTTCCACTTCATAGGAAGAATATAGAAAAGGTACTAGGGGAAGGAGTTAAAATCGTGGACCCAGCAGTTAGAACTGTAGAAATTCTTAAAAATTATTTAAAAGAAAACAACTTAGAAAGTGGCAAAAAGGAAAAACTAAATCATGAATTTTATGTAAGTGGCAAAACGGAAAAATTTGCAAAGATATGCAATAGTGTACTTGGCGGTGAGTATACAGTGGATAAAATTGATATAGATAAGTTTTAGATGCAATTTTAGGTTGAAATTCTTTTGTTCTAGTGATAAGCTTATTGCAAAAAGTAAATCAGGAGAATGAATATGAAATATCCCAAAAATACTATCTTTGTAACAGGAACAGCTAGACCCATAAAAGAAGATGTAATAAATAATGTTTATCAGGTTTTATCATTAAGTTTAGTAATTGACAAGAACACTAATATCATATTAGATGCAGATGCAACTACTATATTAGACATAACACGAAATTTCTTAAAGGAAATATTGATTGGCAAAGATTTCATTGAAGATATAAAAGATATAGAGCAGGAGCTAAGAGATAGATTTTTTGCTTTAATTCAAAAACCTTTGATAGCATCCTTGAAGGATGCACACAATAAATATAGAATGATAATTGCAAAATAAGAAAGGCAGGAATACTTGGTGTTCCTGCCTTTAAAATTGTAAAAAAATAAAAAGCAGATTTCTATATATTTGCAATATTTGGATAAGTGTATTATTATATATAGTATCACTAATAAATTTCTTTTAGGTTATGGTTATCATGCCTATCATTATCATCTATCGGAAATCCAACTTTCCTTATTAGGTTTTCCACTATACTGGTTTCATAAGAGGCTTATTGTTATGCTTTATTGAGACCTATTATATAATTCAAAATTATAAATTACATTTAAAATTTAATATTTAGGAGGAATGAAAATGTTACATGTTGGACTATTGTACACAAAAATTGAGACAGGCCATGACATGAATGAATTGAATCCTCATGGAGCTACACAGATAAATATTACTGTTAAAGCTATAGAAAAGGCTCTGTTAAGTAAAGGTCATAAAGTTACACTGATCTCAGCTTCACCTGATTTAATCCAGAGAATATCTAGAATCAAAGACCTAGATGTAATTTTCAATGCATGTACTGGTATAACAAATAAAAAACAGCAGGCGAATGTGGTGGCTATGCTTGAGTTACAGGATATACCATTTGTCGGTTCGGGGCTTTCTGCTCAAATTTTAGGCTTACACAAGCAAATAAGTAAGAGATTATTTAGAAGTGTGAATATTCCTTCTCCAAAATTTCAGGTATTCTACACTGGTGATGAAGAAATTGAAGGATGTCTAAGATATCCACTAATCGTTAAACCTGAGCATGAGGGATCAAGTCTTGGTATTTCAAATGATAGCGTAGTATTCAGCGATATTTTCCTTAGAAATAAAGTCAAAGAAGTCATAGATATATTTGATCAGCCAGCATTAGTAGAGGAATTTGTAAGAGGTAGAGAGTTTACTGTTGGGGTATTAGGTAATGAAGATCCTGAAGTACTGCCAATACTTGAGATATTGTATAATGATAATAACAAAGATGGCTTAATGACTGTTGATATAAAAGCAAAGGATGCAGTTGGAATACAATGTCCAGCTAAAATTGATGAAAATATTGCTGATAAAATAAGATATTATGCAAAAAAGGCTTATAAAGTTTTAGGATGTAATGAATATGCAAGAATTGATGTGAGAATGGATAAGCATAATATACCTAATTTTATTGAAATAAATACACTTCCAGGTATGCAGCCAAATTATAGTGATTTCCCAAGAATGGCTAATGTCGGAGGCTATTCATATGAAGATTTAATAGATAAAATGATTAGACTTGCAATTGAAAGAGCTAAGAATGATATGGACAAGAGGGAGGAATTCTATGTTGGGGCTACCAGTTGAATTACTCTATCTAATCGCTTTACTAATAGTGATAATTGTAGTGTTTGTAATTTTCAAAAGACCTATTTATGAAGCAATGCTCTTAGGGTTTTTGATTATGATAGTACTATTAGGAAAACTGGATAAATTATTTTATTATTTGATAAAACCATCAACAAATACGCTCTTTTATGCTATAGTGGCTTTCTTATCTTTGGCATTTATATTGGGAAAGACAGATGTAGTGTCAAGCATCATTGACTTTATACTCTCGATTGTGGGAAGGGTTAGAGGTGGAGCAGGTTATGTAGCTCTAATATCTAGTACATTTATGGCAGCTTTATCAGGGACGGGTCCAGGCAATGTTGCTGCTACTGGAGTATTTACTATACCGGCAATGATAAAAACAAAGTTTCCTAGAGAATTGGCAGCAACTGTAGAGATGTCAGCCAGTTCATTGGGGCCAATGATACCACCATCTGGTACGATTCTACTTGCATTTGGGGTTCTTGATTCTATTTTTCCAGGACAATATACTCTTTCGGCGTTCTGGATGGCTGTATGGGGAATTGGTATATGGTTCATATTACAGAGAGTAGTTACACTTTACCTATTCTGTAGATATTATAAGGTCGAACCTGTTTCAAAGGAAGATATTCCAAGTATGAGGGAGACCTTTAAGAATGGTTGGAAAGCCATATTAATTCCGTTGATAATTTTTATACCACTTTTCTTCGATTTTAAGTTCAATCAAACTTTTATAACTAATAGATTAGGAGTGGAGGGAGCTAAAGCTTTTTCGAACTCTGTAATTTTATTTACTCCTGGTGTTGCAGCTATCTATGCCTTATTAATCGGTCGAAATAAAATAGATGGAGGTCTAAACTTATCAAATTTATATAAATTATTTAAAAAGGGAATAAAGGAAATTGTTCCTGTTTCTGCAACTATATATTTTGCATATTGCATATCAGAGCTTTTCGGAGATGTTAATTTAGGTGGGAACTTAGGAGATTATATTGCTTCATTTAATATGACAAAGCTACAATTAGTATTTTTCTTTCCAATATTTACAACCTTTTTAGGAATGTTCTTGCCAGGCTCTTCTCAGGTAGCTATATTCGGAGCAATGATTGTAAGTGGACTTGCGGCAGTCGGTATAAATCCTATCTTAGCTGCTGCAATTTTACCGGCTATAACAGGTGCATTGGAGGGAATGACACCTCCGTTGGCCTTGGCTATGTATACAGCAATGGGGATAGCTAAATCTAAAATGAAGGAAACAACTTTATTGGCAATTATTTGGGTAATAGCTCATTTGATTGTTGCTATTGCAATATTGGCACAAATTCTACCGATTCCATTTCTATAATAAAGGAGGATATCATGAAAGCAAAAATTTGTAATATATTGAATTCAATTTTTAGTTCACTTTTATTAATAGCAATATTAGGTGGGGGAATTGTTTTTATAATGTATGTAATGGCTTTATTGATAGGAGGCGATATGGGAGAAACATTGGCATTAAATGCTAAGAATACTGTAATGCCAATATTCATTAGGGTATCAGCCATTGGGATATTAGCTGGGCTTATTTCCTCATATGTTATTGGGCAACATAGTCTATCGATAGACGATTAAAAAACCACGGATAGGCCGTGGTTTTTATATTAAAGTTCGTATGTTTCTCCTATTTTCATTATCTTTGTTTTACAAGTTTTATTATTTTCTTCAAATTCCTTAGGATCTGCTTTTATTACGGGGAATGTGTCATAGTGCATTGGAATAACAAGCTCTGGTTTAATAAATTCTGTAGCTAATACAGCATCATCTATATCCATTGTAAAATTTCCGCCTATAGGCAACATAGCTACATCAATATGTTCAAGCTCCAATAATTTCATGTCCATTGTAAGTCCGGTATCTCCTGCATGGTATATTTTCTTATTATTGACTTCGATTACAAAGCCACATGGATTACCACCATCTACTGGTCCGTCTTCAGTGCTTATAGCTGAACCATGTAAGGCGGGAGTAAGCTTAACAGTACCAAAGTCAAATTTATGTCTGCCACCGATATGCATGGAGTGTGTCTTTAAACCTTGTTCGTTTAGATAATTAGAAATCTCTGCATTTGTAATTATTAGGGCATCATTTGATTTAGCAAGATCTACTGTGTCTCCAAGATGATCTCCGTGACCGTGAGTAACAAAGATATGAGTTAGATTTTTAATTTCGTCTACATTTATATTTGACAATGAATTGCCTGAGATAAAGGGGTCTATTATAGCCTTAAAGCTGTCGTCTTCAAATATAAATGCAGAATGTCCGAGATAAGTAATTTTCATAATGAATCTCTCCTTTCTTCCTTATGAATGATTATACCCAAAAATACGAGTTAAGAACTAAGAGTTAAACCCGGGATTCTTTGATAGCATACATTATACTGCTAGTCTCAGAATGACATATCTTTGTCATCCTGAACTGCTTATGAAAGATCAGGGGTTGAGAATGATAAAACCCGAGATTCTTCAGTAGTAAAGCACCTGTTGTCCGTCTCAGGACAACAGAGGTTTTGGTCATTCTGAACGTTAGTGAAGAATCTCGGGTTTTAGAATTTTAATTATGAATTATGAATTATGAATTGTGAACTGTGAATTGTGAATCGTAATTGTAATTACAATTTCAGATTCAATTTATCTGCTAATGTTAAAGTACTTCCCTTAAGTGTTAGCCTTAGGGTGTTCATTGTCATTATGGCCATTTGACCACGTGTTATTTCTGCATTGGAGTCAACATCAAGGCCTTGCATAATACCTAATTTTATGGCTAAGTCAGATACTGTATTCCACAATCTTGATTCTTCTTTATAGCCAAGAACCCTCAGTAGTACAGCCATATATTGTTGAGCTGTAACATTTTTATCAATTCCAAATTTATTGTTGCCTATACCTTTAATCAATCCCTTATTAACTGCCCATCCTATATAGGGCTCATAATATGAATAATCATCTGTTATATCTGTAAATTGTGGTCTTAGAAAAAGGGCTTTTGCTTTGGCTTCTTCTCTATATATTCTACTTATCAATACAACCATGTCTTGTCTGTAAAGTTTTTTATCTAACATTAAGTCTCCATCATCATTACCTACTAGAACACCTAAGGCTTCTAAAGCATTACCAGAGGAGAGAACTAAATCATCTGGTGCAGCATTTGCTATGATTGGTATCATAAAAGACAAAAGCATTGAAATAAGTAAGATTACTACTACAACTTTCTTCAAACTATCTCTCCTTTCTATAAGCTTTAATAATTTAATTATACTATAAAAACAGTAAATGTAATATTAAATTGATATTACAAATACTTTTGACATTGAATATTTATTGGTATATTATATTGTAGTTAATGAAAATATAGAAACAGAAGGAGGGATCATTTTGTCAACTAAATTTATTTTTGTTACTGGTGGTGTAGTTTCGTCTTTAGGCAAGGGAATAACGGCAGCTAGCATAGGACGACTTTTAAAAAGTAGGGGGCTTAAGGTTACTATTCAAAAGTTTGATCCTTATATTAATGTAGATCCTGGTTCGTTAAGTCCATATCAGCACGGAGAAGTTTTTGTTACAGATGATGGAGCTGAAACTGATTTAGATCTTGGGCATTATGAACGATTTATAGATGTAAATTTAACCAAAAATAACAGTATAACTACTGGAAAGATATATTGGTCAGTACTTAATAAAGAAAGAAGAGGAGATTACGGCGGAAAAACTGTACAGGTAATCCCACATATTACAAATGAGATTAAAGAAAGATTGGTTAGATCTTCTAAAGAAAGAGATTTAGATGTGATAATAACCGAAATAGGAGGCACAGTCGGCGATATAGAATCTCTACCATTCTTAGAGGCTATTAGACAGATCAAATATGATGTAGGAAAAGAAAATGTAATGTATATACATGTTACATTAGTTCCTTATATTTCAGCTGCAGGAGAATTAAAAACTAAACCTACACAACATAGTGTTAAGGAATTAAGGAGTTTAGGTATTCAACCTGATTTATTAATTTGTAGATCGGAAAAACATATAGATGATGATTTAAAAGACAAAATTGCATTGTTTTGTGATTTAGATCCGTCGGAGGTTATAGAAAACTTAGATGTATCTACTATATATGAATTACCTCAAATGCTGGAGAATCAGGGTATATCCCAAAAAATTATCGAACATTTAAATTTAAAATGTGGTGAACTCGATTTAGCTGAGTGGAATGCAATTATTGATAAGGTAAAAAATCCAAAGGGTAAGGTCAAGATTGCCCTGGTTGGGAAATACGTGGAACTCAAGGATGCTTATTTGTCCGTTGCGGAATCCTTGAGACATGCGGGTATTGCTAATAATGTAGAGGTAGACATAGAATGGGTACATGCTGAAGATTTAGAGCTTGATGATTGTGCATATGCTTTAAAAGATGTAGATGGGATATTGGTGCCAGGTGGATTTGGACATAGGGGTATTGATGGAAAAATCTGTGCAATAAGATATGCTAGAGAGCATAAAGTACCTTTCTTAGGTATTTGTCTCGGGATGCAATTGGCTACTGTTGAATATGCAAGGAATGTAATAGGTCTATCTGGTGCGCATAGTGCTGAGGTAGATCCAAAAACACCTTATCCAGTCATAGACATAATGCCGGAGAAGAAGGAGATTGAAAATATTGGAGGAACTTTGAGACTTGGTATTTATCCTTGCAAGATAAAAAATGATACTAAAGCTATGGAAGTATATCATAATGAGATTGTATATGAAAGACATAGACATAGATATGAATTCAACAATGAATTTAGAGATAAAATGGAAGAGGGAGGCTTTGTAATTTCGGGTACTTCACCAGATGGGAGCCTTGTTGAAATGATCGAAATAAAGGATCATCCTTGGTTTATTGGAGTCCAATTCCATCCCGAATTTAAATCTAGACCGACAAGAAGTCACCCGTTATTTAAAGAATTTATAGCTGCAAGTATTGCAGGTAGAAAGTAGTTGTCACCAAAATGTAACAACAAATTACCTGATTTTGTTATAGAATATATATAAAAGTATATATAAAATAGACAAAGGGGGGCTAAATATGAATTTTAGCAAGAAATTTCTAAGGGTCATGTCATTAGCTTTAATGGTTCTTATCTTAATTCCTGCAATGCCATCTCATGCTGCAACCTTTAGTGATGTAAACAGTAACCACTGGGCTTATAGCTATATCGAAAAAATGGCTAAGTTGAAATTTATAACTGGTTATGATGATGGAACATTTAAACCTAAGAGTACTTTAACATATTTGGAAACTATTCAATTGTTGTCCAAGCTATTAAATATTTCTGATAGTGAAGTTAAAGCCAGTAAGGAGGCCTATGGTAAACTTGTAGCTGATTTAAAGGTAGTATCATGGGCACAGGAAGCTGTAATGAAATGTCTTTATAAGGGTGTTATAACTGAAGCTGAACTGAAGTCTGCAGCTTCTAAAGATATGATAAGAGTAGGTACCAACAAGAGAGTTGGCAGACTGGATATTAGTATTTACATGGCTAAGGCCATGGGGCTTGAGGAAGAAGCGAATAGCAAGGCTTTTGTATCATTGACATTTAAGGATTTATTATCTATCAAATCAGAATATCATAAGCTATTATATGTATTGATTGATGCTGGAGTTTTAAGTGCAAATGGAACAGGTAATGGTTATTTTGAACCTTCTTCTCCATTGCTTAGAGAACAAATGGCTAAGATGATGTCAGCAGCATATGATTACTTACAAAAGAATCCACAAGATTCAAAGCCAGTTGAAAATCCTGAATCAGCGGATTTAGTAGTTGGAAATATAATTAAGATTACAAATCTAGGAGAAAATACGTTTTTAACTGTAAAAGATAAATCCAATAAGGAAGCAGCTTATTTAGTAGATTCAAATACATCCATTAGATTAGATGGAAAAACTGTTAAAGTAAATAGTCTATATGAAGGACAAGTTATTGAAATAACAATTAAAAAAGGAACAAGTACAGCCGTAAGTATTGAAGCTGAATCCCATGAAGAAAAGCTAACAGGTACAATTAAGAGTATCTTACCTATATCCAATAAGCTTGAAGTAGAGTATAAAAAAGGCAGTACAACAAACACTATCCAGTTAATAGTTGACAATAATTCTGAGATTGAACTAAATGGGAAAGATGCCGATCTTTATGATTTGAAAAAGGGCGATGAAGTTAGTCTTGTAATTTCAAACAATTTAGTTTTAGAGCTTAAAGCAACAACCCAGTTTGGAGATATAGAGGGAACAATTGTAGATATAGATAGTAAGAAATTTATTACTGTGGAAAATTCAAAGGGTATTGAAACCGAATATGAAGTAGATGAGGATGTCTCCATTCATAGAAATGGAAGAAAAGCTGACTTTTCAGATTTGAGAGTTGGTGACGAAGTAGAGCTAGAGCTTGAATATGGTTTGATTGTTGATATCGATGCTGAAGTTGTAGAGAAGGATATTGAAGGATATATCACTGCGATATCCTCCAGATTGAATACTGGGACAGAAATAACTATAAAAAATAGAAAAACAAATAAAGAAGAAACTTATACATTATCCAGAAATGCAACGATAGAAGTCGATGGAGAGACAGCTACAACCTTTAGTTTGAACGTAGGCTATTTTGTCGAAGCAGTAGTTGGAAGTGACGAAATCATAGAGATGGAAGCGGATTCTGTAGGTGCTGAGTCTATGATTAGAGGTAAGATAACTAAGATAAACACCCGAAGAAAAAAAATAGAATTGGATATTCTTAGTTCTGATTTGCCTGGATATACCTATGGAGACAATATTGAAATCAAGTTATCTGATGATGTCATTATTACAGAAGGTAGTTATGATGACTGGGATATAGATGATTTGAAAAGGAGAATGACAGTATATATCTTCGGATACTATGATGGATCTACATTTATGGCAAATGAAATCAATATTAGATAGGAAAATGACCAGGAAGTCCTGGTCATTTAAATTTTATTCAGTTCTTATAGCTTCTAGTGCAGAAAGATTCATTGCACGTTTTGCAGGATAATATCCTGAAAGTATACCTATTAATGCCGAGAAGGCCATGGCCGCAAATATTAGCCAGATAGGTATGATGGATATCCTTGTATCTGGACCTGTTCCAAAGTAGTCTCCAAAACGACTTCCAAATTTATTTAACAGGAAAGAAAGTAAATAGCTAAATGCTCCCCCAAATATACCTCCTAAAAGACCGATCAATGCAGATTCAAATAAGAACAATCGCTTAATGTCCTTCATAGATGCCCCTATAACCTTCATAACACCAATTTCCTTCGTTCTCTCATATATACTCATTACCATTGTATTAGTTATACCAATAGCCGCTACAATAAGCGATATGGCACCTATTCCTCCAAGAACAGCTTGGATAACACCTGCTGTTTTTTTCATGGATTCAAGTTGGTCATTTAAACTATAAGCTTCATGTCCCATTGCTATAATTGCATCCTGAACTTCCTTTACGTTTTTCATGTCATTGACCTTAACATTTATTTGCTGGTATTGAGATTCACTTTGTCTTCCAGGCTGTGGCTTAACATTTTCAGCTTTTTCTTTTTCTTTAATTAACTTTTGAACTTCCTTGATAGGCATATATATACCGTATCCTGTTTCCCAATCTCCTTCAGCTAGTACTCCAGCTGTTTTGATTTTATATTCCTTATAGTTTGGAGTCTCCATTCCTGGTTCGTCCCATCCATAGTTTGGATTAAGTGTAAGAGTCATTCTATCCTTCATTAGATCTACTTTTGGCTCTCTCCATACTCTAGCTTTAGGCTCGTAAAAGTTTTGACTCATATTGCCACCAAATACAACTGTTAATTCATCTGCGTTGTTTAACAGACGACCTTCTGCTATTTCAAATCCAAATTCCTCCATTACGTCCGGATCAATTCCCTTAATAGGGGCTTGAGCTACATATCTACCATCTATTATTGCGCCATAGGTTTCAATAGTAGGACTTACTGCAACTACATTATCTAAATTTTTAAATGATTGAACTGCACTATCATCTAGTTTTACCTGATCCTGTTTTGGCATAGAGGGATCTACCCATCTTTGATGTACGTTTATGGTAGTTAGACTACCCCATTGTGCAATTTGATCTTCAAAAGCCTGAGATAGACCAAAGCCAAGGCTAAGCATTACGATAATGGAGCTAGCCCCTATAACAACACTCAATATTGTTAAAATAGTACGCATTTTCCTTCTCCACAGATTCTTGCTTCCCATTCGGATTAAATCTAAACTATTCATCTATTTCCATAGCCTCTAATTTTTTCTTTTTTTTCTTTTTATATATAATTACACCAGCTACAATAGCTACTAAAGCAGCTATGCTACCCCAAAGTACCTTGCTTTTTAATATGCCACCGCTGGACTCTTCTGGCATAGGAGGCATACCTTCCGGAAATTCTGGTTCCATTGGCATATCCATTACATTTAGGGTAAATTCTTTTTTTATTTCTTGTTCTTGACCTGTGGAGTCCTCATAGGAAAAAACTAACTCACCTTTTAATTCTCCTGGAGCATTTGGAATTACATAACCTTCGAAATATTCACTGCTTCCACTTTCAAAATTACCTACATAATATTGACCGTTTTCAGTTTGGAAATCTCCTTCGATTTTGACCATCATATTATATAAGGTTACCTTTCCTGTATTATAGAATTCTAGAGATATAGGAGTAGACTGTCCTACATAAGCCTCTGGAGAAAATCCAATTTCTCCTGTATCAAGTTTTGATTGTTGTATGACAGGTACACCTATTAGTTCAGTGGCTGTATATGGATTTGCTTCACTATCCTCATATTCAAAATTAGCAGTTAAGGTATATGTCTTTGCTTGCGCATCCGGTACACTAAACATAGTTATCTTTTTTTCGACTCTACCCTTAGGAGAGATGCTGTCGATGTAGAATGTATTGGAGCTATCTACCGGAGAAAATACAGAGCCGCCAGCTGAATTGCTATCTGAATCCGTTTTTTCATCAGAAGTTAGAAATATTTTTATATTTCTTACAGTTTTTGAACTGTTAGTATTGTAGAAGGACAAATTCAGAGTAAAATTATCCCCTGCTCTAACAAGATCAGGCTCCAAACTATATTTATCTATAATTAACTTTGGAGTTGATTGATTTGCATCCTTGTCTGGATATTCTATAAATACGCCTACATGCTGGCTTAAATTGTACTTTTGTTCATCCGGTGACATTTCATCTTCGTACTCAATATTTATTTCTATTGGATAATTCTTAGTTTCTCCATTTTTTGTGGTTAAAAATTTAAACTCAACATTTTCAAATTCATCAGGAGCAATCGAGTCTATTTTTAATTGACTTAGTGATTTTGGCACTAAACCAGTCATATCTAAACTTTCTGCCTTTATTACTATATCCTTTGCTTCTATTTTTCCGACGTTCTTTAGATCAAAACTTATTATTACTTCTTGACTTTCTCCAGCTGTGCCCGAAGGGAAAACCAGATTTTCAAAAACTAAATCAGATGCGTTTTCGTTATTTTTTTGTACTGTTATAGGAATATCTAATGTGTCTTCCATATCGTCATTGAACACCAGCTTTAACTTAAGCTGATAATTTCCTGGCTGAAGACTCTTAGAAGCTTGTAATTGATAAGCTGCGTAGTTTTTTAACCCAGCAGGTATGGATTGGATTCTTTGAGTGGATGAACCATTGGCAAGAGTTATACCGTTGTCAAGTCCTTCTAGGGTTACTTTTATATCGTGGGCTACTATATCACCTAAATTTTCTAATTCTATACCTATATTAAACTTTTGTCCTGGATTAATAGTTCTTTCAGGTAAAACATCAATCCTAGATACATTTAACTTAGGGGGATTGCTACTAACACGTATATACATGGTCTCATTTTGAACAATTTCATCATATCGTATGGTCACATCAACCTTATAAGTACCCTTTGGAGTTAAATCGTCAATTTCTACTTTGAAATTAACTTTTTCATAATCTCCATCTTCTATGTATTCTATATATTCAGTTGAAGGACCAGTTAAGTAAACATAAGTTGGATCGGTAATTTCAGCCGATACATAAATATCTTGAATCTCATAATATCCAAGGTTTTCTATAGTTATAGGTAATTTAATTGATTCGCCTGATGAAGCATTAATTGTCTTTGCACTGGTAATAGCCAATGTACCTTGGGCAACACCGAAATTTGGAACTAATGTAATGATCAATAAAAATACTAATAAGCTGCTAAGAATTCGTTTCATCTAGTTTGCTTCCCCCTCTGCTTTATTTTGATTTACTTCGATTTTTTCGATATTTCCATCTCTTAAATAAAATATTCTATGTGCATAATCTGAAATCTCTACATCATGTGTTACAATTATTAAGGTTTGATTATTTTCCTTAGCCATACCTGTTATCAGATCCATTACCTCAAGGGTAGTTTTAGTATCCAAATTTCCAGTAGGTTCATCAGCAAATACTATCTTCGGATTTCCAACAAATGCTCTTGCTATACTTACTCTTTGTTGCTGGCCACCACTCATTTCAGAAGGCTTATGATGTAATCTATTGCCTAAACCGACATTTTGGAGCATTTCTTTAGCCATCTTATCCCTTTTAGATTTTGGAACTCCTTTAAAGGTTAATCCTAAGCTTACATTTTCCATGGCTGATAAGGTTGATATAAGGTTATAGGATTGAAAAACAAAGCCAACATTTAACTGCCTAAACTTTGTTACATCCTTTTCATTCATCTTCTCCAGGTGAAGATTGTTAATGATTATTTCCCCTTTAGTTGGCTTTTCTAAGCCGGCCATCATATTCAATAAGGTACTTTTTCCTGATCCGGATGTTCCCAATAAGCAAATACATTCTTTGCGTGCAATGGTTAGATTTATATTATTAAGAGCAACTATTTTTTCACCACCCATTTTATACACTTTTCTAAGGTTTTTCAAAACAATTAAATCATCCAAAAACTAGCCCACCTCCTAGTCTCAATATTAATTGTATTCTATCATATTTTAGTACAGTAAAAAGTTACAAAATGTTTAAAGTTAGGTAATTAAAAAGGTCAACCTTTGGCTGACCTTTATTAGAAATATAGTTATTTATTAAGTACTTTTTCTACCATTGGAGCCCTTAATTTATATGCCTGTGGCATATTGGATCCTAGTAGAGGCATTAAATAATGTTTAAATGCATCCGTAACATTATTTCCTTCTTTATTGATGAATTCATCTGGCATTGATTTAGTGTATTTAGCAACATCTTCGAGCTTGGAAAGTCTATAGTCCACAGAATAAGAACCGGTTCTATGTATAGTAACTGAACCATCTACATTGTGCCATAAAGCAAATTGTGCTGCTTTTTCTCCTACTTCTCTTGCTTCCTGCTGGTCTAAATCTGATACACAACCCATAAATGATCTTTGTAAATAACCAAATGTATCGCTTCGTACTCTCTTGATTTTTAGATTGTCCTTTATTGTACTAGCAAGTAAGTCACCTAGTGCGCCTGTGCCTGAAAGTTGGATATTGCCATGACTATCCCTTTCTATATCCTTGGTCAATTTAGCGATGATAGGAGTACCATTTTCGTCGATAATACCTTCTGAAACAGCTATGACACACCTACCATATTTGTCATATACAGATTTTATATCCGATAAATAGTTTTCAACATTAAATGGTCTTTCAGGCAGGTATATTAAATGTGGTCCATCTTCCGGATACTTTTGGGCAATCGAAGCAGCGCCAGTTAAAAAACCTGCATTTCTTCCCATTACAACTCCGATATATACACCTGAAAGTGCCTTGACATCTAAATTTACTCCCATAAAAGCTTGTGCTACAAATTTTGCAGCTGACCCATATCCTGGACAATGGTCATTTACCAATAAATCATTATCTATTGTCTTTGGTATATGTATTGCTCTAAGCTCATATTCAGCTTCAGTCGCTTTTTGATTTACAATCCTTACTGTATCAGCTGAATCATTTCCTCCGATATAGAAGAAATATCTTATTCCATGAGCTTTTAAGACTTCGAACATTTCCATACAATATTTATCATCTGGTTTATCTCTAGTAGATAATAGTGCAGATGATGGTGTAGATGCAACATGCTCTAGGTTTCTAGTGGTCTCTTGGGTTAAATCTACAAAGTTTTCATTAATAATACCCGTAACCCCATGAAGAGCGCCATATATTTTTGTAACCTGTGGAAATTTTCTAGCCTCTAATACTACTCCAACCAACGATTGGTTTATAACAGCTGTTGGTCCACCACCTTGGGCTACTAATACCTTACCTCCAAGCATTATAAAAAACCCCCCTAAATTTTGAACTCATCTGGATATTTTACTAACAAAGCATTAATATATCTTCATAATAATATCAAATGTTAGATATAAATTCAATAAACTTATTGATATATATCATTAGAAATAAGTGCGATACTATTATATATGGTTTAGTTTAAATTACTATGTTATAATTAGCCTAAGGTGTTGCACTTAAATCAATTTAATTATCTAATAGAGAATAATTATGCCATATTGAATTTTGGTGTAGATGAAATTTTTGCAAATAATGAAAACACTGTTAAAATTTTTGGGAAAACTATGATAGAATATAATATGAAACCCAAAGTTGAGGTTTTTGACAAAGGTATGGTGATGATATACCTAAACATTCTACAAGGACTTTAGCAGGAATTGGAAAAAATGAATTACAATGATAGTTTTGGGTATAATCATGGGAGGACATACCTTGACTTGCTTGGATGACATGGCTTTGTCGGTTTTATTAGTTTTATTAATTTAAAAAATGAAGGAAGTGAAATTTATGAGCCTGGAGCTATTAGAGGGAAAAACCCTTATGGAGCTTAGGGAAATTGCAAAAGCATACGGTATAAATGGTGCATATAAATATAAAAAGGATGAACTAGTAGATTTAATAATACGAACTCTTACACCGCAGGATAGTGATGAAATTGTTTCTGAAATATATTTGGATTCTGATACAGATAATGAAAGTAATGATGCAGATGAAGAAACTAAAATTGGTATCAAGGACATAGATATGGAAGATTTGTCAGACAATGCAACAGAGGAGATAGAACATCTTGAGGATATCAATATTGCAGAAGGAATTTTGGAATTACATAGCGATGGCTATGGGTTTTTAAGAAGAGAAAATTATCAATCAGGAGATGATGATATATATATATCGCCATCTCAAATCAGAAGGTTTAGACTTAAAACAGGTGATAAGGTAACAGGTATTACAAGGCCTGCAAAAGTTGGAGAGAAATTCAAGGCACTTCTTTACGTTAAATACGTTAATGGTATGAATCCGGACACAGCAATAAAAAGGCCGGATTTCGATAGTCTCACCCCAATATATCCCAATAAAAGATTAGAGCTTGAAACCACTTCTAATGAATTTGCGACAAGAATGATTGACCTGATTGCACCTATTGGCAAGGGTCAGAGAGGTATAATCGTTTCACCACCAAAGGCCGGTAAAACGACATTACTTAAAATGGTTGCAAATGCTATCGCACAAAACCATCCCGAAGTAGAAATAATTATATTACTTATAGATGAAAGACCTGAAGAAGTTACAGATATGAAACGGTCTGTAAAAGGCGATGTTGTATATTCTACATTTGACGAACTGCCTAGAAATCATTGCAAGGTAGCCGAAATAGTTTTGGAGAGAGCCAAGAGATTGGTTGAACATGGTAAGGATGTTGTAGTTCTATTGGATAGTATAACAAGGCTGGCAAGAGCCTACAATTTAACTATTCCTCCTACAGGAAGAACTTTATCTGGAGGATTGGATCCGGGAGCATTGCATAGACCAAAGAGATTTTTTGGTGCTGCAAGAAATTTAGAAGAAGGAGGCAGTTTAACTATATTATCAACAGCCTTAGTAGAGACTGGAAGTAGAATGGATGATGTAATCTTCGAGGAGTTTAAGGGAACTGGTAATATGGAAATCCATCTGGATAGAAAGATGTCAGAAAAGAGAATTTTCCCTGCTATAGATATTTATAAATCTGGGACAAGAAAAGAAGAATTGTTACTAAGTCAAAAAGAGCTTGAAGCAATCTGGGCACTTAGAAAGGCAATGGGAAATGCATCAGCTCAAGATGTTACTGAAATGCTTATAGAAAGATTGGTTCAGACCAAAAACAATGAAGAATTCATATACGATATTAGAAATAAAATTTTGATGTAGTTGAAATAAATTTTGCTTTATGCTATAATTTAGTGGTTAATATTGTAGAAAATTGTTTTTTGCATAGGAATTGGAGAGAGGTGAAATAAATGAAGAAGGGAATTCATCCAGAATATAAAGAAGCAACAGTTATTTGTGCTTGTGGTAATACATTTAAAACAGGCTCAACTAAGGAAGAATTAAGGGTAGAAGTTTGTTCAGAATGTCACCCATTCTTTACAGGACGTCAAAAATTTGCTGAACGTGGTGGACGTGTTGAGAAATTCAAGAAGAAATACCATATCGACTAGTATTCTTCACAACTAGGTTAGTTGCATGTGCACTAACCTTTTTTATTTACTGGGGGTGAAAATATGCAATCAAAGGATTCAGAAGATATTCATAAAACAACCATTGGCGGACAGGCACTCATTGAAGGTATAATGATGCGAGGACCCAGTGATGTTGCCATTGCCGTTAGAAAACCAAATAAAGAGATAGAAGTAAAGGTAAATAAATTAAATACCTTAGGTATGAGATATAAAATATTTAGTACTCCATTAATAAGAGGCATGATTAGCCTTGTTGAATCCCTAGCTATGGGTACAAATGCTTTGATGTATTCTGCAGAATTCTTCGAAGAAGAAGAGCAGACGTCTAAGAAAAGCTGGACACAAAAGATTTTTAAAGATAAGGCTGCAGATGTTGAGATGTTCTTTACACTCTTGGTATCAATAGTATTAGCAGTAGGGTTATTTATGGTCTTACCTAGTATTGCTACTAATTTTGTAAAAGGAAATGTTAAAAATACAATAGCCCTAAACCTTATTGAAGGTGCAATTCGTATAACATTTTTTATAATATATGTAGTATGGGTATCAAAGCTTGAGGATGTAAGAAGAGTGTTTGAATATCACGGTGCTGAACATAAAACTATTCATTGCTACGAGCATGGTGAAGAGTTAACTGTTGAAAATGTAAAGAAATATTCTATACTTCATCCCAGATGTGGAACTAGTTTTTTATTTATGGTAATGATCATAAGTATAATAGTACTTTCATTCTTTGGATGGCCAAATCCATTGTTAAGAGTTGTAATCAGAATATTAATGTTTCCAGTCATAGCTGGAATTTCGTATGAGATTAATAGATTTATAGGACGAAGTAATTCAAAGGCCTGCTATTATTTATCATATCCAGGACTTATGGTACAAAAATTTGCTACTGTAAAAGAACCGGATGCGGAGCAAATAGAAGTAGCAATTAAGGCTTTACAGGCTGTAATCCCCGAAAATAAGGAGGATGACAGGTGGTAATAAATGAGTTAATGGAAATAGGTCTGGAAAAACTAAAAAGATTGGACTTTGCTAATCCTCAGTTGGAGCTAAGACTTATACTTTCAAAACTCTTAAACAAGGATAAATCGTATGTTTATGCTTTTGGGGACAAAGAAGTATCGGAAGATATAAGGGAAAAATTCATGGAAATAGTTAAGCTAAGATCTCAGGGTTACCCTTTTCAATATATAATGAAGGAAAAAGAATTTATGGGTCTTGATTTTTACATTGAAGATGGTGTACTAATTCCAAGACCTGACACTGAAATTCTTGTAGAGTATATTATAGAATATATACAAAAGAATTATAGGGATGTTGATATAAAAGTTTTAGATTTGGGAATTGGCAGTGGTGCTATATCACTATCTATTGCGAACTATTGTCCAAATGCATTTATATACGGAGTTGATATTGAGGATACACCAATCAAGGTTTCAAATATAAATAAGGAAAGACTTAATATAGCCAATGCAAGATTTCTTAAAGGAAATATGTTCGATGCAATTAGTAAATTCAATTTAGAAAAATCTTTTCATATTATAGCATCTAATCCGCCATATATTCCTAGTGAAGAGATTGAGAAATTACAGATAGAGGTAAAGACATATGAGCCAAGAATAGCTCTTGATGGCGGCGATGATGGTCTAAGGTTTTATAGACTTATAAGCTCACAGGCTAAGGATTATATTGTAGATGGTGGGCTGTTAATATTTGAAATAGGCTTTAATCAAGGTGAATCAGTTAAAAAAATCCTTGAAAAGAATAATTATAATGATGTGATAGTCTTGAAGGACTTACAAGGACATGACAGAGTTGTCTTAGGATACTACTAGACATTGTCAAGATTAAGAGAGGTGTTAGGATGGGTATTTTACTAGAATTATTTATTACCTTCTTTAAAATAGGAGCATTTAGCTTTGGGGGAGGCTATGCAATGCTTCCTTTGATTGAAGAAGAGGTCATTCAGGTTCATAATTGGATAAGTTCAACTGAATTTATAGATATTTTGGCTATATCGGAAATGACTCCCGGACCTATTGCTATAAATTCAGCTACTTTTCTTGGATATAAGGTAGCAGGTGTCTTTGGGTCTGCAGTAGCTACACTCGGTGTTGTGATGCCTTCCTTTATTGTAATGAGTTTGATATTTCATTTTGTCTATAAATTCAAGGAATCACCTTATGTAGATTGGATATTCAAAGGCATAAGGCCAGTGGTTTTAGGGCTTATAGCATCCGCTGCAGTAACAGTAGCTAAAAGCACGTTTATAGACATTAAATCCGTCATAATCGCCATAGTGTTATTTTTCTTTGTGACATTTAAGAAACTAAATCCGATTTTAGCCATTGTTTTGGCTGGCGGATTAGGTGTTTTATTATACTAAGGGGGCGATACTATGTTATGGAATATGTTTTTAACATTCTTTAAAATAGGGGCTTTTACCTTTGGCGGTGGGTATGCAATGATTCCGATTATACAAGAAGAAATCGTAGAAAAGAAAAAATGGATTGATGACAATGAATTTATGGATGCTATAGCCTTAGCTCAAGCGTCACCAGGTCCGGTAGCTGTCAATACCAGCGTATATTGTGGATATAAATTAAAAGGATTTAAAGGCGCAATTGCATGTACTATGGGAACTGTTTTGCCATCATTTATAACTATATTAATTATTGCTATTTTCTTTTTCCAATTTAGAGCAAATGCTATAATTGATCAGATATTTATGGGGATAAGACCTGCAGTAGTAGCACTGATAGCCTCTGCAGTATATAAGATGTGGAAAAAGGCACAATATGGATATGATAAATTTGCCATAGCCCTAGGAACACTGCTTATAATAGTCTTTATGGATATAAGCCCAATATGGTTGGTCATAGCCGGTGGATTAGGCTCAGTGATTATAAATAAGTTAAGAGTTA
This sequence comes from Tissierella sp., assembly GCA_036844705.1. Taxonomy (GTDB): domain Bacteria; phylum Bacillota; class Clostridia; order Tissierellales; family Tissierellaceae; genus DAIUFH01. Next base: position 36,719 of record DAIUFH010000002.1, read on the forward strand.
AGAAGTAAGAGTTAAGAAGTAAGAGTTAAGAAGTAAGAGCTAAGAAGTAAGAGCTAAGAAGTAAGAGCTAAGAAGTAAGAGCTAAGAAGTAAGAGCTAAGAACTAAGAGTTAATTGTGAATTGTGAACTGTGAATTGTGAATTGAATCTGTCATTCTGAGACGGACAGAATAAGCTTTACCATCGAAGAATCTCGGGTTTTAAATTATGAATTGTGAACTGTGAACTGTGAATTGTGAATTGTGCATTGTGAATTGATAGAAGGGGTTGTATAAAGTGCTGGAAAAATTAGCTTTTCTTGAAAGTAAATATAAGGAGCTATCAGAAAAAATGATGGATCCTGAGCTTATAAATAAAGACAGAGACGAATGGCAAAGGGTCATGAAAGAGCATGCCGATATGGAACCAATTGTATTAAAGTATAGGGAGTATACTGAAACTGAAAATGCTTTGGAAGAAGCTAAGGAAATGCTTTATGATAAGTTAGATGATGAAATGAGAGAACTGGTTAAGGAAGAAGTAAAGAGCCTTGAAGAAAAAATCGTAGAATTGGAAGAAGAATTAAAGATATTACTTATTCCAAAAGACCCTAATGACCATAAGAATGTTATAGTTGAAATAAGAGGTGGTGCTGGCGGAGACGAAGCAGCACTGTTTGCAGGTACATTATTTAGAATGTATGTAAGATATGCCGAAAGAAACAACTGGAAAGTTGAAATAATGAATACCAATGAAATTGGTATAGGTGGTTATAAGGAAGTAATCTTTATGATAAAAGGTAAAGGTGCTTATAGTAGATTAAAATATGAGTCTGGAGTCCATAGAGTTCAAAGGGTTCCGGAGACAGAGGCAAGTGGTAGAATTCATACATCTACAGCTACAGTAGCAGTATTACCTGAGGCAGAAGATATTGATATAGAAATTGCTCAAGGGGATATAAGAGTCGATGTATTCCGTTCGTCTGGAAATGGCGGTCAGTCTGTAAATACAACTGATTCAGCTGTTAGAATTACTCATATTCCTACAGGTATAGTAATTTCTTGTCAAGATGAAAAGAGTCAATTAAAGAATAAAGATAAGGCAATGAAAATTTTGAAGTCTAAATTATATGATATGAAAATAACGGAACAAAATGCAGAAATTGCCCAGATGAAAAAAGGTCAGGTGGGAACTGGGGATAGGTCTGAAAGGATTAGAACATATAACTTCCCTCAAGGTAGGATAACGGATCATAGAATAAACATGACCTTATATAAAATAAATAGTTTTATCGATGGAGATTTAGATGAAATGATTGATGCTCTGATTACAACTGATCAGGCAGAAAAAATGCAGCAAGTTGATTAATAGAGGGGAGGTCCCTCTATTTTTATAAACTGATGAGAGTTAAGATGTAGCAGCACCAAATTTGCTGACATATATTTACTAGAATGGGTGATTAAATGGGCACAAAAATTATTAAAATAGATAAGGATAATATCGATGAATCCTTAATAAATGAAGCAGCAATATTGATTAGAGAAGGCAAGATAGTAGCGTTCCCAACAGAAACTGTATATGGCCTTGGTGCAAATGGACTCGATACGAATGCTGTGGAAGGCTTATTTAAAGCAAAAGGGCGTCCTCAGGATAATCCTCTGATTCTTCATGTATCAAATTTAGAGCAATTGCGATCTTTGGTAACCCAAATACCGGAAATAGCTTTAGAGTGTATGAAGAGGTTTTGGCCTGGACCATTGACTATGATTTTTAATAAAAGTGAAATTGTTCCTTATATGATTACTGGAGGTCTTGAAACAGTTGCAATAAGGATGCCGAATAATCCAATAGCTTTGAAACTTATAGAAGAGTCAAGTCTCCCAATAGCTGGACCATCTGCAAATCTGTCTGGAAAACCAAGTCCTACTAATGCCTCTCATGTCATTGAAGATTTGGATGGTAAGATTGATATGATTATCGATGGTGGAGAAACAGGAGTAGGATTAGAATCAACAGTTTTAGACTTGTCCATAGGTACGCCTACTATTTTAAGACCAGGTGGAATTACATATGAAGACCTGAAGGAAATAATCCCGAATGTAGAACAGGATTTGGGAACAATAAAGATGTCTGAAAACATTGTCCCGAAGTCCCCTGGTCAAAAATACAAGCATTATGCTCCGAAGGCTGATATGACAGTATATACAGGTAATATAGACAACATTGTTAGTAAAATTAAAGAGCAAACAAAAGAATTAATAAATAAAGGTTACAAAGTGGGGATAATGGCCACAGAAGAAACTAAAAATGATTACCCTGATGGTTTTGTACTTGTAGTTGGCACTAGAGAAGAAAAAGAGACTATTGCAACTAATTTATTTAAAATTATAAGATTATTTGACGATAACGGTGTAGATGTGATACTGGCAGAAGGTGTTGAGTATGACCATATTGGTATGGCTATTATGAACAGGATGATGAAGGCTTCAGGAGGCAAGGTGATTAATCTTTAGAGGTGATTTAATGTTAATTTTAACTGTGTGTACTGGTAATACCTGTCGAAGTCCAATGGCAGAGGGAATATTGAAAGAAATGATAAGTAAAAAAGGTTTGGATATAGAGGTAAAATCAGCTGGAATATTTGCAGTTAATGGAGCTAATGCCTCCAACAATTCCATCATGGCCTTGAAGGAAATAGGAATCGATATATCTGAGCATAGATCTAATCTGATAGACGAAGAGCTGATTCGCAAATCTGACTTAATACTGACAATGACGAATTCACACAAACAAGGTTTAATAAATAGATTTCCAGATGCTAGAGACAAGATATTTTTACTATATGAATATTCTGAAGGGATACCAAAAGATATTATTGACCCTTTTGGCGGAAGCCTCGTAGAGTATAAGATAGTTAGAGACGAGATATATAATGCTGTAGAAAGTGTAATAAAAAAGATTAGTGAAGAGTGAAAAGTGAAAAGTGAAAAGTGAAGAGTGAAGAACTAAGAACTAAGAACTAAAAGTTAAAATCCAAAACCCGAGATTCTTCGGGGGGCAGAAATTATACTGCTAGTCTCAGAATGACAACAGTAGTGTGTCATGCTGAGCAAAGCGAAGCATCTCGGGTTTTAATTGTGAACTGTGAACTGTGAATTGTGAACTGAAAAAGGAGGTTTTATAATGAAAATAGGTATCGGTAGCGATCATGGTGGTTTTGAATTAAAGGCATACATTATAGAATACTTTAAAGAAAAAGGAATTGAATTTACGGATTATGGGACTTATAGTAGTGACTCAGTGGACTATCCTGACTATGGAAAAAAAGTTGCGGAAGCAGTTATATCTAAAGAAGTAGACAAGGGAATAGTAATTTGTGGAACTGGTATAGGAATTTCAATTGCAGCAAATAAAGTTAAGGGAATAAGATGCGCTTTATGCGGAGATACTTATTCAGCAAGAATGAGCAGAGAGCACAATAATGCAAATATTTTAGCTCTGGGAGCTAGGGTTTTAGGAAATGGATTAGCTCTTGAAATCGTTGAAACTTGGCTGAATAGTGAATTTTTAGGTGGAAGACATGAAATAAGAGTAAATAAAATTAGTGATATTGAGGGGTAACTTATGATATAATCCTTATGATAAATTTAAATCGAAGGGAGAGATATTATGTCAAAAGTTGTGGTGTTTGACCATCCGCTAATAAAACATAAGCTTACATTTATCAGAGATAAGAATACTGGTTCTAAGGAGTTTAGAGAATTAGTCACAGAAATTTCTACTTTAATGGGTTATGAGGTAACGAGAGATTTGACTTTAGAGGATATTGAAATAGAAACCCCAATTTGCAAAACAACTACACAAGTAATTTCTGGGAAAAAGGTTGGACTTGTACCTATATTAAGAGCAGGTCTTGGAATGGTTGACGGGATGCTAAATTTACTGCCAGCAGCCAGAGTTGGACATATTGGATTATATAGAGATCCTGATACCTTCCAACCAGTTGAATATTATTGTAAATTACCTCAGGATGTAAGTGAAAGGGATTTAATATTACTAGATCCAATGCTGGCAACAGGTGGGTCTGCAGCAGCAGCTATTAAATTCTTAAAAGACAGAGGAGCTAAATCTATAAAATTGGTAAATTTAATAGCAGCTCCAGAGGGAATTGAAGCAGTACAAGCAGCTCATCCTGATGTTGATATATATGTTGCGGCAATAGACGAAAAGCTAAATGACCATATGTATATCGTACCTGGCTTAGGCGATGCTGGAGACAGATTGTTTGGAACTAAATAGTCTAGGGCAGTTTTTACTGCCCTTAATTACTTATATTGCTAATAATTGACTTATTAATTTTTCTAATATAGAATCTTAATATCGTAGTATTTTTAGATATTAACTTTTTTAAGGGGAGTTTCCTGATGCAACGAATAATTATGCCATTCTTTGTGGCGGTTTTTATATCATTCATAATAACACCTTTGGTAAGGAAATTTGCTTTTAGAATAGGAGCATTAGATATTCCAAAGGATGAAAGAAGAGTACATAAGGAACCAATGCCTTTGATAGGGGGCATTGCTATATATATAGGAGTAGTAGTATCATGTTTAATGTTTCTATCCATGGATAAAACATTAATTTCCATACTTATAGGTGGTACTATAATACTTATATCAGGAATAATAGATGACCTAAAGGGATTGAGTCCAAAGAAGAAGATGCTTTTTCAATTGCTGGCTGGACTTGTTCTAATTATAGGTGATGTAAAGATAGATTTTGTGACAAATCCATTTACAGATAACAATGCAGTGATCTATTTAAAATGGCTTTCAATACCTATTACATTGTTCTGGGTTGTAGGAATAACTAACACGTTGAATTTAATTGATGGTTTAGATGGTCTTGCAGCAGGTGTTGCTATGATATCAAGCTTATCTTTGACACTTGTAGCCCAGAAATTTGGATATGATACAGTAGTGATAATGTCAGCAATTGTTGCCGGAGGATGTTTAGGATTCTTACGTTTTAATTTTAATCCTGCAAAAATATTTATGGGAGATACAGGTGCCCTATTTTTAGGTTTCATGCTGGCGGCCATATCGATAGAAGGTGTAATGAAGAGTGTAGCAACAATCGCAATTATTGTACCAATTATCATATTAGGAGTACCAATTTTTGATACTACCTTTGCAATTTTTAGAAGAATTTTAAGTGGTAAATCGATTATGTCTGCAGATAAAGGTCATTTGCATCATAGACTTTTAGCTAGGGGCTATTCTCAAAGAAAAACTGTATTGATACTATATGCTATATCCGGATTTTTCGGACTATTTGCAGTACTTATTGCTAAGGCAAATAGTCAGCAGGCAGTTTATCTTTCTATGATTATGCTAATTGTGACGGTTGTATTTGCATTGAAATTTGGATTATTTGGAACAAGGAAAAAATAAGGATGTGATGAATTGAAAATAATGTGTGTATTCGGTACTAGACCTGAAGCTATTAAGATGGCACCGATAATCAAGGCTATGAAAAAGAGAGACGATATAGATACAGTTGTTTGTATTACTGCGCAGCATAGAGAGATGTTAGATCAAGTTTTAAAACTCTTTGATATAATTCCGAATTATGATTTAAATATTTTTAAGCCTGGTCAAAGTCTTACAGAAATTACTACTAAGGCGATTATGGGATTGGAAGAAATCATAAAATCTGAAAAGCCTGATATATTGTTGGTACAGGGTGATACTACAACTGTATTCGCAGGTGCTCTTGCCGCTTTTTATCAGAAGGTAAAAATAGGACATGTTGAAGCAGGTCTTAGAAGTGGGAATCTATATTCTCCATATCCTGAGGAAGCAAATAGAAAGCTTACTGGAGTACTCACCGATTTTCACTTCGCACCTACTGAAAGAAATAGACAAAATCTATTGTTGGAAAATTATCCTGCAGATAAGATATTTATAACAGGAAATACAGTCATAGATGCATTAAAATATGCTATAAACGATAATTTTAGCTTTGAAAATCCTGTGCTTAATGAAATAGATTATAATAATAAAAGAATAATCCTGCTTACATCACACAGGAGAGAAAATATTGGTAGACCAATGGAGAATATATTTAAAGCAGTAAATGATATTGCAGAAAAATATAAAGATGTTGAAATTATATTTCCTATGCATCTTAATCCTAAAGTAAGAAGTATAGCCTATAATATATTGGGGAGTAACAGCCAGGTACATTTAGTTGAGCCTATGGACTATGAGCCTTTCACCAATCTTATGGTTAGATGCCATATCGTAGTTACTGATTCAGGAGGACTTCAGGAAGAAGCTCCAGCCCTTGGAAAGCCTGTATTAGTAGTACGAGAAGAAACTGAAAGGCCGGAAGGCATAGAGGCCGGAACGGCAAAACTAGTAGGAACAGATTATAAACCTATATATGATAATTTAGAATTACTTTTAAGTAATGATTTAGAATATGAAAAGATGGCAAAAGCTGTAAATCCTTATGGAGATGGAAAAGCTTCAGAAAAAATAGTGGAAATACTAGAAAGACAATTCACGATTCACAATTGAAAATCTAGAAACATAATTAACAGTATAATTACCGCTTATGTCATTCTGAGACGGGCGTGATTAACTTGGCTGTCGAAGAATCTCGGGTTTGATTTTTATTAAAATTTAAATATAGTTATAAAATTAGGTATAAAAGGTATCCTTCTTTGGTAATACTTTTACTATAAGGAAAGGATACTTTTTTTATTGAAATGTTTTGTCCCCCTTTACATTTTTCTTGAAAGTTCCTTTCCTTAACTTTCATAATATGAGGAGGATTTTTTTAATGAAAAAGGCAATTTTATTTATAATTATAATTTTATGTTTAGTACCAGTTTTAACTCAGGCAACGGAGACGAAAAGTCAGGATGAAATACTATATAGTATTCTTAAAAACCTTGAAGGGGATTATGTAGAAGGAGATATAAGTGCTAATGGGTTATTAATTGATAAATTTCTTAGCGTTGGGGAGTTAGACAACCTAGGTCAAGAGATTATAAATTCAATTGGAATGGTAGGTAAAGAGTTAGAAAAAGAAACCAATAGTATATCTGATGGATATTATATTAAAGAGGAGATAAATGAAGAGGGGTACAAGCAGTTAAATTACTTTGGATTTGATAAGAACAAAAATCCTTTGACAATTATACTAAGCTCTTATTTAACTCAAGATCAACTAAAAGGGGAAACTTATTTATACATTAATTTAATTAAACAAGAGCATTTTTTAGAAAATAATGATATAATAGAAAAGGTTAATAATTTGTTTAACCAATACGAAAAAAATGTAGAATTTACTACTTGTTTGATAGGTAGCTTTAAGGGTAAATTCAGTGAGCAGGAAATAGAAGAAAAATCATTGGAAGCCATACATAATTTGAATGGTAAAATAGTTGATATTTACAAGGATGAGCAGTTAGTTTCTTATACTGCTTATACAGATTATTTAGATTACAATATATTTGCTGGTGAAGATAGAATAAATCTTAATATTGCATTAAGATACAACGAATATGATAATGAAACTCTTATTTGGATTGGAACACCTATAATTACCAGCGGCTATTAGCTTGGAGGAGATAAATTGGAAAAAATATTGGTGGAGAAGAGCCCTCCGTTAAAGGGGACTGTAAGAGTAAGTGGAGCAAAAAATTCTGCACTACCACTATTGGCAGCCTCTTTATTAGGAACAGAGGATATTATACTGGAAGATGTACCTAAATTAAAGGATGTTGAAATAATGTGTGAAGTTTTGACTTCCTTAGGTTCTGAAATTCAATATTTAGATAGAGATGTCATTAAAATAAATTCTGCTAATGTAAACAGATTTGAAACAAGTTATGAGCTAATGAGTAAAATGAGAGCATCATTTTTGGTTATGGGACCATTGTTAACACGTTTGGGAAAGACAAAGAATTCCTTGCCAGGCGGTTGTGCCATAGGGACTAGACCAATAGATTTGCATTTAAAGGGATTTAGAGCTTTAGGTGCTAATATAGACGTAGATCATGGAAATATAAGTGCTTTTGCTGATGAATTGGTAGGAGATAAGATTTATTTGGATTTCCCATCAGTAGGTGCTACAGAAAATATTATGATGGCAGCTGTGATGGCAAACGGTGAAACAATTGTAGACAATGCTGCTATGGAGCCAGAAATTGTAGATTTATCAAATTTTTTAAATAAACTTGGAGCAGATATAAAAGGTGCAGGTACTTCAACCATAAGAATAAAAGGAGTAAAGCACTTGGGAGGAGCAAGACATCAGATTATCCCGGACAGAATCGAGGCAGGGACATTTATGGTTGCAGCAGCTATAACTGGTGGAGATATTCTAGTAGACAATGTAATCTCAAGCCATATCAAACCAGTGATAGCAAAGCTGAAGGAGACTGGATGCATAGTTAGAGAGAATGGTGATAGTGTAAGGGTTATTGGAGACGGCAGATTAAAGGCCATAGATATAAAGACACTACCATATCCAGGATTTCCAACTGATATGCAAGCACAGTTTATGGCACTAATGACTCTTTGCGAGGGAACTAGTGTAGCTATAGAGACAGTATTTGAAAATAGATTTATGCATGTTGATGAATTAAAAAGAATGGGTGCAGATATTAAAATAGATGGTCGCTCTGCAATCATACAAGGTGTTAAAAATCTTACGAGCGCACCTGTTAAAGCATCGGATTTAAGGGCAGGAGCTGCCTTAGTATTGGCAGGTCTGGTGGCTGATGGAATTACTGAAATAGAAAACATCCATCATATAGATAGAGGATATGATGATATTGAAAATAAATTTAGTAATTTGGGAGCAATTATTTATAGAAAGACATACTAACAATGCACAATGCACAATGCACAATTCACAATGATAAAAGAGCTAAGAGATAAGAACTAAGAGTTAAGAACTAAGAATTAAGAACTAAAAAATAAGACAGATAAGATATAGAAATAAGAATTAAGAGATAAGAGATAAGAGATAAGAACTAAGAGTTAAGAACTGAAAATATAAACCCGAGATTCTTCACATTCGTTCAGAATGACTTCTTGCAGTGATTATACTGTAGGAGCAATTCTTTGTCATCCTGAGCCTGGCAGTATGATAACTGCGTACGAAGGATCTCGGGTTTTTTGTCATTCAGATCCTGGTTTCCGTCATTCTGAGCGACAGCGAAGAATCTCGGGTTTTTTGTCATTCAGATCCTGGTTTCTGTCATTCTGAGTGATAGCGAAGAATCTCGGGTTTTAATTGTGAATTGTGAACTGTGAATTGTGAACTGTGAACTGCAAATTGTGAATTTTTTTTGTTCTACTATTCCCCTCGTATTCATAGTATTAATTATACTAAGGAGACGAGGGGATTTCATGAGAAAAATTGGGTTGTATATGATGTCGGTCTTAATAATAACTATTTTATTGCCTTCGGTTATTGTTAAGACCCTTAATTTTGTACCTAAGGAAAACGTAGCATCAGGAGAAGGTTTTAAAAATATTATTGTAGAGAATCCTAAAAAAGAAACTTCGAAAGTAATTGTCTCAAGCGAACCGGTAACGGTAAATGATACAATTGATAAAATTAAGCTTTATAACCCATATGACGATTCTGTAGCAGAATTGGACCTAGAAGATTATATAAAGGGAGTTGTTGCAGCTGAAATGCCTGCTGAATTTCATATAGAGGCATTAAAAGCACAGGCAATAGCCGCTAGAACCTATGCCACAAGCAGAGCTATTAAGTATTCGTCGGGACATTCAGATCATCCTGATGCACCTATTTGTAGTGGTATCCATTGCCAGGCATATCTTTCATTAGAAGAGTTAAGACAAATAAAAGGTGAAAGCTGGGTAGAGAATTATTGGGCAAAGATAGAGGAAGCAGTTGATTCTACAAAAGGGTTGTTGATTTATTACAATGGAGAGATTATAGAGCCTTTATATCATTCAACAAGTGGAGGTATGACAGAGGATGCTGTAAATGTATTTGCTGCAGATACACCATATCTGAAAGCTGTTATTAGTCCATATGAGGAAGATGCTCCAAAATATAAGTCCACAGTAAATTTAACTGGAGAAGAATTTGTTTCTAAGATAATTAATAAATATCCAGATGCTAATATTACAAAAAATAATTTTTATGAACAGATTAAGCTTATAGAAAAAACAGATAGTGGAAGAATCAAAAAAATTGCAATAGGAAAGCAAATTGTAGATGGAAGAGATCTTAGAGATTTATTTTCTTTAAATTCCACTAATTTTACCATAACTTATGATAAGAAGTTAAATCTAATAGAGATTGTTACCTATGGATTTGGTCATGGTGTTGGCATGAGTCAATGGGGAGCCAATGGAATGGCTAAAAAAGGAAGCGACTTTATAGATATATTGTCACATTATTATACTGGAATTGAAATAAGATAGGATTTTCCTATCTTATTTTTTGACTAAATTTTTATAAAAATTTGCCTTCATATGTATGGATTTCTACATTGTGGAAATAATATTTACTAATGGAGGTGGACAAATGAAAAATAAAATATTTTTATTCTTTAAACAAAACGGATTTTTAATCTTTCTTTTTATCTGTGTATGTGTAATCTCTGTTGGTACAATCTATATTGCAACGCAAGACCTAAGAACAGTTGAGAAATATAAAGAGGAAGATTTAGTTATTCTGGATGAAATAAAAGATATTGAGGAAGAAATTGCTCTTGAAAATATAGAGGTTTCATCTTCAGAAAATCCAGAGGACGAATTAGTGAACGAAGAGGAGCCAGAGGAGCCAGAGAAGTCAGAGGAGTCAGAGAAGTCAGAGAAGTCAGAGGAGTTAGAGGAACCAGAAGAAATAGAAGAATTACCAGAAGATGGAGCTTTAGAGACAATAGGCAAAGATGACCTCGAATTTGTTGATGACTATGAGGAAGAAGAAAATGATACTGATTTTGTTACAGATAAAGCTACATCCTATATGCTTCCCGTCGAGGGGGATGTTATTACAGAGTTTTCGTCAGACAAGTTGATCTACTCAAAGACCTTAGATGATTGGAGAGCTCATGTAGGTATAGATATCAAGGCTTCGGCAGGAACAAAGGTAAAGGCTCCATTGAATGGTACAGTCAAAGAAGTAGTTGAGGATGACTTATGGGGGATTATTATAGTAATTGATCATGGCAATGGTTTGGTTTCTAAAGTATCAAACTTAGGAACATCAGAAATGGTTAAACCAGGGATAACGGTAAAAAGAGGGGATTATATAAGTACTGTTGGTAATACAGCTTCTATAGAAATGGATATGGAACCACATATACATTTAGAAGTAACTAATAATGGTAAAATAGTAGATCCTCGTTCTATTACCAATTAAAAGTGCATAAATATTTAATAAAGTCCCAAAATTCAAAGGGGGTTAAAATGAGTGAAAGATTATATAGAGGAAAGAGCTTTAGAGATTGCAAAATACATACTAAGTGAAGGCGCCACAGTTAGGCAGGCAGCAGGGATATTTGGCGTAAGTAAAAGCACGGTTCACAAGGATGTAACAGAACGTCTCCCTAAGATAAACCCTCTTGTAGCTTCTATGGTCAAACAAGTACTAGAGACTAATAAGGCTGAAAGACATATAAGGGGTGGCAAGGCTACAAAACTTAAATATAAGGCTGTAAAAGCATAAGGCTTCATGAAAATGAAGTCTTTTAATTTTTTTGAAATTTATTTAAAAAAAAGAAGGAATTTAAGGATTCTTGTAGAATATTATCATGATAAGCATAAATAGAAGGAGGATTTTTATGGGGGCTTTAAGGGCAGATGTAGGAATAGATTTAGGAACGGCTAGTATTCTAGTCTATGTTAAAGGTAAGGGTATAGTATTAAAGGAGCCTTCGGTTGTTGCTATAGATCAGCATACTAATAAGTTTCTTGCTGTGGGAGAAGATGCACGAAAGATGCTTGGACGAACACCAGGCAATATTATTGCTATACGTCCTTTGAAGGATGGTGTTATCTCTGATTATAATATAACTGAAAGAATGTTAAAATATTTTATACAAAAATCACTTGGAAAGATGATACTAAAGCCAAGACTTATCGTTTGTGTCCCAAGCGGAGTAACGGAAGTTGAAAAGAGAGCGGTTATAGAGGCTAGTAATGAAGCGGGAGCCATTAAGACATATCTAATAGAAGAACCTATTGCGGCTGCAATTGGAGCTGGATTAGATATTACAGAAGCACATGGGAATATGATTGTAGATATTGGCGGTGGGACTACTGATGTTGCGGTTATCTCGCTTGGCGGAATAGTACTAAGTAGATCTATAAAGATAGCTGGTGATGAATGTGATGAGGCTATTACAAGATATATTAGAAAGAAATATAATATGATGATAGGAGAAAGATCCTCCGAGACATTAAAGGTCAATGTAGGCTGTGCTTATCCATACGAAGTGGAACAATATATGGAAGTTAAAGGTAGAAACTTACTTACTGGACTTCCTATGAACGTAGAAGTTTCTTCTAATGATATGCTTGAAGCATTAAGTGAACCAATCAACGAGATAATTGAAGCTGTCCATGAGGTGTTGGAAAATACACCACCTGAATTAGCTGCGGATATTAGTAATAGGGGCATATTGATGACAGGTGGGGGAGCCCTTCTTTATGGTTTGGACAAGCTAATAGAAAAAACTACAGGCATAACAACTAAAGTAGCAGATGATCCGGTAGAGTGTGTTGCAATAGGAACAGGAAAGTCCCTAGACTGGGTAGAGGTTTTAGAAAAAAGCATGCAGGAAGGTCAAAGTTCAAGATTCAGATAAAAAAGGAGTTGCGTTTAAGCAACTCCTTTTGCTTCTTATTTATTATTAGCTATTTTTGGTTTTTCAAATAATTTTATGATTTCGTAGGATATATTGTTGTCATTTGCAACGAATTCTACTACTGATATATCATAAATATCTTCAGGCTTTTCCATCTTTTTAGTATTTAACTGAATATATCTTACACCATCGATAATCTCAGAATTTGTAGTATTGCTGCCTTGTACAACAAATATATTCTTACCATTTTCTTTTGCTTCTACTAGTTTAGTATGAAGTAAATCTGCCTCTAATTTATCTGAAAATCCATTGGCTCCAAATATAGGGGTTGGTAGGAACAATATAAAATTACTTTCCTGTTTATTCTTTAAATCTTCAATAAGCTTGAACCATTGATTTGGTTCTGTTGCTCTAATACCACCCTTTGATGAATTGATATTAAAGAAGATTACATCATTGTGCTTTGCTGTACTATAGGATTTAGATGTATCGATAAATGTATAGTTATTAAGCCCGGAAGTAAATTCAGGAGATGCCCCATTTAACAATACTCCAATTTTATTATTTGAAATTCTTGACCTAATCGTTGATGTAGCATCATAGCCCACCAATTTATTTAGTCCCTTTGGTTCAGATACTACAATAAATGAAAAACCATTTTCAGCTACAGGTTGTTTTGTAGCCAAATCGTCTTTTATTTCAGTAGGTGTAGGAAGTGTCAGATTACCTATAGGAGATGGGTAATGAGCTGACAGTCCATCAAATAATATTTGTCCTGTTGGTTTTTTCAGTCCATCTGTTTCTGCAACATATATTCTTTGAAGCTTCACTGGGTAGCTTGCCTGTGATGGAATATCTACTGTAAGATATCTCCAATCGGTAAAATCGATAGTCTTAGCAAAATCTACTACATGTTCAACGCCCTTTGCATCTGTCAAATTGGCTCTTAACCAAGTACCACTGCCATCACCTTTTACCCATAGTCCTAATTTCTTAGGATAGTCAGGAAGTGTTAGACCTGGATTTCCTTTTTCACTAAATTTTGCATAAGCAGCCCTAGTGCCCTCACCTTGAGTAAAATCATAATTTAAACTTAAGCTGTATTTTCCTTCGTTAGCATCACTGCTTTGAGTTAAACTACCCTTTGCAGTTTCAGGATAAGCAGAAAAGCTGTAATTTTGAATATTTTCAAATCCATCTATCAATGTGCCTTTAGATCCTACAGAAACTAATATATTTTCTACACTATTTCCTACATATGCAGATATAGCGCCTCCAGCACTTACATCCTTGCTATAGAATTTACCATCTCTTACTTCTCCAATTTCTCCAAGAACATTAAATACAATATCTTCTAAATAAATCTTGGCTTTAGTTCCCTTAGCATCCTTACCATAGAATTCATTAAATTTATATTCGCTGTTTATATCAACATTGATACGAGGAGTATCATATAAAATATCTTTTACCTCTCCTAGTACGTTTAATTCCATTTCACCAACGATACCATCATATTCAGCTACTATTTTACCTTTACCTTCTGACGATGCTTTAAACTTATTTCCTTCAAAAGTACCGTCTAAATCTACAGCTGACAATTTTATTTCGCTATCATTTAAATCAATAGGGTTGTAGTTTCTGTCATAACCCTTAACCTTGATAGAACGTGTTGTGTTTAGAAACATTTTGTTGTCATCTGTGCTCAGTTTAAGATGTGCCAATTCTTCCACTGGTGCATTTGAAAAAACGCCAACTGCATTGACTACTGAACGTTCTCCACCATCAGAAGGCTTATTTACAACAACTGATTTCTCTTCATCCTTTGGTTTTATCGCCATAGTGGTGGATCCACCACCATCCAAATTTAGAGCGTTATATGCGCCTAAATCCCTTAAAATAGCACCAAACATTTCCTGGCTAACCCCTTTAAAGGATGTATCTCTACCATCTATAGTAGCAAGAATCAACTCTGTACTATCCTTGTTTATACCAATACCTGTTCTAGGCTCATTTCCTTTACTATTTATATTTGTAAGTGATAATTCTCCGTTTTTTAGTATTATACTTCCTCCACCAATAGCAAATTTGATGCTTTCCAAATCTGGTACTGTAGATAGCTCAAGATTTACACTGTCACCTACTTCAAAACTGTTTAGAGATGTATTTCTTACAGCTAGTACATACGCTTCTCCGTCCTTAGGAATTTCGAAGGCTTCGCCACCAGTTCTCTTACCAGATACAATTCCATCTACTATTAAAACTTCTGTTAAGTCCTGATGAAATTTGTTGCCGATAGAGCTTGTACCCCAATTCTTGTTCAAAAGAGTTATTGTGCTAAAGTCTTCAGTAACCTTATTTAGTGTATTAATAATTACTTGATTTCCTTTATTAAGATTAGTTGCAACCATTTTTCTATCTAAGTAATCTATATTTGCCTTATCACCGTTTGTTATGTATAAGGTTGGAAGTGCCCATTCAAGCTCGATAGGTGATGAGATTAGTTCACCATCATTTATCATCGTTCCAAGAGAAGACGGTAGGGGTTTGTAGTTAAAATAATCCCCGTTTATAGCTGCAACAGCTCCACTTTTATCGACCATTGTACTTACCTTGTCTCTCGATGGAATACCATTGGGATTCATAAGTCCCTTCAATTCAGTGTACTCATCGGTTAAGTCGATTCTTATAACGTTAATATTTAGCCATCCTGATTCTGTAAACTTTCTTAAATTTTCATGTTTTATCCCAGAGGATATATTTTGAGAATTCGTAGTTTCGTATATTATCCTAGGCATCGTAACCGTGATTTTATTGGCCAACACTGGAGCTGTAGAAGTAAATATTGTAGTGGCAGCCAATAAAGATATAAAAGCTTTTCTTGTTCCTTTTTTCATTAAACATCACCCCTCTAGTAATTAGTTGTAATTACATTAATTATATAAATTGCATGTCTCAATATGGTTACAAATACATTACAAGTTTATTAAATAACAATTAACAATTAAGAACTAAGAGGTAAGAGCTATGAACAGTCCAATTTAAGTTAATAAATCTGTTATGTCTCGTATAAACTGGTCTTTTCCTTTGACTTTACCTTTCCACCCAGACAGTACCATTTCAAGTAGCAGCATTTTGAAGACGTTATCCATGAAATCAGCGTTCCTATGTACTGTCAGCAGAACAAAAATGATTTCATAAAGCTGTTCTTTGGAGAGACGCTCAATCAGCATTTTCATCATGCCTATGTCCATGCGCTTTTCATCTGGCGTACAAATCAAGTACCACCACCCAGGATGTAGCTCAACCCATTTCAGAAAACGGATTGTATGCTTGTCTCTTCCTGTTAGATTTTTTATGCTTTCATTTCCTCCCAATTTGATTTTCTCGTTGTTCATAAAAACCACCTCCAAAATCCACTAATAAGTGTGATATTACATCTAATATATAAATAATACATGAAATAAGGGAATCCGTCAAGAGTATATTTACATATTTAAGTGTGAAAATGTTTTTTTATTTGAAATATTCCACTATAAAGTGTATAATTATTTATCAAAGGAGATGAAAATTATGAGTATGGCATTAAAAATTAAAATGATTTTACTTGAAAGAGATATGACGATAAAACAATTAAGTGAAAAATTAGGATATAAAGGTAACAACTTATATAATAAACTTGATAGGGATAATCTAAGTGAGAAGGAATTAAAGAAAATAGCTGACGCATTGGATTGCGATTATGATGGGATTTTTACTTTTCGAGATACCGGAAAACAGATATAAAAATACTGTCTTTGTTATGTTAACAGTATTCAAAAAATAAAAAAATGGCTTGAAGCTTCAAGCCATTTTTAAAATGGTCGGGGTGAGAGGATTTGAACCCCCGGCCCCATGGTCCCAAACCACGTGCGCTACCAAACTGCGCTACACCCCGAAATATGTTGTTTATTTAGTCAACTACTATATTATAATAAATTTTATGAAAGAATGCAAGTATAAAATTTATTAAATAAAAGTTATTTTTTTGTTAACTATTATAGTATAATCCATAAGTAAATTAATTGCAATAGGTTATTTTCTTGAATTTTGAAGTATTTTTCATGTCTAAATTTATTATTTCCATGTATTAGATTAATACTCATGAATGCTAGATTTTAATCACTGTTTCTATATTTTGCAATGTATTAAAGCATCTTTTTGAATATTTTTGTATTTAATGTTACTATTCACAGTTAATCACAGCAGATAAAGAAAAATGATAAAAATCCTAAGGGAACATTTGCAGGAGTGACTATAATTCTTAGTGAATGGAAGATAAAAATCCGTTAAGCAGCTTTCATGTCCCTAAAGATAGACCACTAAGGGAATTGAAAGATGTAGGATTTTTGTCTGGAATGAGCTATAGAATTATTCATCTCCGAAACCGTGAGTGTGTATTTTTATCATTTTTCGATTTTACACAATTTAAAGGTACTGTGAATAGTAACTATTTAATATTGATTTGTCTTTATTATCTTAAAAACATTTGACTAAGAAATTCTAATATGCTAGAATTAGGTGTAATCAAAAATTAGATACTAAAAAATTGAATACTAATAATGACCTTATTGAGAGCGATGGAGGGAATGGGCCCGATGATATCCGGCAACCTTGTATTATACAAAGGTGCTAAATCCCACAGAAATGGATTTTCTGAAAGATGAGGTAAAGTACATAATACGCCTTTCCTTTCGGACGAGGTGTTTTTTTATGACCTAACTAAATTTGCACACTATGTAAGTGAACAAATTTGGCTAACGTATTAGACTTATATTTTTGTGATTAATTTATAGGAGGATAAAAATAAATGAAGAAATGGTTATTTACTTCTGAATCCGTAACAGAAGGTCATCCAGACAAAGTAAGTGATGCTATATCGGATTCTATACTTGATGCTATTTTGGAAAAAGATCCAGATGCTAGAGTAGCTTGTGAAACAATGGTAACTACGGGTCTTATATTGGTAGCAGGTGAAATTACTACAAATTGTTATGTAGATATATCAAAGATTGCTAGAAAGACAGTAGAGGATATTGGATATGTTAGGGCTAAATATGGCTTTGATGCTGATACTTGTGCTGTTATAACATCTATCAAGGAACAATCACCAGATATAGCAATGGGAGTTGACAAAGCCCTAGAGCAAAAGGAAAATAGTGAAGATATTTTCGATAAAATAGGGGCAGGAGACCAAGGAATGATGTTTGGATTTGCCTGCAATGAAACAAAGGAGCTAATGCCTTTGCCAATATCATTAGCACATAAAATGGCTAAGAAGCTTACAGAGGTCAGAAAGCAAGGAGTATTAGATTATTTGAGACCAGATGGGAAAACTCAGGTAACTATAGAATATCATGATGATAAACCGATAAGGATTGAAAATGTCGTTGTATCAACACAGCATAGCCCGGATGTTGATTTAGAAACTATAAGAAAGGATATTATTAAACATGTTATCCTTGAAGTAGTACCAGGGGATATGTTGGATGAGGATACTAAGTATTATGTAAATCCAACTGGTAGATTTGTAATCGGTGGACCTATGGGTGATGCTGGTTTAACAGGTAGAAAAATAATTGTTGATACTTATGGTGGATATGCAAGACATGGTGGTGGAGCTTTCTCAGGAAAAGATCCAACAAAGGTAGACAGATCAGCATCATATGCAGCAAGATATGTAGCTAAAAATATAGTTGCAGCTAAATTAGCAGATAAATGTGAGGTCGGCCTTGCTTATGCAATAGGTGTTGCTCGTCCATTATCTATATATGTAGATACTTTTGGAACAGGGAAGATTGAGGATGTAGAAATCAAAAAACTTGTTGAAAAACACTTTGATTTAAGACCAGCAGCTATAATTAGGGATTTAGACTTGAAAAAGCCAATATATAGACAGCTTTCTGCTTATGGACACTTTGGTAGAGAAGATCTTGGTGTCAACTGGGAAAAGACTGATAAAGCGGAAATTCTTAAAAAAGAAGCGGGAATATAGTTAAGAACTAAGAACTAAGAGTTAAGAAATAAGAGTTAAGAGCTAAGAGCTAAGAACTAAGAATTAAGCATTACCCGTGAGGATTTCGGGTCTTATAAAAAGTAGATTATGAAAAATTAATCTACTTTTTTATTTTTTGAATAGTAAAAAACCAACTACAATTCTATATATAAAATTAGAAGGTAGTAGAAGTGCTTGAGGTTTTGGTTCTTACCTCTTAGTTCTTAACTATTACCTAAAAAAGAAAGGTGGTGAGAAAATGGCTGTTGTAGGTAATAAAGAAAAGCTAACTCTTAAGTTGGAGTTAGATGCAGGAGTTGTGGATGGTAAGCAGAGAGTTCAATCAAAGATGTTGAACAATGTGAAGACTTCCGCTGAGGATGAGAATCTTCATGATGTTGCAGTGGTGCTTGCAGATCTACAAAACAAACCTCTATTGAAGGTAAAAAGAATAGAGGAAACATTATTGACAGAAGAGTAAAATAAACAATTCACAATGCACAATTTACGATTCACAATTATAAAAGCAGGATAATACTATTGTGAAGTATTATGAGGAACCTAAGTTTGACCCTAGAGAATGACCCTAAAAATTGTGAGTTGTGAACTGAGAACTGTGAATTGAGTGAAAGGTGGTGAAATAATGGACAAAGTTAAATTAGAGATGGATTTTTTAGATATAGCTAATAAGGTAACAAAAATTACCTTAGATGATCCTAGAGAAGATTTGTTGCCTACTGAAATACAAGAAGCAATGGACAGTATTATATCTAATGATGTATTTGCGTCCAAATATGGAGACCTTGTAGCAGTAGGAGGAGCTAGAGTAGTTACTACGACAGTAAATGAAATGGAGTTTTAATTATTGCTGATACAAGGAGGTGCTATTGATGGAAGAGATATACTCTAGTGTGGCTAATTTAGGCTTTCCAATAGTAATATCCATTTACCTTTTGGTAAGGATAGAAGGGAAGCTTAATGAACTAACTGAAAGTATATCAGAATTATCAAAGGTTATAGCAGGCATAGAAAAAGCACAGTAAATAATATCAATTCTACCATGCTATAGGAAACTATAGTATGGTAGAATTTTTTTGCCCATTATTTTGAAAGATTATGATTTAGCTAACATAGCCATGTTGTTTTCATGAGTATCCTAATATGGTATAATCTAGGTATTGAATGGAGGTTGCGGTGTGGTTATAGAAGGAGTAATAGAGGAAATAAAATTTAGAAATGAGAGTAATGGATACACTGTTGGGAGATTAAATACATCTGATGGAGATATAACTGTAGTAGGATATGCGGCTATCGTAAATGTAGATGAAACAGTATCTCTTGAGGGAGAATTTGTCTATCACAATAAATATGGTGAACAATTTAACTTTTCAAGTATCCATATTATCGTTCCTTCAACATTAAAGGGAATAGAAAACTATCTTTCATCTGGTCTGATTCCCAATATTGGACCTAAAACCGCGAAGAAGATAGTAAATAGATTTGGACTTGAATCTCTGGATATAATCCAATATCATCCTGATAAGCTAAAGGAAATAGAGGGGATAGGAGATAAAAAGCTCAAAAGAATAATAAAAGCTTACGATGAACAAAGAGAGCTAAGGGATATAATGGTTTATCTACAGCAATATGATATTACGGTTAACAATGGAATCAAAATTTATAAAAGATATGGCAGTGACACCATTAAAACAATAAATGAAAATCCATATAGACTTTCTGAGGACATATATGGAATTGGTTTCAAGACTGCAGACAATATAGCAAATAAAATGGGAATTAGTAACAACTCCCCATATAGAATTGAGGCTGGATTGAAATTTATAATTATGGAATTTGCAGGTGACGGTCATTGCTATGTTCCTAAAGAAGAGTTAATTCATAAATCTTCCAAATTATTAAATGTAGATGTGGAGCTTTTAGAGGATAGTATAAGAGAATTGGCACTTAAGAATAGCTTTTATATTGTAAATAATGGCGAAGAAATAAATGTATATTATGCTCCTTATCATATAGCTGAAAACAATGTGGCTAAGAAGATTGTAGAGCTTTCACGTGTAGAATTTGATGAACTAACTGTAGATGCTGATAAAAAGATAAAGAAGTTTGAAGAGGATAACAATATTAATTTTGGAAACAAACAGAAGATGGCCATAAAAGAATCCTTAGAAAATGGTTTTTTAATAATAACCGGAGGACCTGGTACAGGTAAGACTACTACCATCAATGCTATTATAAATATATGTGAGGATTTAGAATTACAGGTAGTTTTGGCGGCTCCTACGGGAAGGGCAGCAAAGAGAATGACCGAAACTACTGGTAGGGAGGCTAAGACAATTCATAGGCTTCTTGAAATATCCTTTGTAGAGGAGAATTCTGGTTTTGATAGGGATGAAGATAATCCGATTGAGGCGGATATAATCATAATAGATGAGGCTTCAATGATAGATATACTTTTAATGAATAGTCTTGTTAAAGCTATAAATCCAGGGACTAAAGTTATTCTTGTAGGGGATATTGACCAGCTTCCATCAGTAGGTCCTGGAAATGTGTTAAAGGATATTATAAACTCAGGTGCAATAAAGGTAATTATGTTAGATGAAATATTTAGACAGGCTGAGGAAAGTATGATAATTGTCAATGCCCATAGAGTTAATCATGGGGACAATCCAATACTTAATGAGAAGGACAAGGATTTCTTCTTTATTAGAGCTAAGAATCCAAATGAAATAGTGAAGACCTTAATTGACTTAAACAAGGATAGGCTGCCTGGATTTTATAATGTAGATCCTGTACAAGATATTCAGATACTTACTCCTATGAAAAAAGGAGAAGTAGGTATATACTCTCTAAATAAACATATTCAGAATGCGCTAAATCCTAAATCGTCATATAAGGATGAAAAGCAGGTAGGAGAAGAAATCTTCCGAGTTGGCGATAAAGTAATGCAGATAAAAAACAACTATAATCTTGAATGGAAAATACTTAAGGACGGAATTGAAGAGGATAGCGGAGAGGGTATATTTAATGGTGACTTTGGCTATATAACTGATATCGATGAGGAAGAAAGCATCTTAAAAGTGATTTTTGATGAGGAAAAAGTCGTAGAATATGACTTTAAACAACTGGATGAGTTAAAGCTAGCATATGCGACAACTGTCCATAAAGCGCAGGGAAGTGAATTTCCAGTGGTAATTATGCCTGTATCAACAGGTCCACCTATGCTCTTAACTAGAAATCTTTTTTATACAGCTATTACACGTGCAAGAAAGCTAGTAGTATTAGTAGGAGACCAAAGATATATAGATATGATGGTCAGGAACAATATCATAGCAAAACGATATTCTTCACTGGATAGAAAAATAAAGGAATACCTGAATGTATTTTTTAACTAAGGTGTGGTATTATGGGTATAAAAAATTTGTTGTTTCCTACTAGAAATCTCTGCTATTTTTGTAGGGAAAGAAGCTTAGATATAGAAGGTAGGATTTGTAATGATTGTAGGGAAAAATTAGTATTTGTAAATAAAGAAATTGAAATTGAATCAAAATATATTTCTAGAACTATATACTGTTTGATTTATAATAAATATTTAAAGGAATTAATCCACAATTTTAAGTTCAATGGCAAAAGTTATCTTTATAAGCCTTTTGCGGAAATTATGATGCAACCAATACTTGAAAAGGGGTTTGATAAGGCAGACCTTATCATCTTTATCCCTATTCATAGGCGCAAGGAAGCCATTAGAGGATATAACCAGTCGGAACTATTAGCAGGTTATATATCAAAAAAATTAGAAAAGCCATTGAGCCAAGGGAATTTGACAAAAACTAAGTGGACTAGAGAACAAAATACTTTGGATAGAGTAGAGCGTATTAAAAACTTAAGGGAATCTTTTTCACTTAAAAATGCCAATGAAATTTATGGAAAAAGAATATTGCTTATTGATGATATCATAACCACCGGTTCTACCTTTGATGAGTGTGCTAAAACATTAACTAGAAGTGGGGCAAAAGAAATAAATTGCTTAGCATTAACATCTGGCAGGATTTAACGATATCTAAAAATATTTTTTTATAAAACTTTTGTCCATATTTACTTCAAATTTATATTTTTTTAAAAAGTTATGAGTAGCATTAATTTCTCCCCCTAGAATTATAATTATACTGCTTAGATACAGCCATACTAGTAGCACAATTACACCGCCTATACTTCCGTAGGTCGTAGAATATTTTCCAAAATGTTTTACATAAAAGGAAAAGGCAAGAGAAATAAAAATCCAGCCTACAGTAGAGAAAATACTACCTGGCAATGTGTCTATTAAATCTAGACTACATTTTTTCTTAGCACAGGGACTAAATTTATAAAGTAGGGCAAAGATTATAATCATAGAAATTACGGGAATTAAAAATCGCAGATTCTTCCATACGTCTAAAAATATCCTTTCATAACCTAGATATTCAAATATCTTTCTACCTATTACTTCCCCAAAAACCAATGTTGTAAATACTACAATCAGTAGAATAATTAATGCTATTGTAAATAATACTGAAAGAAGTCGCAATACTATAAACGAACGAGTTTCTTCATAATCATATGCCCTATTTATTGCTTTTACTGTAGAATTGACTCCTGTAGATGCTGCCCATATACCTGTAAGTGCTGCAATGGACAATAACCCTTGACTACTACTGATCACTATATCATCTATAAATGTATTTATGATGCTCTGTACATCTGAAGGGAGATATTTTATTAGGTCGTTTACAACATCTACCCTAACCAATGGTGTATAACTTATAATGTTCAATAATAAAATTATGAATGGAAAGATGGATAATATAAGAGAATAAGCCAGTTGGGACCCAACAGCAAATACGGCATCCTCATCAATTCGATACAAAAGTTGATCTATGAATATAAATGGCTTGTATTTTAGAAGTTTATACATACGTTTCTTCATTATCTCACCCCTAATTTCATTTTATGAATATTATACCCATTTAATCAATTCACAGTTCACAGTTCATATTCTTCCAATGAAATTACTCTAAACTAACCAAAAACATAAGCGTCACCTACTGGACAAGGGCAACGCTTTGTTTTTAGACGTTCTTCTATTGCGATGATGTGTTGACTCAAATTTGGCAGCTTGGAGCTAAGTTCAGCAAGGCACCAAATCTTTGACAAGCCGTTATAAAACAAATAAGCGCCAAAAGCTCCGAAATCTCGCTGTCTGTAAATACCTCTTTTAGTGCACTGAATTCTTCGTTACTCAGATGTGTTTTTTCGCTAGAGATATTTGCGAGATGGGTAGCCATTTGTGTCTGTGAATCCATTATGGATTTGGACGGAGATCCCTTGGACTTACAGTATTCACATCCGTTATTAAAAGCCAGAGTACGCCGAACTTCCTCTTTTAATTCTGCACAAAATGTTTTGCTGGAAAAAATACAATCTTCCAGAGAAACCCATTTCTCCAATATGTCTTTGTTATGTCCTAATAGTTGTTGAAATGGTGTAAAGCCGTTTTTTGAGAAAGAAATCATTTCCATATTTACCTCCTTAAAATAATGTGTTACTGTTGACAAAACAATTATAGCAGGAATATAATTAAAATTGTATTTCATATGATATGGTATTATTGTTTTCGCTTTGTTATTAATATATATTTTTTAGGAAAGGTGTGTTAAATGAAAATAGATGAAATAGATGAAAGAATTTTGCATGAGTTGCAAACAGATAGCCGTATTTCCATAAGAGAGTTGTCGAAACGAGTAAATCTTTCACCCCCTTCCGTTACAGAGAGAGTGAGAAGACTTGAAGACAATAATATTATTGAGGGATATACTATTCGTTTAAACAAAAAGAGACTTGGCCTAGAAATCGACTGTATCATTGAAGTTACAATGAGAGAGGGGCAATACGAGAAATTTAAAAGTTTTATTAAGGATTGCAAGTATAGTGAATGGTGCTACAGAATTGCTGGTGCTGCGTGCTTTATTGTCAAATTGTCGGTTCCTACTTTAGAGGATATTGAACAGTTCATAAATGCCGTATCCGCTTATGCTTTAACTGATACATCCATCGTTTTTTCAAAAGTGGAAGTTAATGAAAGTATAGATAAGTTCTTATAAATTGTTCTCATATTTGTAGTTATGTGTGGTTAATAAAATTACAAAACCCGAGATTTTTCGCTTTGCTCATATAGGCATGAAGCCAAAATCGTATTTCTGATTTTGTGCATATCAGTTAGTTTGTTCACTTAATGACTGCATGTGTTATCCTGAGATGGACAATATAATTGCCCACGAAAGATCTCGGGTTAATTGATTTTTAAATTTTAATTGTTCTTCAGATACCTATCAAACCATTTTGTTATCTCTTCCAATCTCTTTATTCTATTCTTTGGCTTACCTGATCTTGAAAGCTCATGATTTTCTTCCTTAAAGGCTACAAGTTTAGAATCTACTCCATGATATTTTAGAGCTGTAAACATTTGTAATCCTTCTGGAATCCAGCATCTATAATCTTGCTCTGAATGGATGAATAGTGTAGGAGTTGTTACTCTATCGGCATATTTAAGTGGTGAATGATACCACACTTTTTCGATATCACTCCAAGGGGTTGCAGCCACCTGATCATTTGCAAAGTAATATCCTATATCACTAGTTCCAAAGAAGGAAGTCCAATTAGATATACTTCTTTGAGAAGCAGCTGCTTTAAATCTTGTGGTGTGACCAATGATCCAATTTGTCATGAATCCACCATAGGAACCACCGGTTACGCCTAATCTGTCCTTATCTATATCAGGGTAATTGATAAGAACCATATCAGTAAAATCCATTATATCATCATAATCAATAGTACCATATTTGCCTCTAATATCCGAAAATTCGTTTCCATATCCATCGCTTCCTCTAGGATTGCAGAAGAACACAAAATATCCTTCATTTGACCAATACTGCATTTCATGATAAAAAACTTCTCCATATACTGTCTTAGGCCCTCCATGTATAACTAGAATTCCAGGATAATTTTTACCCTCAATATAATCTACAGGTTTCAATACCCATCCATCAATTTGTATATCATTATCAGTAGTTAGGACTAATCTTTCCGGTTCAGATAATTTCTTTTCATTTCCAACCCAGTCATTAAAATGTGTCAGCTGTTCTTCAGGATTAGAAAGGGAATAAATTTCCTGAAGCTTTAGTCCCTTTAAGCCTATGAAATAAGTTTTATTACCATGCACATCAAAACCGTCTATGGAATCATTTGAAAGAGTAAGTTTTTCCATATTACCATTTATATCGATTCTATTTATATATGAACTGAATCCCTCTGTAGTTATAAAATAAAGATAGTCTCCTTCTACTTTCAAAGATTGTGAGTCACCATATCTGCAATCAGAACCAACAGAGTCATATAATCCTGCATCAAATTCAGATATTTTAATTACCTTTTCCCCATCAATATCTGTTTTGTAGATATTAGGATTTTCATTCACTCCATAATTAATCATGTTGCTGCCAATGAACACAATATCATTACCTAAAAAGTCACAATAATCATAGTTAAAGTCAGAGTATGGGGAGATTTTTTCCATTTTTTTATCTTTTACGCTGAATATATTCAGTTCAGTACATGTGCTCATTTTATCTATAAAGGATGAAGTGATAAATACAACCAAAGATTTATCTTTATTTAGCGAATAACTTTCGACATTAGTAAATTCATCTGTTATGGGATAAATTGATTTTTCTTTAACGTTGAATAAATACATTCTGTTTCTCTTCTTGTTTGTATAGCTATCTCCATTAGACCAGAAAGGTATTTCATCAATGACTTTGTATGCCTTTTCCTCCTTGATTTTACTCAAAGTATTCTCTTTTTCTTCATCAGAAAGGTTAGAAAAGTTTCTAAAGATAGGCTCATATTCTGCTGTCAAAATATATGTATTTTTGTCTAGAATTTTTATACTTGTAATATTAAGTGGGATTTCCATAGATTTGTTGGCTTCTCCACCATTTATATTTATTTCATAAAAGGTAGTCAAAGGTTCCCCTTTTTCTTTTCTCTCTCTATCCTTTTTATTTCTAATTGCTGGAAACAGCAAAGTAGTTTCATCTTTCCATATAAAGGATCGTTCCTCATCTAAGCTACTTATCTTTTTTGGATTATTTTCTGAATCCAGAATATATATATTAGATAGGTACTTATTGTTTTCTAAATCAGCTTGATGCATTATAAAGCCACAATTATTCCCCTCCGGTGAAAAACAAATTGATGATAAAAATTTATACTTTGTAAAATCATCTAGTTTCAACTTTTCCACATGAATCCCCCCTAAAATATTTATTTTAATTAACGACCATACTATAGTCATAATTATTATATAATAATAAGGGACAATTCACAATTCACAATGCAAAAGTAGGTAAGAATTAAGAACTAAGAACTAAGAGATTAGACCCGGGATCCTTCGTGAGCGGGGATTATTCTGTCCGTCTCAGGATGACGATGTTGTGCATCACAAGGTGATGGCATTCCGAGTGAAGTCGAGGAATCTCGGTTCTAAGACCCAAAAGAATGACCCAAGTAATTGTGAATTGTGAATTGTTATTATATAGATTATACTTTGGCACAAGTTTGTGCATTCCAGTTCTGGATCAAGGATAGAGAAAACCATGAAAAATCTTGGGAAGATTTTATAAGACTTTGTAAAGCTGGTGGAAGCAAGCCATTTTTAGAGCTTGTAAAATTAGCTAATCTTGAAAATCCTTTTGTCGATGGGACCATAAAAAAAGTTGTAAAACCGCTTAAAGAATATTTAGACACTATAGATGATAGTAGGCTATAATTGAAAAGTTCCGGTAGATTATCTATCGGAACTAATTATTTAAAATAGTTTGTATCTCTATTAAGTTTTTTAAAATTCTATTAAGGTGAAAATTATACACAATATCTAATTCACTATTTTCTCTTATTGTAGGTTCTAAATCCCTTGAGTAAATTTTAGTATATAATTCAGTATTTTCATCGTTCAAAATGGGTTTCATATCTAAGCGTAATAGGGTATGTAAATCGTTATAAATTTCTCCCATCATATTTAGGATATTGATGGAAGCCTCGCTAATTTGTTTTTCTCTAACATTATAATTTATTTCTTGTTTATATAAATTAAATCTACTTTCTAAGGAATTTATCTCATGTTGAAATTGTTCTAAATCAATTTCATTTTCATTGTTAATTAAATTATAAATTAGCCCTTTACTAGTTTCCAATATATGAATTTTAGATTCTATAAAGGTTTTTTTAACATTAGGGGTAGCAATAAAATAATTAATTAATGTCCCTATAAACAACCCAACAAAGGTAGATAGAAGTCTATAGGTAGCATAGGGAATTCTTTCGCTTACGTCATTTAGAAATATGGATAAATAAACATAGCACGAAAGTTGTAACGACTTTTTCCATCCTATTAAATTGTTAATATAAATAATCATAATAATACCTATACTGAGGAAAAGATAATTATGTGGAAGTAAAGTAGAAAACAATAAACCAATTATGGCACCAACAAGGGTTCCCAGCATTCTATTTTTGCCGGATATAAAGGATTCTGAGACTGAGGATTCCATTGAGCTTATGGCCCCTATACCGGCAAAAAGAGGACTTTCCAGATGTAAGACTTCTACTAACACCATACTTAAGCCGACGGCTATGCCTGTCTTGATAGTTCTTAAGCCTATTTTATACTTTTTATTAATTATCATAAAAATACCTCTCCTATATAATAATATAATTAACAAATACAATAAGATATTTATACCTTATCTTTGCAATATTAAACATTGTTAATATTTTATTCACATCATATTTCTGTAAAACAAGGGTTTTCCACAGACTTGCCCACATTATCCACAGAAATGTGGGCAAGTTATCCACAAGGTATTAACAGATTTGAAAATTAAAAACTTATTTTATGTTTATATCGTATGATTTTATGGGTATTATAATATTAAATAGTATAAGTCAATTGACTTATATGAAAGGAGTTGGGTTTATGAATTTAAATTTTGCCGGTAAGAATGTAGAGGTAACTCAGGCATTAAGAGATGTAACTGAAAAGAAACTGGGCAAACTTGACAAGTATTTTCAGAGAGACATCGTAGGGAATGTTACATTTAGTACAGAAAAGAACAGAAAAATCATTGAGGTTACCATAAACCTACCTGGGACTATACTACGTGCTGAAGAATCAAGCGATGATATGTATGCGTCAATTGATAAAGCAGTAGATATTCTTGAAAGACAAATAAGAAAGTATAAGACAAGGTTGCAAAAAAGGTATAAAAACAATGAAACTATTAGATTTGAGAATGTTCAACCTCTACCTGTAGAGGAATATAATGAAAAGCCAACGTTAGTTAGGAAAAAGAAGTTTATTTTAAAACCAATGTCCTCAGAGGAAGCAATTTTGCAGATGGAGCTACTTAGACACAATTTCTTTGTATATCAGGATGCAGAAACAGAGGAAATATCGGTGATTTATAAAAGAAAAGATGGAAATTATGGCTTGATAGAGCCTGAATAATAAAAAAATGCAGGGTGAAAATCCTGCATTTTTTATGTCGCGTAGTCTGAATCTTCGATTTAGCTAACGGAGCCGACTAATGACCTAACCCAATTTGTAGTGGTTTTCTGCAAATTGTTGGTAGGTCAGATGTCGCGTAGTCTAAATCTTCGATTTAGCTAACGGAGCCGACCAATCTTTGTTATTATTTCCAAGTTGTTAAAATAATAATTTAATGATAAAATAGGGTGATAGCGTACTGTTGAAGAGACTATTGAAAGAGTATCTCTTATTGTCATTTCGACTGGAACGAAGTGAATGGAGAAATCTCCTCATTCCTAGGCTACGCTGGGGATGATAAAAAAATAAGTATTTAAAACTATTTAGTGACCTAGAATTTGAAAGGATGGTTTATAAAATGGGTTTAATTGATAAAGTCTTTGGCTCATATAGCGATAGAGAGCTAAAGAAAGTTGCTCCGTTAGTAGATAAAGTAATTTCACTGGACGGAGAAATTCAAAAATTAAGTGACCAACAGTTAAAAGATAAGACAATAGAATTTAAAAATAGATATAACAATGGGGAAACCCTTGATAGTTTACTTCCAGAGGCATTTGCAGTCGTAAGAGAAGCAGCATACAGAGTACTTGGGATGAAGCATTTTAGAGTTCAAATCCAAGGTGGTATCATTCTTCATTATGGAAGAATTTCTGAAATGAAAACTGGTGAAGGCAAAACATTGGTATCTACGTTACCGGCTTATCTTAATGCAATTACAGGTAAAGGTGTGCATATCGTAACTGTAAATGATTATTTAGCTAAACGTGATAAACAATGGATGGGAAAAATATATGAATTCCTTGGTTTGACAGTTGGATGTATAGTTCACGGTATAACAAATGATGAAAGAAAAGCAGCATATAGGTGTGATATTACCTATGGAACAAATAATGAATTTGGATTTGATTACTTAAGAGATAATATGGTAATTTATAAAGAGGAAATGGTTCAAAGAAAGCTGTATTATGCAATAGTGGATGAGGTAGATAGTATATTAGTAGATGAGGCAAGAACTCCTTTAATAATTTCTGGTCAAGGAGATAAATCCACTAAATTGTATGAAGTAGCGAATAATTTTGTTAAAAATCTAAGTAGTAGGGTTATAGACCCTAATGAAGAAGACAACAAAGATCCTTTTAACAGAGAGATTAGAGAGGAAACTGTAGATTTTCTAATTGATGAAAAAGCTAAGTCCGTATCTATTACAGAACAAGGTACAGCTAAAGCTGAAAGCTTTTTCGGAATAGAAAATCTTGCAGATGTTTCTAATATGGAAATAGCTCATCATATAAATCAAGCTCTGAAAGCTAATGCAATTATGAAAAGAGATATTGATTATGTAGTCAAGGATGGAGAAGTAATAATTGTAGATGAATTTACTGGAAGACTAATGTTTGGAAGAAGATATAGTGATGGACTACATCAAGCTATAGAGGCAAAAGAGAAGTTAAATATTAGATCCGAGTCAAAGACTCTTGCTACAATTACCTTCCAAAATTACTTCAGAATGTATGAAAAATTAGCTGGTATGACTGGTACTGCAAAGACGGAAGAGGACGAATTTAGAGAAATATATAATATGGATGTTGTAGAAATACCTACAAACAAACCTGTCATTAGAAATGACCTTGCGGATAGCGTATATAAAAATGAAGAAGCTAAATTTAATGCAGTAGTTAGAGAAATCAAGGAAAGACATGCCAATGGACAGCCTATTCTTGTAGGAACAATTACAATAGAAAAATCTGAATTTCTTTCTAAGATGTTGAAGAAGGAAGGAGTACCTCATGAGGTGCTAAATGCAAAACAGCATGAAAGAGAAGCAGAAATAGTAGCACAGGCTGGTAGACTCAATGCAGTAACTATAGCTACAAATATGGCTGGTAGAGGTACAGATATTGTCCTTGGAGGTAATCCTGAATATCTTGCAAAGCAAGAGATGAAGAAGAAAGGATATACTGATGAGGTATTGACTTTAGTTGATAGTTTCTTTGATACTGATAGTGAAGAGATTATTGAAGCAAGAGAAGTCTATAACAGCTTGATTGAAAAATATAAAGAAGAAACAGATGCAGAGCATGAAAAAGTTGTTAAAGCAGGCGGATTGCACATTATTGGTACTGAGCGACACGAATCTAGACGTATAGATAATCAGTTAAGAGGTAGATCAGGTAGACAGGGAGACCCAGGAAGTTCAAGATTTTATATATCATTAGAGGATGATTTAATGAGATTGTTCGCTGGTGATAGAATCAAAGGAATCATTGATTCTATGAATATGCCTGATGATGAACCATTGGAGCACTCTTTGCTGACAAAGACTATTGAAAATGCTCAGAAGAAAGTAGAAGGCAACAACTTTGCTATAAGAAAGCATGTTTTAAAATATGACGATGTAATGAATAAGCAGAGAGAAGTTATATATGGTGAAAGAAGAAAAGTTCTTGAAGGTGAAGATTTAAAAAATCATATCACTGATATGGCTAAGAACCTTATAGAATCAAATGTTGAGATTTACACAAGACAGACTAAAAATGTTGAAGAATGGGATTTGGATGGTCTTGAAGCATATCTAATAAAACAGTTTGGTGTCAAGAAAGGAATTTTTAATGCTGTTGACAAATCAACATTAACTACTGAAAAACTAATAAGTATAATTCAAGATAATATAAAGACAATATATGATGCAAAAGAAGCAGAATTTGGATCAGAGAAATTTAGAGAAATCGAAAGAGTAGTTCTACTTCAGGTTGTGGATAGAAGATGGATGGACCATATAGATGCTATGGACCAATTTAGAAAGGGAGTTGGACTTAGAGCTTATGGACAGCAGGATCCTGTAATGGCATATCAAAAAGAGGGCTTTGATATGTTTGAAGAAATGACCATAGGTATCTGGGAGGATACAGTAGGATTTTTATATCACGTCGAAAATCCTGAAAAGGTTCAAAGAAAAAGGGTAGCAGAACCAACATCAACAAATATGGATCCTCAGGCAAATACAAATAGAACTGTAGTTAACAAAGGGAAGAAAATAGGAAGAAATGACCCATGTCCATGTGGGTCAGGCAAAAAATATAAGAAATGCTGTGGAGCCAATAAATAATAGTGAAGAGTGAAGAACTAAGAGTGAAGAGTAGTGGGCGACCTACGGTTGCCAGTCATTCTGAGTGTAAACGAAGAATCTCGGGTTTTAATTGTGAACTGTGAATTGTGAATTGTGAATTGTGAATTGTGAATTGTGAACTGTGAACTGTGAATCATGAATTGAAAAAGGAGTGAATATATGGAAGACATTTATTTGGATAGAGAACGAGTTAGTGAAATTAAGTCAATGATTGAAGAATTGGGT
Organism: Tissierella sp.; assembly: GCA_036844705.1. Lineage (GTDB taxonomy): Bacteria > Bacillota > Clostridia > Tissierellales > Tissierellaceae > DAIUFH01. The sequence continues at coordinate 69,611 of DAIUFH010000002.1, forward strand.
GTTTCCCTTTGACATTCCTGGATTGAAGGAAAAGGTGGCTGACTTAGAAAGTGCCACATATGAAGAAGACTTTTGGAAGGATTCTGAAAAAGCTCAGAAAATAATGCAGGAGATAAAGGGAACAAATATTGAAATTAAAGAATATGAGGATTTAATATCTGAAATTGAGGATATGGAAATTCTCCTTGAAATGGTCATTGAAGAGGAGGACTTTGAAAATTATAAAGAGGTTCAGAGAGGTTTAAAAGTACTTGAAGAAAAATCCCAGGACTTTAAACTATCTACGTTGTTAAACGGTGAATATGATAGAAATAATGCTATTCTTTCCATACATTCAGGAGCAGGAGGACTGGAGGCTCAAGATTGGGCTGAAATGCTTTTGAGAATGTATAGAAGATGGGCTGAATCCAAGGAATATCAGGTAGAAACAATAGATTTGCTTTCTGATACTGAAGGTGGTATCAAGTCTGTAACTCTATTGATAAAGGGATTTAATGCTTATGGTTATTTAAAGTCAGAAAAAGGAGTTCATAGATTGGTCAGAATTTCTCCATTTGATTCGGCTGGCAAAAGACATACATCTTTTGCCAGTATAGACGTCATACCAGAATTAGATGAAGACAATAAAATAGAAATAAACGATAAAGATTTAAAGATTGATACTTATAGGTCTACAGGTGCGGGGGGCCAGCATGTAAATACTACGGACTCTGCAATCAGAATAACACATATACCAACAGGTATTGTGGTACAATGTCAATCCGAAAGATCACAGCATATGAACAAGGCTAAAGCTTTAAATATGCTAAAAGCAAAATTAATTCAATTACAAGAAGAAGAAAGTAAAGAGAAGATTGAAGACCTTCATGGCAATTATACACAGATTGGATGGGGTTCACAAATTAGATCCTATGTATTTCACCCATATAGTATGGTTAAGGATCATCGAACAAATGCTGAAGTAGGCGATGTATATAGAGTTATGGATGGAGATATAGACTTGTTTATAAATGAATATTTGAAATTTAAGGCCCAATAATTGGGCTTTTTTTCATGTTATGTAGTCTAAGCAAATTAGCTAACACAGCTGACCATGACCAATGACAGATTGTAATTATTATGTAATATAATTGTAATATAAGAAGGAATTTTAAAAAATATGGAGAATATAATAAGTGTATTATGTAAATTTATATATATCAGAAAGGTTGTAGCTTAATGGACATTTTAGGGAAATTAGTCGAAGAGTTTAAATTATCTTCAAAGCATGTAAAAAATGTTGTAGAATTGTTAGACAACGGAAATACAATACCATTTATAGCCAGATATAGGAAAGAACAAACTGGCGAAATGCAGGATGTAGTCCTTCGTGAATTATCCAACAGATTAAATTATCTTAGAAATTTGGAAACCAGGAAGGAAGAAGTTATAAGATTAATAGAAGAACAGGGAAAATTAACAAAAGAACTTAAAAAAGATATTTCAGGAGCCGATACTCTTCAGAGAGTAGATGATTTATATAGACCTTATAAACAAAAAAGAAGAACTAGAGCAACTATTGCGAAAGAAAAAGGCTTAGAAGGATTAGCTAATACAATTATGGCTCAGGAAGTATCGGATGAGGAATTTAAAAATATTTTAGGTACATATATAAATGAGGAAAAAGGGGTATCTACTGAAGAGGAAGCTCTATCTGGAGCAATGGATATAATTGCAGAAAATATCTCCGATGATGCTGAATATAGAGCTAAGATAAAGAAAATTGCATGGGATAAAGGTATTATAGTCGTTGTGGGTATAGATAAGGAAGAAAGTACTGTATATGAAATGTATTATGATTATAAGGAAAGAGTAAAATCTATTGCAAATCATAGAATTCTTGCCATAAATAGGGGAGAGAAAGAGAAAAAACTGAAAATAAGTTTGAATATAAATGATGATATTATAGATCTTTTAAACATATTGATAATTAAAGACGAGAAAAAAATTGCTAACACATATTTAAAAGCTGCTATATCGGATGGTTATAAAAGATTATTGTTTCCATCTATAGAGCGAGAAATAAGAAATAATCTAACTGAGAGAGCAGAAGATGATGCAATAAAGGTATTTTCCTTGAATTTAAAGCCATTGTTAATGCAACCGCCTATAAAGGAAAAGAATGTAATGGGTATTGACCCAGGTTTTAGAACCGGTTGTAAGGTGGCTGTGATGGACGATACAGGAAAATTATTGGATTATTGTACTGTTTATCCTACAGAACCAAGAAATGAAATAGAAAAGACTAAGGCACAGTTAAAGAATTTTATTGAGAAGTATGATATTGATATTATTGCCATTGGAAATGGGACAGCTTCCAGAGAGACAGAATTAGTAGTTGCAGAAATGATTAAGGAATTAAATCGTGGATTGTTTTATATTATAGCTAGTGAAGCAGGTGCATCAATCTATTCAGCTTCAGAAGTTGGTGTAAATGAATTTCCAGATTTGGATGTGACAATTAGAGGAGCGGTATCCATTGGAAGGAGAGTTCAGGATCCATTGGCTGAATTAGTTAAAATAGAACCAAGACATATAGGTGTAGGCCAATATCAACATGATTTAAATCAAGGAAAACTTGATGAGGCATTAACTGGAGTAGTGGAGGATTGTGTTAATAGTGTAGGTGTAGACTTGAATACTGCAAGTGCATCACTATTAAAATATGTTGCAGGATTGTCAACAAAAGTAGCCAACAGTTTAGTAAATCATAGAGAGGTGAACGGAAAATTTAAGTCGCGTAAAGAGCTTTTAAAAGTCAAGGGGCTTGGAGCTAAAACTTTTGAGCAATGTGCAGGTTTCTTAAGGATAGCCAATGGAGAAAATATACTGGATAATACTGGTGTTCATCCTGAGTCATATGCTGTTGCCAGTAAATTGATCAAAGTGGACTATAAGAGCTTGAGCATTGATGAGGTAGCATCAAAATTGGAAATAGGAATTCCTACATTAAGAGATATAATTAAGGAATTGGAAAAACCGGGAAGGGATCCTAGAGATGAAAAAGAAAAACCAATATTAAGACAGGATGTCCTTAAGATAGAAGACTTGAAACCCGATATGATATTAAATGGTACTGTGAGAAATGTAGTAGATTTTGGTGCTTTTATAGATATAGGGGTAAAAGAAGACGGTTTGGTTCATATTTCCAATATGTCAGACAAATTTATTAAGCATCCAAAAGAAGTAGTTAAAGTAGGCGATATAGTAAAGATTAAAATTTTAGATGTGGATTTAAAAAGAAGAAGGATTTCTTTAAGTATGAAACAAATATAAGGGGGAATATTTGTGGAGAACTTTATTGGTGAAGATATTGAAGATTTAAACGCAATAGAACACTATAGAACAATAGTCGACCTATCTGAAGAAATATTTCATGATTTCAAGAATATTTTAGCGACTATTTCAGGGTTAGCTCAATTATCCTTACTTAGTGCTGAATCGGATGAGATGAAGAACTATCTAACAAGTATAAACAAAGCAACATTTGATTTTAGAGATATATTAAATAAATATTATTCTTATACTAGTGGGCATGAATTTGATGCTTTAGAACCACATTTATTGCGTACTGTAATGAGTAATGCATTGGACATGGTGGTATATAAATTAAATAGGTCAAACGTATCTAGTAAAAAAATATATCTCAAATTAAATATTAATTCCAATTCTACAGTTTTATGTAATGAATATGAGTTAAGACAAAGCTTTCTAAATATAATTATGAATTCTCTTGATGCAATGGAGAAAGATGGGGGTATATTATCTGTAGATGTTTATGATTTTGATAATACATATATAAATATCGATATCATGGACACAGGTCCTGGAATTCCTGATGAAAATCTTCAAAAAATATTTAAGACTAGATTTACTACCAAGGAAAATGGTACTGGATTGGGGTTAAAAATTGCAAAGAATTGTATAGATAGTCTTGGAGGTTCATTGAAATTAGAGAGTAAGGTAGGTATCGGAACTAAGATACAGATTAGTTTACCAATTTGCAAAGAGTCAATACATGCACAGACTCATTGCTTATAAGAAGAAGCATATTAATGTAGAAGGGATGAGGTATTAGTGAAGCTTGGCTTTATCATAAATCCGATTGCAGGAATGGGTGGAAAGGTTGGTTTAAAGGGAACTGACGGACCTGAAATTTTGCTAAAAGCAAAGAGCATGGGGGCCTTAGAGGAAGCACCTATGAAGGCAAAGAAAGCTTTAAAGCAATTAATTGATATTAAGGATAAATTAGAAGTATACACATATCCAGGGAAGATGGGCGAGGAAGAATTAAAGGAGCTTGGTTTTAATCCAATTGTATTGGGTGAGCATAAAGACAACACAGGACCAGAGGATACAGAAAATGCAGCAAGAGAAATGATGAACAAAAAAATAGAGTTACTGTTATTTGCTGGTGGAGATGGTACTGCAAGAAATATCTTTAATGCAGTTAATGACAAGGTACCTGTAATAGGTATCCCTGCAGGAGTTAAGATACATTCTGGAGTTTTTGCTAATCATCCTAAAAGTGCTGGTGAAATAGCTTTGAGGTATTTAAGAGATAAGGACTTGGAAACTAAAGAAGCAGAGGTAATGGATATAGACGAGGACGCGTTTAGAGGGGGAGTAGTTTCAGCAAAGCTTTATGGATATATGATGATTCCATTTGTCCAGGAACTTGTTCAAAACCAAAAATCGGGTAATATATCCACAGAAGAGGATGCAATACTGGGTATAACAGAAAAAATTGTTCAAATTATGGACAATGAGCCAGATACCTATTTTATCATAGGTTCAGGCACTACAACTAGACCGATTATGGAAGAACTAGGACTTCCCAATACCTTACTGGGGATAGATATCGTCAAGAATAGCAAATTGATTGCAGCTGATGCCAATGAACATGAGATATTAAAGATAATTGATGGTAAAAAAGCTAAGATTGTGGTAACAGTCATAGGAGGCCAAGGATATATATTTGGCAGAGGAAATCAGCAATTAAGTGGTGAGGTTGTAAAGCGGGTAGGTAAAGAAAATATCATAATCATAGCTACTAAGAACAAGCTTCAATCTCTAGGAGATGCACCACTTTTAGTTGATACGGGTGACGAAGAAGTCAATAGTATGTTCAATGGATATATGAAGGTCATAGTGAACTATTCAACAATACAAGTCTACCCAGTGAAGGGACTTTAATTTCAATTCACAATTCACAATGCACAATTCACAATGATAAAGAACTAAGAATTAAGAGCTAAGAACTAAGAGTTAAGAGTTAAGAGTTAAGAACTAAGAACTAAGAACTAAGAACTAAGAACTAAGAACTAAGAGATAAGGACTGAAAATATAAACCCGGGATTCTTCACATTCGTTCAGAATGACTTCTTGCAGTGATTATACTGTAGGAGCAATTCTTTGTCATCCTGAGCCTGGCAGTATGATAACTGCGTACGAAG
>DAIUFH010000003.1:0-10283 GCA_036844705.1 Tissierella sp.
AAAATGAAATTGGTAATTTTGTACTGCAAAACCTTGATAAAGTTGGTGGCAATAAAGTTTCTTTATCTGAAATAGAAGCCGAAGAGTTAACAGAACCTACTGTGAATTTTAGAGAATTAAGTTTATTCATTTCGTCAATGAGACTTGATGCTTTTTTAAGCTCAATTTATAATATTTCCCGTCATGAGAGTATTAATATTATAAAAAACGGGAATGTTAAGGTAAATTGGGAAGAAATACTTAAACCCTCAAAGGATCTAAATGTAGGAGACAATATATCAACAAGAGGTCGTGGCAGGGCAATGATTAAATCAATAGATGGATTTAGTAAAAAGGGAAGATTGCATATAACAGTGCAAATACTTATTTAATTGGAGTGATAATATGGTAACACCGTTGGACATTCAAAACAAGGAATTTAAAAGGTCTTTTAGAGGTTATAATGCTAAATCTGTAGATATTTTTTTAGATGAGATTACACAGGATTATGAAAGAATCTATAAAGAAAATATTGAGTTTAAGGATAAAATAAACATGATGGCTGATCAAATAAGAAAGTATAATACAATGGAGGAGACACTTAAGAATACTCTTATAATTGCACAGAACACCGCAGATGAAGTTACGGCAAATGCACGGCACAAGGCAGAAACTATTATTGAAGATGCGGAATTGACCGGAAAGAAATTGGTTGAGCAAGCCCATGACGATGTTAAAAATATTAAAAAAGAATATGAGTATTTGAAAAAAGAAATATTTGTGTTCAAAACGAGATATCAGTCTTTTATACAGTCTCAACTTCTGTCATTAGACGATTTTTATGGTGATATAGAAGATGAAAAGAAAGAAACTGAAATGGATAATCTAGGAGCTTAGGCTCCTTTTTTCATGACCTAACCCAATTTAAAGTGGTTTTCTTTAAATTGATGGTAGGTCAGATGTCGCGTAGTCCAAATCTTTGATTTGGTTAACGTAGCCGACTTTGTATTATTTATCTTTCCTTGGGCATATTAAAAAAGATAAGTTATTTGGAGGTAACTATGGAAAAGGAGAGACTAGATTATTTCAGAAAAAAACTTTTAGATGAAAAAAAGAGACTAATAAAAATCTTGAGAAATATGAACAACATGGAAGAATATGGTTCCATGGATAACTATTATACAGAACAGTCCCAATATGATAATCATCCCGGAGATATGGGCACTGAAGTATTTATGAGAGAACAGGATGAGGGATTTAAGAACAATTTTAAAAATACTCTAAGGGAAATTGATGAATCACTAAAAGATATTAGAGAAGGATCTTATGGTATTTGTAAAGAATGTAAAGAGAAAATCTATGAGAATAGACTTGAGGCTATTCCTTATGTGAAAACATGTTTGAAATGCTCAGAAGAACACGGGGCTATAAATGAATCCTTAGATGATGATTATGTTACAAAAAATAGCTATAATCCTAAGGAAATACAGTATGACAGAGAAGATACTTATCAGGATTTGCTTGAATTCGATATGGTTCCGGGAGATCCATCATTTTCCACGGGGGATTATATGGGATTAACAGATGAACAAAATGAAGATGGAATAATAGATATAGAAAATATTTCTCAAAAATATTATGATGATACACTAAAATAAGATAAAGTGCTACTTTATGCCATTTCAACTGACAAAACAGAAAATCATCATATGATGACCTTTTAACGACCTCTCTGTTCTTTAGAGAGGTTTCTTTAATTATTGACTTACTATTGAAATTCTAATAATGATAATATAAGATATAATAAGATATATTATATTGGGGGGAAGATGTATTGATATTTATTATTTTGGCAATTTTTATTGTGGCATTGGATCAAGCATCAAAATTTTTGGTGGTAAAGTATTTGATGAATCAACCGCCAATTGTGATTATAAAGGATCATTTTGAACTTAGGTATGTAGAAAATTATGGAGCTGCATTTGGTATTCTTCAGGAAAAGAGAATTTTTTTTATTATCATAACAGCTATTGTCATATTGTTGATAGTATTCTATTTTTATAATAAATTCGATATCCTAAGCAATTTTACCAAGTTTGCTATGTCTATGTTTCTAGCTGGAGCAATAGGAAATTTTATTGATAGATTGAGGTTAGGCTATGTAGTTGACTTCATAAGAGTGAATCTTATTAAGTCTTATGATTTTCCAGTATTTAATGTAGCTGATATGTTTATAGTTATTGGAACTGTTTTAATTGTGTTCATTGTGCTATTTGATAAGTATGAAGTAAAGAGGTATTGATATAATGGGTTTGATAGAGCTATATGTTGGTGAGGAAGAGGATGAAAGATTGGACTTATATTTATCTAATGAACTTGATGAAATTTCCAGAACCTACATTCAGAAATTAATAAAAGAGAATCTTGTTAAGGTAAATGGGGTACATAAAAAATCTAGTTATCTTGTCAAAGAAGGAGACACAATAAAGGTAGAGCTTCCTGAGCCAAAAAAATTGGAGATAATACCGGAAAATATACCTTTGGATATAGTTTATGAGGATAAGGATCTTGCCGTTATAAACAAGCCTCAAGGTATGGTTGTTCACCCTGCACCCGGAAATTATTCATCTACCTTGGTTAATGCATTGTTATATCATATGGATAGTTTGTCATCAATAAATGGAATTATAAGACCGGGTATCGTACATAGACTGGATAAGGATACATCAGGTCTACTATTGATAGCTAAGAATGATTTTATCCATAGGGAATTATCTAATCAGTTAAAGGAAAGAGATATTCACAGAGAATATATTGCCATTGTACATGGTATTTTACATAATGATTCTGGAAGAATTGATGCGCCTATAGGAAGAGACCCAAGGAATAGAAAGAAAATGACAGTTATAAGTAAAAATAGCAAAGAAGCTATTACCAACTATTGGGTGTTAGATAGATTTTCAAAATATACTTTTGCAAAAGTAAGGCTTGAAACTGGCAGAACACATCAAATAAGAGTTCATTTTTCCTATATTAATCATCCTATAGTTGGTGACCCGTTGTATTCCAGTGGGAAAAATGAGTTTAATTTAGATAAACAGCTCCTTCATGCAAGAAAGATTGGATTTGTTCATCCAAGAACAAAGGAACATATGGAATTTGAATGTGATATTCCTGGACCATTTAAGGGAATTGTTGATAAATTGTCTAAAAGAGGGTGATTTTTTGAGAGTCAAAGCTGTAATAATGGACGAAAAGGCTATAAGCAGAGCTATTACCAGAATATCCAATGAAATCATTGAAAGAAACAAGGGAGTTAAGGATGTTGTAATAGTCGGTATAAAGACTAGAGGAGTACCTTTTGCAAAAAGACTAGCAGATAAAATAGCAGAGATAGAGGGAATAAGAGTTCCGGATTATCATCTAGATATTACTTTATATAGAGATGATTTGAAGGAAATAGATTATATGCCTCAGGTAAATGAAGAGTTCACAGGTATTATAGATAACAAGATTGTTGTACTAGCTGATGATGTAATATTTACAGGAAGAACAGTAAGAGCAGCCCTTGATGCACTTATACATAAGGGAAGACCAAAGAAAGTTCAACTTGCAGTATTAGTTGATAGGGGGCATAGAGAGTTTCCTATTAGACCGGATTATATAGGCAAAAATGTACCTACTTCTAAAAGTGAAATTATTGGTGTAGAATTTGTTGAAACAGATGAAATTGATGAGGTGGTTATTAAAGAAAGGTAGAATTTAATCTTCTACCTTTCTTATTTCTAGGACTTTTTCATAAGAAGGATCTATAATTATTGTTTTATAATTATCGTAAATAACCATTCCTGTTTTAGCATTTCCAGGCTTTTTTATGTTTTTCTTTAAAGTATAATCAACAGGAACGTGATTGCTATTTTTCCCTTTGCTAAAATATGCAGCCAATATGGCAGCCTCTTCCAACGTAGATGAAGGTATGTTTTTACCTTCAGTTTTTATAATTGTATGGCTTCCGGGCATATTCTGAACGTGAAGCCATAAATCATCTTTATTAGCAAATTTTAATGTTAGGTATTCGTTTTGCCTGTTGTTTTTACCAACATATATATTAAAATTGTCACTTGAAATATAATGCTGAGGCTTTGAAAGAGTTTCTTCTTTGGCTTTTTTTCTTTTCTTGTCATTTCCCTTAATATAGCCTTCTTTTATTAATTCTTCTTTTACTTCTTCGAGCTCCTGAATTTCGGTTGCATTTTCAATGCTTAGAATTACATTTTCTAGATATGTTATTTCATTTTCCGTTTCATCAATTTGCTCAAGTAATAGATGATATGCATTTTTAAGCTTAGTGTAACGCTTATAATATTTTTGTGCATTTTCTACAGCAGAAAGCTTGACATCCAAAGGAACATTTAATTTGTTCATAGTTTCATCATAGAAATTTTCTAGTTCAATAGACTTCATTCCTTTTTGTATCTTGTATGTGTTAGCAGAAATCAAATCAGCATATATTTTGTATTTTTCTCTGTCTTTGCTTTCAAGAAGTTCTTCTTTTTGCTTGCCCAACTTGCTATATGAGCGCTCTAGCTTTACATTGAGGCTTTTTCTAATGGACTGTGATTTCTGATTTATTCTATCTGAGATGTCCTTTTTACTATAACAGATATCCAAAATCTTAGAAATACTATCATTAAAAACCCGATTATCTGTGCCATACTGTTTGATAGTTAAACTGTGGAATGCTTCGATATCATTTGGGCCCTTAGTTGTTATATATAAAGGGGTATATTCATCATTTCGAACCATATTCATGATATTGTTAAAGCTTGTAAATAGTTTATTTATATCATTGTCACTAAGGCTAATTAGAGTTCGGTCAATATCCAAATCTGCGTTAAAGCAAATTTCTTTGCTAATAAGTGGACTTAAACCTAGATAATTGAAATATAAAAATTTATATACATCAGTATTTTTGTTTTCTTTTTCCAATAAATCTTTAAATCCATCGTATGATGAATTTAGTGGATTGACTTTATCTTTAATAGGTGGATTTTCATAATAAAATCCAGGTAATATCTGCCTTACTCTTGACATATTTTCAGTTACTCTTTTTACAGAATCTATTATCTTGGACGAATCCTTGTCTATTAAAATAATATTGCTATGCTTACCCATGATTTCTATGATGATTCTCTTTTCAGTAGGCTGCCCCAGTTCATCTGTAGAAGATATATCTATAAATACAACTCTATCCATTTCATATTGCTCTACATTCAATATCACGCCGCCTGTCAAATGCTTACGTAAAAGCATACAGAACATAGGGGGGCTATCTGGATTTTTTTTAGTAATTTTAGTTAAATAAATTCTTGGATTATTGCTGCTAGCAGATAGAACCAATCTAAAATTTGTACCAATATGATGTATATTTATCATGATTTCATCCTTTTCAGGCTGATATATTTTATCTATTCTGCCGCCAACTATATTTTCCTTTAGTTCTTTGACAACTGCTCTAGTTACAATTCCATCAAAAGACATTTTAGCTCCTCCATTAATTAGAATAGTTACAGTATACCATTTTAACAAAAATTTATAAAGTTGAACTAATTTTTCAAATTGTATTAACAAATCACAATTAATATGTTAATATTTCTTAATAATTCCTAGTTTTATATGATCTACTGCTATATAATGAATAAATAAATAATACAAAGAGGTGGCCGAATTGATTAAGAGTATGACCGGTTATGGTCGAGGTGAAGCAGAAAATGACTTGTATAAATTCAAGGTGGAGCTTAAGGCAGTTAATCATAGATACAATGATATTTTGATAAAAATGCCAAGACATATTTCTTATCTTGAAGAAAATATCAAAAAGATTATAAAGGAGAAAATTAGCAGAGGTAAGGTTGATGTATATATAAATTTAGAATACATAAATGAATCATCTGTTGATGTAAAGGTCGATATACCTTTAGCGAAATCCTATAAAACTGCATTAGAAAATCTTTCGGCTGAATTAGAACTAGAAGATAGTATAAGGCTTAATAATATATTGTGTATGCAAGAGATTATTAGAACTGATAGAAAAGAACTTGATGAGGATTTAATTTGGAGTATATTAAAGAAATCATTGGACATGGCTTTAGACAATATTATGAAAATGAGAATTACTGAAGGTGCTGAATTAAAAAGAGATATCCTTGGAAAGTTAGAATATGTTGAAAAGTGTGTTGGGTCAATTGGGGAAAGATCTCCATACGTTGTATTAGAATATAAGGATAAGTTACAAGAAAGAATCAAGAACTTATTAGATGATAATGTCACACTTGATGAGGAAAGATTAAACAATGAAATAGCTTATTTTGCTGATAGAAGCAGTATTGATGAAGAATTAGTTAGGTTAGCTAGTCATATAAAGCAATTTAGAACAATATTGAATGAAGATGATTCAGTTGGTAGAAAACTTGACTTCTTAATTCAAGAAATGAATAGAGAAATTAATACAATAGGCAGCAAAGCCAATGATTTAACAATTACAAACTATGTGGTTATTTTAAAAGCAGAAATAGAAAAGATTCGAGAACAAATACAGAATATAGAATAATAGGAGGAAGTAATGGACATAAAATTAATTAATATAGGTTTTGGAAATATTGTATCCGCAAATAGGATAATCTCAATCGTAAGTCCAGAATCTGCTCCTATTAAAAGACTTATACAGGAAGCTAGGGATAAAGGACTGTTAATAGATGCAACATATGGGAGAAGAACAAGGGCTGTTATAATAACGGATAGTCAACATATCATACTTACTGCAGTACAGCCTGAAACAATAGCTAATAGAATTTCAAATAAAGCTGATACTAATGAATAATACAGAAAGATGGTGGAATAAATTGTCAAAAGGATTCTTATTGGTTCTTTCAGGACCTTCTGGAAGTGGTAAAGGTACAGTAAGTCAAGCACTCTTAAATCATAGAGATGATATTGTTTTTTCGATATCCGCAACAACTAGGAAACCTAGACCAACTGAAATAAATGGACAAAATTACTTCTTCTTAGGTGAAGAAGAATTTAAACAAAAAGTTGGAGAAAATCAATTTTTAGAATATGCCTATGTGCATACAAATTATTATGGAACACCAAAACAATTTGTACTGGATGAAATTGAAAAAGGTGAAATAGTATTATTGGAAATAGATGTACAAGGTGCATTGCAGATTAAAAAAAATTATAAAGAGGCTGTCTTCATATTTTTATTACCTCCAACTATGGATGAATTGAAAAACAGGATTATTAAGAGGGGTACCGAAACAGAAGAAGATATAAATAGACGTTTTGAAAATGCATTCAAGGAATTAGATTTTGTAGGTGAATATGACTATTTTGTAGTGAATGATGAGGTGGGAAAAGCTGTAAAGGATATTGAATCAATTATATCTGCTGAACGTTTAAGAGTTAAAAGACATAAGGATATTAAACTAAATGTTTTAAAACAAGGAGGAAAATAAATGTTAAATCCATCATTAACTAATTTATTAAAAAATGGCGAAAGTAAATATACATTAGTAATGGTTACTGCTAAAAGAGCACGCCAGATTATAGATGGTGCTCAACCTTTAGTAGAAACGAGTTCAAGTAAACCTGTTACTATTGCATTGGAAGAGTTATTGGAAGGGAAAATTAAATATGAAAGCCCAACAATTAATAGTGTAAAGTAGGTGATTAGATGCTCAAAGGGAAAAATATAGTGCTGGGTGTTACTGGAGGTATAGCAGTATATAAGGCAGCTGATTTAGTTAGTAAATTGGTAAAACAAGGTGCTAATGTAGATGTAATCATGACGGAAGGTGCCACGAAATTTGTTACCCCCTTAACATTCCAGACCATGTCACAAAATGTTGTTCATACAGAAATGTTTGGTCTTATTACAGATTTTGATGTAGAACACATATCTTTAGCCAAAAGAGCAGATATCATATTGATAGCACCTGCAACGGCAAATACCATTGGGAAAATCGCTAATGGAATAGCTGACAATATGCTTACTACAGTTGTTATGGCATCAAAGGCTAAGATTGTTTTTGCTCCTGCAATGAACACCAATATGTATAGTAATGTAATCGTTCAGGAAAATATAGAAAAATTAAAAGAGCGTGGTGCTGGGTTTATTCAACCAGGTGTTGGGCGTCTTGCTTGTGGTGATTATGGTGCTGGAAAGATGGCTGAACCATCGGATATTGTAGAATATTTGATATCTAGCTTAACAGAAAAAGATTTGATAGGCAAAAAAATCGTTGTTACTGCGGGACCTACTATAGCACCATTGGATCCTGTAAGATATATGACCAATCATTCTAGTGGGAAAATGGGGTATAGTTTAGCTAAAGAAGCGGCAAATAGAGGAGCAGAAGTTGTTCTTATTTCTGGTCCTACAGGTCTTGAGCCTCCAAAGGGAGCTAAGGTGGTTAAAGTAAATACTACTGATGAAATGTTTGATGCAGTGGGTACTTATTTTAATGATTGTGATATATTGATAAAATCCGCTGCTCCTTTAGATTATAAACCGGAAAATGTAAGCCCAACTAAAATTAAGAAAAAGGATAATGAAGAAGATATATTAGATGTTAAGTTTATAAGAAATCCTGATATTGCTGCTTATTACGGAAACATAAAAAAACATCAAATAGTAGTAGGATTTGCTGCGGAAACCAACGATGTCATTGAATATGCTTTAAATAAATTGAAGAAGAAGAATTTTGATTTTATAGTTGCAAATGATGTAACGGAAAAAGGAGCAGGATTTAAAGAGGATACGAATATAGCTACTATTATAAATAGAGATGAAACTTTTGAAAAATATCCTTTGATGGATAAAAAAGAGCTTGCAAAAGTTATACTTGATAAGGCATCAGGACTTTTAGAAAAGGCTAGATAATATATCTAGCCTTCGTGTATAGAAAGGCATGATTATATGAAATATGCACAAATAATCGTAGACAACAGAGCCTCTAAGGTAAACAAAATTTTTACATATGGAGTGGGTCCATTCGGTGATTTTTTGATGGAGGGTATGCGAGTCATAGTTCCATTTGGCAGGGGAAATAAGCCAATTAAAGGATTGATTATAAAATTAATTGATGTTGATAAGGGAGGGTATAAGCTAAAGGAGATTATCGATGTTCTTGATGATAAGCCAATAGCATCTAAGAATCTGCTGGAATTGGGTCTCTGGATGAGAGATAGATACTTATCTCCATATCTTGATGCTTTGCAACCTATATTACCTCCCGGAGATTATAAAGAGATTAATACTTTTGTAGAATTAGTTGATTATAAGTATGATAAATTGAATAATGCAGAAGAGAAATTGATATCTTATTTACATAAGAATGGTGTGTGTCTTCTAGATAGAATAAAGACTGAACTTAAAATACCTGATATCAATAATATTATAAAAAAGCTGGAAGAAGCTAATATTATAAATACGATAATAGATATTAAAACATCTATAACTAAAAAATATGAAAAGTGGGTTTTAATTGATTCTGATATAGATTATGAAAAAGCCATATCCATCATAGGAAATAGAAGCAAAAAGCAACTTCAGATTTATGAATATATGGTTCAAAATAAAGAAATTCAATTGAATAAGCTGCTTGAGTTACTAAATACAAGCTTGAGTACTGTTAAAGCCTTAGAACAAAAGGGTTTAATACGTATAAGGGAAAGAGAAGTGGAAAGAAGCCCTATAAACAGATCTATTCCATATTATAAGAAATTGATATTTAATCATGAACAATATATAGCATATAGCAAAATATTGGAGTCAATTGATGAGAATAAAAAGAAAAATTTTTTAATACATGGTGTTACTGGAAGTGGTAAAACAGAAATTTATTTACAGTTAGTAGAGGAAATGTTAAGACGGGGGAAGGATACTATAGTTTTAGTTCCTGAGATTTCATTAACTCCTCAGACAATAGATCGATTTGTAGGTAGATTTGGAGAAAATGTTGCTGTACTTCATAGTAAATTGAGTCAGGGGGAAAGATTTGACCAGTGGAGAAGTATTAAAGAGGGCAGAGTTAAAATAGTAGTGGGTGCAAGGTCTGCTATTTTTGCACCATTTAATAACCTAGGTCTTATAATAATAGATGAGGAACATGAGGATACATACAAATCCTCACAGAATCCCAAATATGATACAATTGAGGTTGCTCTAAAGAGGTGTGAATTGGAAAATTCAATACTCATTCAGGTGGGCATCACCTTTGGCGGCTTCTTCAACTCCGCCT
>DAIUFH010000003.1:10293-63486 GCA_036844705.1 Tissierella sp.
ACACCATCAGTGGGGACGTATTACAATACTCTCAAAGGCAAATTTGAGCTTTTAGAGCTTAAGAGCAGGGCAACTAAAAACACATTACCAGAAGTAGTGTTAATCGATATGAGGGATGAATTGCTTAAGGGCAATAGATCTATTTTTAGTTATACTCTATATGATGAATTGAAGAAGAATTTAGAAAACAAAAAACAATCCATTCTATTCTTAAACAGAAGAGGATTTTCTACATTTATTTCATGTAGAAGCTGTGGATATGTTGTAAAATGTGATAATTGTGATATTGCAATGACATATCATAAAAATATAAACAAGCTAAGATGTCATTATTGCGGTGTAACTATGGAGCCTCCAATCCTTTGTCCAAAATGCAAAAGTAAATATATTAAATATTTTGGGATTGGTACAGAAAAGGTTGAAGAGCAGGTAAGAGAATACTTTCCGGAAGCAAGAATAGTTAGAATGGATAGCGATACTACAGCTTTAAAAGGCAGCTTTGAGAATATACTCGAAGATATGAAAAACAATAAAATTGATATACTGATAGGAACACAGATGATATCAAAAGGATTAGATTTTCCAAATGTTACTCTTGTAGGCGTTGTTGCTGCTGATACCACATTAAATTTACCGGATTTCAGATCTCCTGAGAAAGCATTTCAACTTATTACGCAGGTAGCGGGCAGAGCCGGGAGAGGTGATTCAACTGGAAAGGTAGTGATTCAAACATATAACCCTAATCATTATAGTATTTTATATTCAAAGGAACAGGATTATAATAGTTTTTATGATACGGAAATTAACTTGCGAAAAGAATTTTTATATCCTCCCTTTATCAATATAATCAGTATATTAGTATATGGAGATAATTTATGCTCTGTAAAGAAAAAAATTATGGATTTATATGATATAATAAAGACATACATGTTAGGTATTCATAAGGAAAAAATTAAGGATTATTTAATAGGTCCGAATCCGGCACCAATCGAAAAAATAAAAAATAATTATAGATGGCAGATTTTAATCAAATTTGAGGATAAAGACATGGAGGAGTTAAAAGCACTAATAAACAGGGTATGTATATTAGATGAATATAAATTAAAAGATGGAGAGATTAAGTTCAGTATAGATATTAATCCACATACAATTTTATAGGAGGTTAAAAATGGCATTAAGAGAAATTCGACTAGATGGTGATCCACTATTGAGAAAAAAATCAAAAGAAATAACTGAAGTAAATGAAAGAATAAAAATATTACTGGATGATATGGTTGAAACGATGCAAAATGCTAATGGAGTCGGTCTGGCAGCTCCTCAGGTAGGCATCTTAAGAAGGGCAATTGTCATAGATGTAGGTGAAGAAAAGCTTAAGGCTATCAATCCTGAGATAATCGAAACTTCTGGATCCATAGTAGATTTAGAAGGATGTTTATCAATACCGGGAATTTCAGGTACAGTTAAAAGACCAGAAAAAGTCAAAGTAAAATTCCTTGATGAAAATGGAAACGAAAAAATTATAGAAGCTTCTAGTTTGTTTGCGCGTGTATTATGTCACGAAATAGATCATCTTGATGGAATTTTATATACTGATAAAGTCATTGAAACCTTTACTAATGAGGAGTTGGAAGAGGAGTAGATTATATGAATATAGTTTATATGGGAACACCTGAATTCGCAATTCCATCCCTAGTAAGTCTTTACAACGCAGGACACAACGTATCCCTAGTTATAACTCAAAAAGACAAGCCTAAGGGAAGAGGAAAAAAAATATACTATACACCCGTAAAGGAGAAGGCACTGGAACTTGGTTTAGAAGTGTTTCAGCCGGATAATGTAAATAGCCTTGAATCCATTAAAAAAATAAAGGATATTAATCCGGACTTTATAGTTGTAGCTGCATATGGACAAATTTTAAAAAAAGAAATATTGAATATACCTAAATATGATTGTTTAAACGTTCATGCGTCCTTATTGCCAAAATATAGAGGTGCAGCTCCTATAAATTGGGCAATAATTAATGGAGAAAGTAGTACAGGTATTTCTATTATGAGAATGGAAGAAGGTCTGGATACAGGGGATGTAGTTTTGATGGAATCAATTGAAATTGATGATACAGCTGATTATCCATCTATACATGAAAAACTTGCAAATCTAGGCGGAAAGATGATAAATGAAGCCATTAAAGATATTGTTGAGGACAATGCAACATATACACCACAGAAGGATGAAAATTCTAATTATGCACCAATGATTTTTAAGGATATGGGAAGAATAAATTGGAATAAAAAAGGTAAAGAGATATTCAATTTAATTAGAGGATTGAAACCATGGCCTAATGCATTTACAGAATATAAAGGTGAATTAGTAAAAATTCATAAGGTCAAATTTGTACCAGAAAAGCCAAAGTCAAAGCAAGGGACTATATTTAAAGTGGATAAGAAAGGTATATATGTTAGTGTAATAGATGGGACAGTGATTATTGAAGAGCTTCAATTTTCGGGAAAGAAAATTCTTTCAGTAAGTCAATATCTTGCTGGTAATAGTATTGATGAGGGAACTGTTCTAAATTAGAGAGGAGAATTTTTATGTTTGGATACGGAGGTTATGGTAGCGGATGGTATAGTTCATATATGATATTTGTACTCCCAGCCCTATTATTTGCAGCTTATGCTCAACTGAAAATTACAAATACATTTAATAAATATCTAAAGGTCTCCAGCAATACTGGCATGACAGGTGCACAGATTGCTAGACGTATACTTGATAGAAATGGTCTTCATGATGTTCCTATAGAACAAGTAAGAGGCAATTTAACTGACCATTATGACCCTAGGACTAGAGTATTGAGATTGTCACAAAATGTATATGGAGGAAGCAGTATAGCAGCCATGAGCGTCGCAGCTCACGAAGTAGGTCATGCAATTCAACATTCGGAAGGCTATTTTCCTCTAATATTGAGGAACAATATTGCTCCGGTGGCAAATATTGGCTCACAAATGGTATGGGTGTTTATTGTATTGGGTTTTGCTTTAAATGCATTTTTCTTTATAGATTTAGGAGTCATATTATTCCTGGCTGTGGTATTATTTCAATTTATTACGTTACCTGTAGAGTTTAATGCAAGTAAAAGAGCTTTGGTTCAACTAGAAAATGGGATTTCGCCTGTGGAAAATTTAAAGCCTGCTAAACAGGTTCTAAGTGCAGCTGCCTTAACTTATGTAGCAGCAACACTTACTGCTATAGCAGAACTATTGAGAATACTTTTCATGACGAGAAGAAGAGATTAAAAGGGGGTATACCCCCTTTTCTGTTTTAGGAGGATATATGGATATCAATTCAAGAGAAATTGCATTGAAAGTACTTCAAAATATTAATCAGAAAGATGGATACTCCAATATAAGTATAAAAAACCACATAAATGATAATGTTTCACTTAAGGATGAAGGTTTTATTAGAGAATTGGTATATGGAGTTGTTGAAAACAAAATGTATTTAGATTATATAATATCTAAAGCATCTAAAATAAAACAAAAAAAGATACATCCTACTATAAATGAAATACTTAGACTTGGTATTTACCAAATTGTATTTATGGATAAGATACCAATCAGCGCTGCTGTCAATGAAAGTGTAAAGCTTGCTAAAAAATATGGGCATAAGGGCACTATAGGTTTTGTAAATGGTATTTTAAGGGCTATAAGTAGAGATGTAGATTATTTTAAAAAGATAGAAGAGAAAAATGAGCAAAAGGCTTTAAGCATAAAATATTCACATCCTGAATATTTGGTAAGTAGATTTATAAAAGAATTTGGATATGATTTTACAGTAGATATTTTGAAAGCTAATAACTCAAAGCCACTACTTAATATAAGGGTAAATACGATAAAAACAAATAAAAAAGAATTGATGAACTTATTGAATAAAAGAGGATTTGAGATTTCAGAAGGGGAATATGCTAAAGATGCTATCATAGTTTACAATCCACAAAGGATTACTAGTCTCCAAGAATTTAAAGATGGATATTTTACAATTCAGGATGAAAGTAGTATGCTTGTAGGGCAAATATTGGCCCCTAAAGAAGGCTCCCTTGTATTGGATGTATGCAGTGCTCCCGGTGGGAAATCAACTCATATTGCTGCTATTATGAACAATAGAGGAAGAGTCATTGCCAGGGATTTGCATGAGCATAAAATAAGACTTATTGAGGAAAATAAAAAACGTTTGGAGATCAATATTATAGATTCTGAAGTCTATGATGCTTTGAAATTAGATAAAAGTTTGATAGAAAAGGCAGACTATTGCCTTGTGGATGCTCCATGTTCAGGCTTTGGATTGATTAGAAGAAAACCCGAAATCAAATGGAACAGAAAAGAAAATGATATAAAGGAACTTTCAACCTTACAGTATGAAATATTGAACGTGTCAAAGGAATATGTTAAAAAAGGCGGAATTTTAATGTATAGTACATGTACAATATTGGATGAAGAGAATATTTGCATAATTAATAAATTTTTAGAAGAAAATAAAAATTTTAAGCTTACTTCAATAGAAAATGAAGTTGTAAATATAGATAAAATAAATTCCTTAAAGGATGGATATATCCAACTTTATCCGAATATTCATAATACTGATGGGTTTTTTATAGCTAAAATGGTCAAAGAAGGATAGATTAATTTCGTATTTTTTTGTATAATATGTAGATAGGATTGAGGTGTGAAGGTGGGTATTATAGAATTAAACAGTATGAGCCTTAATAAATCTAAGGAATTTATGAAGGAAATCGGTGAAAAGGCTTTTAGAGGAGAACAGTTATTTTCATATTTTAATAGAAATAAAAATCTGGAAGTAGAAAATTTATTGCAATTTCCAAAGGATTTAAGGTCAAAATTAAAAGAAATAGGTAAAGTAAATAGCATAAAAATTCTTAATAGATATGATTCAAAAATCGACGATACAAAAAAATATTTGTTTGTACTTGAAGATAACAATATAATAGAAAGTGTTTTTATGGAATATAAATATGGCAATACTGCTTGTATATCCACACAGGTAGGATGCCGAATGGGTTGTTCCTTTTGTGCTTCTACTAAGGAAGGGTTAGTTAGGAATCTTCAGCCTTCAGAAATGTTAAATCAAATATATATGATGGAGAAGGATACTCATAAGGATATTTCCAATGTTGTTCTTATGGGAAGTGGTGAGCCATTAGACAATTATGATAATGTATTAGAATTTATGAATATTATACATGATGAAAAGGGACACAATATGAGCTTTAGAAATATAAGCCTTTCAACCTGTGGCATAGTTCCGAAAATCTATGAATTAGCAAAGGAAAATATACCCATTACTTTATCAATATCCCTTCATTCACCTTTTGATGAAGAAAGGGCAAAGATCATGCCTATTGCGAAAAGATATAAAATTAAAGAACTCATGGAAGCATGTAAGTTTTATGCTGATTCTACAAAACGAAGATTAACTTTTGAATATACATTAATTGAAAATATAAATGATGGTGATAAGGAAATATTGGAGCTTTCAAAGATTTTAAAGGGCATTAATGCTCATATAAATTTAATTCCTTTGAACCCAATCAAGGAGTATAATAAAGAAAGACCTAATAGGGACAATATTGAAAGATTTCAAAATGCTTTATTAAGAAAGAATATTCCTGCTACAATTAGAAGAGAACTGGGAAGTGATATCAGTGCTTCCTGTGGACAACTTAGAAGAAGAGAAACTAATAAAGAATAAGATGCTTGGGGTGATATTTTGATAATAGGTGCAGTTAGTGATATAGGCTTAAGAAGAGAAAATAATCAGGATTGCATGTTTGCATCATCTGAATTAGATTTTCCATTATTTGTATTAGCAGATGGGATGGGTGGTCACAAAGCAGGAGATATTGCAAGCCTTATGGCAGTGGAAGGTATAGAAAAGTTTATTAGAATCAATATGGATAAATTAACTTCCGAAAAAAATATTGAGAAAATAATCAAGGAAGCCATTTCACAAGTCAATGAAAAGATTTATTTGAAGTCTTTAGAAGTTCCGGAATATAGAGGTATGGGCACTACCATAACTATGGCTTATATATATGATTCAAAAATATATATAGGGCACGTTGGAGACAGCAGAGCTTACCTCATAAGAAACAATAAAATAAAACAGATAACTGAGGATCATTCTTTGGTCAATGAACTGATAAAAAATGGTACTATAACAGCTTCAGAAGCTTTAAACCACCCTCAGAAAAATATGATAACAAGAGCAGTTGGTACAAGCTATAAAATTAATCTTGATTATTATAATATTACTTATGAACATGATGATAAATTGATTTTGTGCAGCGATGGATTGACTGATATGATTGATGAGAATACAATACTAAAAACTTTTAGAAGATATGATAGTAGAAAAATGGATGAAATTTGTGATGAGTTAGTAGTTCTAGCTAAGAAAAATGGCGGTAAAGATAATATTACAGTTATTTGTATTAATTTAGATAATGAGGTGTTAGTATGATTGGTAGAATTTTAGGCAACCGATATGAGATTTTAGAGCAAATTGGTGAAGGCGGGATGGCCATTGTATATAAAGCTAAATGCCATCTATTAAATAGATTTGTTGCTGTAAAAGTACTAAGAGATGAATTTACTAATGATGAAGAGTTTATCCGAAAATTCAGAAGAGAATCTCAGGCAGCTGCCAGCCTTTCTCATCCAAATATTTTAAATATTTATGATGTTGGTAATGAGGAAATTGATAATAAAAATATTCATTATATAGTAATGGAATATATTGATGGAATTACCTTAAAGGAATTAATTAAGTCCAAAGGAAAGCTAACGCCTGGTGAATGTGTAAACTATTCCTTTCAAATAGCTGAGGCTTTGCAGCATGCACATAAAAATCATATAGTTCATAGGGATATTAAACCGCACAATATCATGATAACTAAAGACAATAGAGTAAAGGTAACGGACTTTGGGATTGCAAGAGCAGTTACTTCATCTACAGTCACTACTTCGTCTAATGTTTTAGGTTCAGTACATTATTTTTCTCCTGAACAGGCTAGAGGAGGATATACAGATGAAAAATCAGATATATATTCTCTGGGGATAGTTATGTATGAAATGATTACAGGAAAGGTGCCTTATGATGGTGAAAGCCCAATAAGTGTAGCATTAAAGCATATACAGGAAGATATAAAGCCTCCAAGGGAAATTGACCCGACAGTTCCTGTAAGTATAGAGAATATAATATTGAAATGTGTGCAGAAAAGGCAAAGCGACAGATATGGCAATATTTCTGAATTAATTCGTGATTTAAAGGGTATTAAAAACCTTGATATAACTACTAAAATTGATGATGAATTGGAATCTGCAACACGTATCATTCCAGCTATAGATATTGAGGAAGATGATGAATTGGAAACAAAAAGTAAAAAAAGAAAAAAATATGGTAATAGTAGTTCCCAAAAAGGTAAAAAGAAAAAATCTGAAAGTGGAGGAGCACCAGTAGTATTGCTGGGAATAGTATTAGCTTTTCTCTTAGCGACAGGTATGTTTTTTGGTTATGCTAAGCTTAAGGATTTTATAAGTATTGAAGAGATAGCTGTTCCAGAAATATTGGGTATGCAGGAAGAAGAGGCAAAAGCCAAAATAGAAGGCTTAGGTCTGGTATTTAATGTAACTGACAGAGTAAAAAGCAATGAATATGAAAAAGGCGAAGTTATGTATCAGTCTGTTGGTCCAGATGACACTACTGTTAAATCGGGCTATCCAATCAATGTAACAATTAGTGAAGGTGCCGATTTAGTAACTGTACCTCTAGTCAATAACAAGACATTAGAAGAGGCAGAATCATTGCTAAATGAAGTGGGATTAAATATTGGGACTGTTGATCCTGAATTCCATGATACAGTGCCTAAGGGAAGTATTATTAGTCAATCCCCTGACGCACTATCATCTGTGGCACCTGGAAGCAGGGTTAATCTAGTTATTAGTCAAGGCCCTGAAGTCACAACTGTAAACATGCCTGTTCTCATAAATATGCCTATTGATGAGGCAAAAAATACCATTACAGGACTAGGTCTAGTGGTTGGAGAGGTAACTCCACAACCTAGTGAAAATGTAGAAAAGGATCTTGTGATTTGGCAGTCCTATGAAAAGAATACTGAGTTAGAGACAGGTACAGCTGTTGATTTGTATATAAGCTCAGGACCTGCAGAAACTCCTATAGATAATGGAGAAGACGACAAGGAAATATCTACTAGTTTAACTATGAATCCACTACCAGATAGAGAAGAAACAGAAATGGTCATTTATCGTATTCAGGATGGGGTTACGGATATTGTTTTTAATGAAAAGCATAAGGCTAGTGATGGCGCTTTTGTTATCACTTTACATTCAAAAGTAGGAGCTAGATTTGATATTTACTATGATGGAGTATATCAAGGTAATAAGATTGCAGGGGAACAATAAGTCGGCCGCGTTAAGGAGTGTATAAATGGATGAAGGTATAATAATCAAAGGTATTGGCGGATTTTATTATATAAAAACCAAAGAAGGGATAGTTGAAAGTAGAGCTAGGGGGATTTTCAGAGAGGAAAATCTGACCCCTTTGGTTGGAGACAGGGTGAAAATTCGAGTTAATGAAGAGGATAACAGTGGTTATATAGAAGAAATATTGGAAAGAAAGAATGAATTAATTAGACCACCTGTTGCAAATATTTCTCAGGCTATAATCGTAATGAGTATAAAAAAGCCAGATATCAATACCTGGCTTTTGGATAAATTCTTAATAATGGCAGAACACAAGAATTTAAATATTATAATCTGTTTGAATAAGATGGATTTATCTGAGAAAGAAATATTTAGATTAAAAAATGCTTATGAAACAATAGAATATAAAGTAATAATAACTAGTGTAAAAGAGAATAAGGGCATTGATGAGCTGATTGATTCTCTAAATGGTCATATAACTGTATTTGCAGGGCCATCCGGTGTTGGCAAATCATCATTATTAAATAAGATAAACCCTGATTTCAACAGAGAAACTGGTGATATAAGCAACAAGTCTAAAAGAGGGAAACATACTACGCGAAGTGTTGAGCTATTGGAGTTAGGTGAAAATACATTTGTATTGGATACCCCTGGTTTTAGCTCACTTGATTTAAGCTTTATTGAAGATCCATCGGATTTAAAAAGTTATTTTAGGGAAATAAAAAGATACGGACAAGAATGTAGATTTTTGAGCTGTTTACATGATAAAGAACCAGATTGTGCAGTAAAGAAATATGTTGAAGAGGGTATCATAAGTAAGGGTAGATATGATAACTATCTAAGCTTACTTGAGGAAATAAAAAATAATAGGAGGTACTAGAATGGCTATGATTGCACCGTCTTTGCTGTCAGCAAACTTTGCAGATTTGGCTGAAGAAATAAGAAAAATAGAAAAGGGTGGTGCAGATTATCTACATCTTGATGTTATGGATGGTAATTATGTTCCGAATATAACCTTTGGCGCTCCACTCATTAAAAGTATAAAAAAGATAAGTTCTATTCCATTTGATGTACATTTAATGGTAGATAAGCCTGAAAGATTTATTAAGGATTTTGTGGATGCAGGTGCAGATATTTTAACAGTACATGCAGAAGCTACAACTCATCTTCATAGAACTATTCAGGAAATAAAGCACTATGGAATTAAGGCAGGTGTAGCCTTAAATCCTGCTACACCTCTAAATGTTTTAGAATATGTCTTGGGTGATATTGATTTAGTATTGTTAATGACAGTAAATCCGGGTTTTGGAGGACAATCATTTATCAATGCTACTAAAAGTAAAATTAAGTCATTAAGGCAAATAATAGATAGTAGAGGGCTTGATATTATTCTTGAGATAGATGGTGGAGTAAAGCTTAGCAATGCTAAGGAATTGGCCGAGTTAGGAGTAGATTTATTGGTATCCGGCTCTGATATATTTGGAGCAGCAGATATTGAAGCAAAGGCAAAAGCATATAAGGATTTATTTGATAAAGCTTTATAAATGTGATATATTTAAGTTAACTTAATAGAAAATATTAACACTAGGGGAGCTATTAGCTGAGAGTGAACTTGAGGTTTCCGACCCTTATGACCTGAACTAGGTAATACTAGCGGAGGGAAGTGTGTATTGATTTTTAATACCCATTCCCTAAAAGGAGTGGGTTTCGCTATTTTAAAGGAGGAATTAGCATGTCAAAAAAATTTAGTATCAGAATGCTGACAGAGGGTGGTATAATGTTAGCGCTAGCAGTTTTACTAAATACCATTAAAATTTATCAGGCTCCTAATGGGGGTAGTGTATCAGCCGGAAGTATGATTCCATTATTGCTTTATGCTTTAAGATGGGGAATTGGTCCTGGCTTAGTTATAGGTGGTACCTATGGACTGCTTGATTTTATGTTCAATCCGTATTTCTATCATCCGGTACAATTTTTATTAGATTATATTATTGCATATGGATTTATGGGTTTAGCAGGAATTGGTCATAATAAAGATAATCATATTAGTTATGCAAGAATGATTATTGGGGTAGCTTTATCAATAGCTGGCAGAATGTTCTCTCATGTTCTTTCAGGAGTTATATTCTTTGCAGAATATGCAGGAGATCAAAATCCTTGGATTTATTCTATTATATATAATGCAACATATTTGATACCTGAATTGATTATTTCTTTAGTTGTGTTAATATTAATATGGAAACCACTACAGAGGATGGTTAAGAGGTAAGAGTTAAGAGGTAAGAGTTAAGAGTTAAGAGGTAAGAACTAAGAACTAAGAACTAAGAGCTAAGAGTTATGTCATTCTGAATGGATGTGAAGAATCTGGGATTTATACCATAGGTCCCTTAGGATGACAAAAATAATAATATTTTTAAGAAGGTAGATGTTTATAATGGATGGATTGATTATTTCTAGTGGAAGTATCAAGGATTACAATATATTAAACGAGGTAATTAAGGATAAGAATTTTATTCTTTGTGCTGACGGTGGTATTGCTCATTCGATAAATATGAATATTGTTCCAAATGCTGTAATAGGAGATTTAGATTCTATTAATCAAATGGGAAGGGATTTTATTAAAGAACATAATATTCCGATTATTAAATTTCCTGTAGAAAAGGATGAGACCGATACAGAGTTGGCAATTCTATATCTTATAGAAAATAATATTAAAAACATTACTCTTATAGGCGCAACTGGCAGTAGACTCGATCATACCATTGGGAACATCTATCTTCTTAAAAGAATAAAACAATTAGGAGCAGTAGGAAAAATTGTAGATGACAACAATTCAATATATCTGGTTCATGACTATATTAAGCTTAAGGGGAAGAAAGGGTATTATTTGTCCATTATACCTATCACCCAAGATGGTTTAGTAGTTACACTTAAAGGTTTTTATTATCCTTTAAACGAAGATTTTATAGGTTTTGGTACTACACTTGGTATTAGCAATAGAATAATTCATGAATATGGGGAGATAAAGATTATAAAAGGTGAGGCATTAATTATCGAGGCGAAGGATTAAATTTTTTGTAACTAAATTCACTCCTTTGAATAGTATACTATAAAGGGATAAGGAGTGATAATTATGAAAAGATACTTTCACCGTTATAGTGTAAAATCCAAACAAATAATTGGACTTACCTTAGGAATAATTGGACTATTAATACTAATTAGCGTTATACCTATCAAATTCCTCTTATCCCTAATTGGAATAGGTTTTTTAGCAATTGGATTTCTATTGATGAAAATAAAATAAGGCTTACCATTTTTTCAAAATGGAAGCCTTATTAGTTTATGTCCGCACTATATTTATTATAAAGCTCTTTCAACATACCCAGATCTTAAACATCTTGTACAAACATTAATCCTTTTAACTGAACCTTTAACAACCGCTCTTACACTTCTAATGTTAGGTGCCCAGCTTCTTGAAATTTTCTTATTTGAGAAAGTAACCTTGTTACCAAAAACTTTTCCCTTACCGCATACTTCACATACTTTAGACACAAAAAACACCTCCTTAAATACGACTAATATACCTTTATAAGTATTATTTTCTATTTTTAACAACACACTATATTCTAACACAATCATATATATAAAATCAACTATTATGTACAAAAATGCAATTATATTGTATGATAATAGTATTAATTAAGAATAGTATTTAGTTGAAGAATTTATACTAATATTGTAAAATAATGATATGGAATTAAAGATAGGAGGCGAATTTAATGGCTGCCAAGATAAATACAGAGTTAGGTGTAATTAGTATAGATGATAATGTAATCGCAAACATAGCCGGAATTTCGGCTATGGAGAGTTATGGTATTATCGGAATGGCTTCTAAGAATGCAACTGATGGGTTATTTGAATTACTTAAATCAGATTATCTATCTAAAGGAATACGGGTTAATTCAAAAGATGATATATTGACGATAGATTTACACGTGATATTAGAATATGGTGTTAGAATATCTGTTGTAGCAGAGAATATTATTGACAGGGTTAGATTTAATATAGAAAAATTTACTGGCCTAAAGGTTGGCAGAATCAATGTTAATGTTCAGGGAATTAGAGTAGAAAGATAATTTAGGGAGGTACTATACTTGATATTAGAAACTATAGATGGGGTATTGCTAAAAAAGGGGCTTTCTAATGCGGCAAGACTTCTTGAAATCAATAAAGAGGAGGTTAACTCCTTAAATGTTTTTCCTGTTCCTGATGGGGATACGGGGACCAATATGCTGCTAACAGTAAAGTCAGCTATTAAGCAAGGTTTAAGTGCAGAAGAAAATGATGTGTCAAAAATTGCCTTGGCAGCTAGCCAGGGTTCACTGATGGGTGCAAGAGGTAATTCAGGAGTTATATTGTCACAATTATTTAGGGGCTTTGCAAATGGAATTAGGGGTAAGAAAAGTATGGATGTCAAAACCCTTGCGGAATCCATTAAACAGGCAGCTGATACAGCATATAAGGCTGTAATGAAGCCAACGGAAGGAACAATTTTGACAGTTGCAAGAGAATGTGGCGAATTTGCAATGTCAATATATAAAGAAGATAAGGATATAATAAAATTTCTTGATAGAGTGATAGATCATGGCAATAAAACTCTTGATAAGACACCTGAGATGTTACCTGTTCTAAAACAAGCTGGAGTTGTGGATGCTGGTGGAAAGGGATTGATGTATTTAATAATCGGCTTCTATAATGCTGTAGCAGGTATAGAGGAAATAATTGAAGAAGTTGTTGCTAGAGAAAATATAGAAAGTCCTAAGAAGAGGGAGCATATTGATACTGATGATATTAAATTTGGCTATTGTACAGAATTTATGATAAATACCGATTATAATGATATTGAGCACTTTAGAAATGAATTGTCCGTTCTTGGGGATTCGTTGCTTGTAGTTGGCGGAGATGGTATTATTAAGGTTCATATTCATACTAATAACCCAGGTGTTGCATTGGAAAAGGCACTTAAGCTAGGCAGTCTAAAAGATATTAAAATAGACAACATGAGATACCAACACGAAGAGGTTTTGTTAAAAGATGAGCTGAAAAATTTTAGAAAAGAAAATAATAATCTTGAAAAGACCTTTGACAAGGAATATTCATTTATTTCTGTTTCCGTAGGGGAAGGGCTGGATGATGTATTTAGAGATTTGAATGTGGATGAAATAGTTTCTGGTGGTCAGACTATGAATCCAAGTACAGAAGATTTATTAAATGCCATTGAAAAAACAAGTGGAAAGCAGGTTATTATTCTTCCAAACAATGGCAATATAATATTGGCAGCAGAGCAGACAAAGAATTTAAGCAAAAGAAATATCACTGTTTTACCAACAAGGACTATTCCACAGGGAATTGTTGCTTTATTGACTTTTAATGCAGATTTAAATCTAGAAGAAAATATAAAGGTAATGACAGAAAGCATTGAAAATGTAGTTACCGGACAGGTAACCTTTGCTGTAAGAGATACTGAACTTAATAGTACACAGATAAAAAAAGGAGATATAATAGGTTTATCTGATAAGGAAATTTTATCATCAGGAAATGATGCAAATGATGTAACTATGGAATTAATTCGTAAAATAAATAAAGAGGATTCTTCTATTATTACTATTTTTTATGGACAAGATATTGAAGAAGAATATTCGAATATTTTAGCTGAAAGATTAGAAGAAGAATTTGATGATTTGGATATTGAAGTGATATATGGTGGTCAGCCATTATACTATTATATAATCTCTATAGAATAACCCTACCTATGGTAGGGTTATTTATGATGTCGGAAGTCTAAATCTCTTCGGTTTAGCTAACGTAGCCGACATAAATAAATAGGAGGATATATGGAAAAGTTAAATCTTGATGTACAATATGTAAAGGGCATTGGACCTAAAAGAACCTATAAATTGAGAAGATTAAATATTAAAACTATTAAAGATTTGATATACTTTGTTCCAAAGGATTATGAGGATAGGTCAAATTTTAAAACTCTAAAAGAGGGTATAAAAAATGAAAAGATTTCTTTAGAAATTGAAATCACAGGTCCTGCTGTTATTAATAGAATAAGAAAAAATCTGTCTATTTTAAAAATTCCATTTAAAGATATAAGTGGTATAGGAAATCTAGTATATTTTAATCAGAACTTTCTAAGAAATAGATTTAAAATTGGTGAAAGATACATAGTTAATGGCAAATTTAACAAAATTGGCATGGAATATCAGATTATGAACCCTGTATTTGAAAGCCCCAGTGAAAAGAATAAAATTGGAAGGATTATACCTATCTATCCTTTAACTCAAGGACTAACAAATTTAGAGATGATGTCTGCAATCAAAAATGTATTAGAAGAATATCTTAAATATGTACAGGAGCCATTGCCATATGATATATTGAAGAAGTATAATCTCATGGACATACATGAAGCTTTGTACAACATTCATTTTCCCAGGGATAAAGCTAGCAAAGAAAGAGCTAGAAAAACCTTAGCCTATGAAGAACTATTGGCTTTACAATTAGGTCTTTTAAATATAAAAAATAAGACTACAGATAATAAAGGTATTCAATTTCCTCATAAAGAAGAAGTAAATGATTTTATAGATAGTCTTCCCTTCAAATTGACCAGTGCTCAGCATAATGTTATAAAAGAAATAGTTGCTGATATGGAAGATAAACATCAAATGAACAGACTTGTTCAAGGTGATGTTGGTTCAGGTAAGACTATCGTAGGTGTTGTTAGTATGTATAAAGCAGTACTTTCTGGTTATCAGGCGGCAATGATGGCTCCAACGGAAATATTGGCAACGCAACATTATGATTCTATTTCTAATATTTTAGGTAAATATGATATAAGATGTGAATTGTTAGTAGGTAGCTTAAACTCAAAAAAGAAGGAACAGGTACTTGAAGACCTAAAGACAGGTAGAATTGATATTGTAGTAGGGACTCATGCTATAATACAGGAGAATGTTGAGTTTAACAGGCTGGGTCTGGTAATTACGGATGAACAGCATAGATTTGGGGTAAAGCAAAGGGCTATATTGAGTCAGAAGGGTATGACACCTGATGTACTGGTTATGACTGCAACCCCTATACCAAGGACTCTTGCCTTGATTCTATATGGAGATTTGGATATATCCATTATAGATGAGCTTCCTCCGGGAAGAAAGGAAATCAAAACTTATGCCGTAGATAAAAATATGAAGGAAAGAGTTTATAAGTTTATTGAGAAACAGGTGAATGAAGGAAGACAAGCATATATAGTATGTCCTTTAATCGAGGAAACAGAATCCTTAGATATTAATTCTGCTGAAGAACTATACAGTTATCTAAGGGATGAAATATTTACTAAATTTAAATTAGGTATTTTGCATGGTAGAATGGCTTCAAAGGAAAAAGATGAGATAATGAAAAGATTTAAAGAAAATGAAATACAGATATTGGTATCCACTACAGTTATTGAGGTTGGTGTAAATGTACCCAATGCCAATATTATGGTGATATTTAATGCTGAAAGATTTGGGCTGGCTCAACTTCACCAACTTAGAGGTAGAGTAGGCAGAGGTGAGTACCAATCCTATTGTATATTGATAAATGAAAGTATGAGTCCAATATCCCGAGAGAGAATGAGGATTTTACAATCATCCTCAGATGGATTTAAGATTTCTGAAAAAGATTTAGAATTGCGAGGACCTGGTGAATTCTTTGGGACTAAACAGCACGGGCTTCCGGAACTTAAAATAGCTAATTTAATAAACGATATAAATATTCTTAAGGTAGCTCAAAAAGATGCTCAAAAAATCATTGAAAACAATTTGATATACAATGAAGAATATAAACAGTTGAATTTGATAATCAGTGAGATGTTTAATAAAAATAGAGATGAATTAGATTATTAAAGTTTTATTATACTAATAAATATGATAAAATATTCTTTATCAGGAAAGGAAAGATTTACTTGAGAATTATTTCTGGTGAACGAAAGGGACACAAGTTAAAGGCCCCAAAGGGGCGTGAAGTAAGACCAACAGAGGATAGAATAAAGGAATCCCTATTCAATATATTGAGTCCAATCAAAATAGAAGCAGTTGTATTGGATTTATTTAGCGGTTCAGGAGGTATAGGTATTGAGTTTCTAAGCAGGGGTTCTAAGGTCGCATATTTTGTTGATATTTCGAGCGATAGTATAAATGTAATTACGGAAAATCTAATACATACGAAATTAAGGGACAAAAGTATTGTGCTAAATAGGGATGCATTAAGTGCTTTGAACTATTTTAAAGGAAAAGATGTAAAATTTGATTATATATATCTAGATCCTCCCTTTAGGAATCATAAGCTTTTGTTTCAGGCTATTGAATCAATTTCAAAAAGTGAGCTGCTATCCGAAGATGGTATAATCATAATAGAGCATGAAAAAGGACTAGTTTTGGATAACGGAATTAATAGTTTTATAAGATACGATATAAGAAATTATGGTAGCAAATTCTTATCATTTTACAAGAATAAAGAGGTGTATGAATGAAGGTTTTATATCCTGGAAGTTTTGACCCGGTAACATATGGACATTTAGATATTATAAATAGATGTGCTGAAAAATTTGAAGAGGTAACTGTAGCTGTACTAAAAAACAGTTCAAAAAAAGGTGTTTTCACAACTGAAGAAAGGATAAAGTTGTTGAGAGATACTACTCAACATTTACCCAATGTAGAAATAGATACCTTTAGCGGATTGTTAATTGATTATGCTAAATTGCATAATATAGACATTGTAATTAAAGGCTTACGAGCAGTTTCTGACTTTGAATATGAAATGCAAATGGCTCTTGCAAATAAAAAGCTTTATAGTGAATTGGAAACATTTTTTATGGTTTCAAGTTCAAAGTATTCTTTTTTAAGCTCTAGTATAGTAAAAGAAGTAGCATTTTTAGATGGTAATGTTTCTTGCTTTGTTCCCAAAGTTGTTGAAGATGCTTTAAAAAACAAAATTGAAGGAGGACACTAGATTATGGATATTTTAAGTCTAATTGATGAAATTGAAGATATAGTTGAAGCTGGGTCAGGCCTACCTTTTAGCAACAAGGTCATGGTTGATAAGGAAGAGCTGTTGGATATTATTAAGGAAATTAGGATAAAGCTTCCTGATGAAATTAAACAGGCTGCTTGGATTAAGGAAGAAAGACAAAGAATATTGGCAGAGGCACAGAATGATGCTGATAATTTATTGAACGAAGCCGAAGACAAGTTAAAGGAATTAGTGGATGAAGAGGAAATTATAAAAATAGCAAAATCGAGAGCTGAAGAATTGATAACAAGGGCACAGAACAATGCTAAAGAAATAAGAATAGGTGCAATGGAATATGCGGACAACCTTTTATTAGAAACTCAGGAGAATTTAAAGGAAATAATACAGTTACTTAATGAAAACAGAAAAGAGCTTAGAGGGAACGACTAAACTCTTTACGTAGTTGAAAGACAAAAATACCTAGGAGAGTTAAAAATACGAATAAACTACATACTAATTTTGTGGAGCTGGTTATTAGATATAGCCAGCTCTTTAAATTCGAAGTTTCAACAAAAGGTATCGGATTAAAGGCTGGTTCTATCTTACCTTTGTAAAATGAAAGATACATTATATATGTATAGAGTACTGAAAATAATCCATGAAAGAATTTAGATATCAAATAAATTTTAGAACTGATATCGGTTTTACTAATGAAGCTGATTGCTTGGCTGTGGATTGAAAAACCAGCCCATCCAATGGTGAAATTCAGAAGCATAATTTTTGTTATTAACGCTATATCCAATTTTGATATAATACTACAACCTTTTGTTAGTTCAATAATTCCTGCTGTTATTCCCTTTAAGATGTTCTCATCAATTGATAGAATTCTAGAAAGCTCTCCTATGATTAAATTAAATAAAGATGATGAAATAACTATATCTATTATAACAGAATAAATAACGACAAATCCGCCTACAACAATTATTGAATCCAAGCTATCACTTAGTGATTTTGAAATTGTTGTACCAATTGGTTCTGATTTATCCTTATTAAATAAATTGGCCTTTGAAGATAAATCACTACTAACACAGGACTTGTTGTTTTTTCTATAAAATCTAAATATAAATCCAATAGTTAATGCACCAATATAATGTGGAACTATCATCAATAGAGATAGTTCTGGAGCATTGACCATACCAATCAAGACTGCACCTAGAATGAAGAGAGGCCCTGAGGTCGATGAAAAACTGATCAATCTATTACCCTCATCTCTGGATATCATCTTTTGAGTGCGCAGTTTAGAGGTCAATCTAGCGCCTACAGGATATCCGGATAGCATACTCATAGAAAAAGGGAAAATGCCAACTCCGGATACGTTAAAAACAGGACGCATAATAGGCTCCAAGTATTTAGCTGTATAATCCAATAAGCCAAATGAAACTAATAAGTCGGATATAAATATAAATGGAAACAATGAAGGTACAAGAATATTGAACCATAGGTTCAGACCTTCGCCAGCGCTTAAAATACTTTTACTAGGGTCTTTTATGATTTGAATCATTATAAGCAGTAACAATACTGAAATTATGAGGTTTTTTTTCTTGTTCATAAAAAATACTCCTTCTTTCTAGAGATTTCTTATATATCTATATGCGAAGAGGAGTAAATTTATTTAATATATGGAGATGTTAAATAGTCCATTTTTACTAAAGGATTTTGTTTTTCAATTCCTAGGTAATACAAGTCAGTAGCTTTTTTTTCTATATTTAACATCAGATTAATGGATTCGTTATTTAGTTTTTCAAAATCTGAAAATTTAGTGATTATAGATAAATTTGTATTTGCTTTTATTTCGTTTAGAATTTCAAAACCTTTTTTATTGCTGCCAAGAATTCTGATGTATTCAACGGGATTATTATATATTTCTTTAATTATTTCCTTCGTCAAATCATTAAGTAAATGGATAAATATTCTTTTAATTCTAGTAGAAGGATATCTCTTAGTAGCTATTTTTTCAACTATTTTTTCTATTTCATAATATTTTTTGCTTATACTAATAATTCTGTTTTCAAGACCATTTTCCATATCCATAAAATTAGTTAAATAATCAGCATCTATTGTTCTGAAAATATATTGAAAGATATGATTATAATTATTAAAACAATTAAATGTTTGATATTTGTCATAAAATTCTTTTAAATACTTATAAGAAGCTTCAGGTAAATATGAGGTGATTGAATCCAATTTGTCCTTTAATACTTTATTTCTAATACCAGTAGCAGAGGCAATATTGCTTTTAATTCCAACATCGTTGTAGTCATCACCTTGTCTTTTTATTGCTATTGGCTGTATTTTGGAATTTAATCTATGTAATGCTTTCAAGTATTCTATAGCCAATATATTATTAGATTTTTTAAGTATAGAACTATAGGCTGTTTCATCTGTACCTTTTTCCTGTAGATAATCCTCTATTGCTCTGCTTCTCGAGGAAGAGAAGGATAGGCCTTGACTTAAATATTTTCTAAGTAAAACAGAAAATTCAGCAGGCTCATCTATTAAGGTATCAGAAATTTTAATAAGCTGTTCTATATTTTCATTCTCGACACCAAATGCCACAAAATCAACTATATTCATTGCATCTAATATACGGATACCACCATAGGCGAACAGCTCAGCACTTTGAACAGAATATACGAAGGGTAGTTCTATTACTAAATCTACGCCGTTATCTATTGCCATTTTAGCTTTGGTCCATTTGTCGATTAGGGAGGGCTCGCCTCTTTGAACAAATGAACCGCTCATAACAGCAATAGTATGTGTAGCATTTGTTAAATCCTTAGATTTTTCCAAATGATATTTGTGACCATAGTGAAATGGATTGTATTCTGTGATAAAACCTACTGCTTTCATAATATCCTCCTGAAAGTTGTTTATATATAATATATCAATTTATAAAATAAAATCAACAATTGGAATAAATTTATATTGTTGATTTTTTAAGGGAATTGTAATACTATTGTTATAGATTAAGATAATGGAGGTAGAATAATGAAGATTTTAGTAATTAATTGCGGTAGTTCTTCCTTAAAGTATCAGCTAATTGATATGAATGGGGAAATAGTACTGGCAAAAGGATTAGTTGAAAGAATAGGGATAGAGGGCTCAAAGATTAAACATGATACTACAGGAAAGGATAGAGTCGTTATAGAAGAGCCTATGAAGGATCATAAGGATGCTTTAAGATTGGTTCTAGAATCTATTATCAATAAGGAATATGGTGCAATAAGCTCAATGGATGAAATTGGAGCAGTTGGACATAGAGTAGTTCATGGTGGGGAAGATTTTTCTGAATCAGTTATTATTGATGGGGCAGTCATGGAAGCTTTAGAAAAAAATATCAGTTTAGCACCTTTACATAATCCTCCTAATATTATAGGAATAAATGCGTGTAGAGAATTGATGCCACATACTCCAATGGTAGCAGTATTTGATACGGCATTCCATCAAACTATACCTGCAGAAAACTTTATATATGCAATTCCATATGAATATTATGAAAAATATAAAATAAGAAGATATGGCTTCCACGGTACATCTCATAAATATGTTTCTCAAAGAGCTGCGGAAATACTAGGAAAAGATATAAAAGATTTGAATATAGTGACTTGTCACTTAGGAAATGGATCTAGTGTCACTGCAGTTCAAGGTGGAAAGTCTATAGATACAAGTATGGGCTTTACTCCTCTAGAA
Source organism: Tissierella sp. (assembly GCA_036844705.1). Taxonomy (GTDB): domain Bacteria; phylum Bacillota; class Clostridia; order Tissierellales; family Tissierellaceae; genus DAIUFH01. Next base: position 31,608 of record DAIUFH010000003.1, read on the forward strand.
GGGTTAGCTATGGGAACAAGATCCGGGGATATTGACCCTGCTATAATTCCATTTATAATGGAAAAAGAAAATATGACATTTGATGATGTAAATAATATGTTAAATAAAAAATCTGGAGTATTAGGCGTTTCTGGCATAAGCAGTGATTTTAGAGATTTGGAAATTGCAGAGAAGGAAGGTAACGAAAGAGCAAAATTGGCCTTAGATGTATTCTGCAATAAGGTTACTAAATATATAGCAGCTTATGCTGCACAAATGTGTCGTATAGATGTATTGGTATTTACAGCTGGTATAGGAGAAAACTCCAATACAATTAGAGAGAGAATTTGTGATGGATTAGAGTGCTTAGGTATAATTATTGACAAAGAGCTAAATAATGTAAGAGGAGAAGAAGCTATCGTAAGTAGGGGTTTAACTGGTACTACTATCATGGTTATCCCAACTAATGAAGAATTAATGATTGCTAGAGATACATTAGGGCTAGTAAATAATAGATAATTCTTGACAAAAAGAAGCCTCCTTGTATATAATAATGTTTGGTAGTTTATGAGGTGAATATATGTTATACGATTTAACAAGTTTTCTTGATAGTCATGATATTACATACCAATTTGAAGGAGGACTGGATAGTGAACCTATAAATGATGGTATTGATATCAATATTCTAAATCCCATTAGATTTAATGGTACAATTTTTAAGGTAGACAGTGAGCTTCAGCTTAATTGTAATATAATTTATAGATTTGAAGCTAATTGTGATAGGTGTCTAAAACCTATAGTTACTGATTTTTCTACCGTGTTATCAGGGAAACTGAAAGATATTAAGGGGAAGTTTAATGATGAGGACGAATCAGATGAGATTATTTATTTTGAAAATAATCTTTTAGACCTTAAGAAATATATTTGGAGTCAAGTTGTTAGTTCCCTACCTATGAAGATACTTTGCAGCGAAGATTGCAAGGGATTGTGCCCAATATGTGGTGTAGACTTAAATAACCAATCCTGCGATTGTATGGGAAATACAATTGACCCAAGATTGGAAAAGTTAAAGGAACTTTTTCCTAAGAAATAAGGAGGTGTTTTTGATGGCAGTACCAAAAAGAAAAACTTCTAAAGCGAGAAAAAATAAGAGAAGAGCTTCTTCTTATAGACTAAATAAAGCTACTGTTGTAGAATGTCCACAATGTCATGAGCCAAAACAACCACATAGAGTTTGTCCAAACTGTGGCTATTACAAGAACAGAGAAGTTATTGTAGTTGAATAAGAGAAAGATAGTGAGTAACTTCACTATCTTTTTTTCTTACATGAGCTAAAAACATTGATTTTTTACCTACATTAATATATATTAAAAATCAGTAGTGTGTAGGAGGGGTAAGATGAAAATAATTGTAGATGGCATGGGAGGAGACAATTCACCAGTAGAAATAGTCAAAGGCTGTGTTGATGCCGTAAATGAGTATAAAATAAATGCCTTGATAGTGGGTAAAGAGGAAATGATAAAAAATGAACTATCAAAATATACATACTCTGAAGGCGCTATAGAAACACTAGATGCAAAGGATATAATAACTAACGAAGAAGATCCTGCTCTTGCTATCAGAAGAAAAAAAGAAAGTTCTATGGTAGTTGGTATGAAGGCATTAACAGAAGGATTAGGTGATGGCTTTATTTCTGCCGGAAGTACAGGCGCCATATTGGCAGGTGGGTTATTTATAGTAAAGAGAATTCAAGGCATTGAAAGAGCTGCCCTAACATCAGTTTATCCAACGACAAAGGGTATTTCCTTATTAGTGGATGCAGGTGCAAATGTAGATTGTAAGCCGGAATATCTTAAGCAATTTGGAATAATGGGATCCATATATATGGAAAATGTTTTAGGAAAAAATAATCCTAAGGTTGGGCTAGTGAATATTGGAACTGAAGAAGGAAAAGGAAATCAATTGGTAAAAGATGCCTTTGAATTGTTAAAGGATGAAAATATCAATTTCATTGGAAACATCGAAGGTAGAAATCTTCCTTTGGGAGAGGCAGATATAATTGTAGCAGATGGTTTTGTAGGAAATGTAGTACTCAAGTTAACAGAGGGGATGGCTATTTCAATATTTTCTATGTTAAAGGAATCACTTATGTCCAATACAAAATCAAAGTTGGGAGCCGCATTGTTAAAGCCGCAGCTAAGGGAATTAAAGAAATTGATGGATTATAGGGAATATGGTGGAGCACCTCTTTTAGGGACTAAAAAACCTATAGTGAAGGCTCATGGAAGCTCAGATGCCTACGCATTTAAGAATGGTATAAAACAATTGATAGGATTTATAGAAAAGGATGTTATCAAAACAATTGAAGAAAATATAAATAAGTAAGAAATAAATATTTAATTTAGGAGGGTATTATGTTTGCTAAAAAAATAATAGGAATCATATCATCACAATTTAATATTAGTGAAGATGAAATTTCAAAGGAAACATCTTTTAAGGATGATTTAAATGCCGATTCATTGGATCTAGTGGAGCTTGTTATGGCATTGGAAGACGAATTTGATTTAGAAATTGGTGACGACGATGCGGAAAATATAAAGACCGTAGGAGATGCCATAAATTATATTAAGGAATTGTTAGGGGAAGAAGACGATAACTAATGTGGGGGAATATTTGTGAAGGATACTAGTGAAAATAGAAACAATTTAAATTCGCTACAGGAGAATTTAGATTATTATTTTGAAGATTTGGAGCTGCTTGAAACTGCGTTGACTCATAGTTCATATGCCAATGAACACAAGCTTCATATTAGTAAATGCAATGAAAGACTTGAATTTTTAGGGGATGCAGTACTTAACCTTGTAGTTAGTCAATATCTTTACAATAAGTATCCATTTTACCCAGAAGGAGAGTTGACTAAGATTAGGGCTAAGGTTGTATGTGAACCTTCCTTAGCCTTAGTTGCAAAATCTATAGGATTAGGAAACTATTTATTTCTAGGCAAAGGTGAGGAAGCAACTGGTGGAAGGGAAAGAGAGTCAATTTTAGCTGATGCAAGTGAATCAATTATTGGAGCTATATTTTTAGATAGTAATTTTGAATCGGTAAGCAGATTTCTTTTAACAAAATTTGAATCAGACATTGTTCATGCTGTTGCTAAAGGAGATTTATTTATCGATTTTAAAACGGGATTGCAGGAAAGACTTCAAAAGATAACAAGAGGAAAGGTTGAATATATTGTAGTTAAGGAGGAAGGTCCTGACCACAATAAGTTATTCTATGTGGATGTTTGCGTAAATAAAGAACCAATAGGTTCAGGCATTGGCAGAAATAAAAAAGAAGCTGAACAAATGGCAGCAAAGGAAGCGTTGATATTGATGGGCGAAGACTATGAATAAACACTATATAATACCAATTTTTGTACCTCATTTCGGATGTCCTCATGATTGTATATTTTGTAATCAGAAAAAAATTACTGGATTATCTACAAATGTAACAACTGAAATAGTTGAAGAAACTATACAGGAGTATCTTGGATATTTTAGAAAGGATGCCTTTATAGAGGCTGCTTTTTATGGCGGAAGCTTTACCGCAATAGATATTGACACTCAGAGTGCATTATTAGAGGTAGTTTATAAATATAAAAAAGAAGGAATAATAGATGAAATCAGACTGTCTACAAGACCCGATGCAATAGACGACAAGATACTAAGTAATCTTAAGAGATATGAAGTGGATACCATAGAGTTAGGAGTCCAGTCTTTAGATGAAATAGTACTACTTAAAAGTGAAAGGGGCCATACTGCTGATGATGTCTATAATTCCTGTAAATTAATAAGGAAATATAAGTTCAAATTGGGACTTCAAATGATGTTAGGTTTGCCTGAAGATGATATATATAAATCCTTATACACCTGTATGGAGTTTATAAGGCTTAAACCGGACTGCGTTAGAATATACCCAACTCTTGTCATCAAGGAAACTTATTTAGAGAAGTTGTATATAGAAGGTAAGTACAAGCCTTTAGATTTAAATGAGGCAGTGGAGATTACAACCCCTATTTTAATGTTGTTTTATTTAAACAATATAAACGTTATAAGAATAGGGCTGCAACCAACTGAAAGTATACAGCTTGGCAAAGATGTAGTAGCAGGTCCGTTTCATCCTGCCTTTAGACAATTAGTGGAGGCTAATATTTATAGAGAATTATTTGACTTTTATTTCTCCAAGCTGGATTTCTCCAATGAGGATGAATTGGTAATTGAAGCGTCTCATAAGGTTATATCACTGTTATCCGGCCAAAAATCCTGTAATACTAAATATTGGATTGCTAAATATAATTTTAAGAAGATAAGATTATTTGGTAGAGAGAATTTATCCTCAGAACAAATTTTGATTACAATGGGAAAATTATCTGATATAATAAATATAAATGTATTAATGGAAAAATATATGATGAAAAGTCCATTAATGAAGAACATAGAAGGTTTCCAATTATAGGGAACCTTTAATTATATAATTTTTATGGGGGGATGACCTTGTATCTAAAGAAGGTTGAAGTTCAAGGATTTAAATCCTTTGCTGAAAAGACGGATATTGAATTTAAGAAGGGTATAACTGCTATTGTTGGACCCAATGGAAGTGGGAAGAGCAACGTATCCGATGCTATTAGATGGGTTTTGGGGGAACAGAGCATAAAAACCTTAAGAGGAAGCAAGATGGAGGATGTCATATTTTCAGGAACCGATACTAGAAGAGCCTTGGGTTATGCTGAAGTTACCATTGTATTTGATAATAGCAGCGGCAAAATACCAATAGATTATGCAGAAGTAGCTGTAACCAGAAGAATGTTCAGGTCTGGAGAGAGTGAATATTACTTAAATAAGAGTTCATGTAGGCTAAAGGACATAAGGGAATTGTTTATGGATACAGGTATTGGGAAAGATGGATATTCTATAATCGGACAAGGTAAAATAGATGAAATTTTATCTAACAGACCTGAAGACAGAAGAAATATATTTGAAGAAGCTGCTGGAATTATTAAATATAGAACTAGAAAGGAAGAAGCAGAACGGAAACTTGAAAAAACGGAAAATAATATTGTCAGAATAAAAGATTTAATAATAGAGATTTCTAATCAAAAGGATGTATTAGAGCTTGAAGCAGGTAAGGCATCAAAGTTTACCAAATTGTATTCAAGGCTCAGGGATTTAGAGGTTAATATATACATAAGGGATATAAAAAAGCTGGACAAGCAAATCATGGATATAAAACTTGAAAAAGAGCATTTGCTATTAGATCTAAAGGTTATTGAAGATGAAAAAACCAAAATAGATGAAAAATATAATTTATTAAAAAACAATATTCAAGAACTTGAAGAAGAAATAGATAAGTTTCGTACTATAAAGTTTGATACCATTCAAAATTTTGAAAAGAATAGAAATCAAGTTACTATATTGAAAGAAAAAGAGGGATTTCTACAAAAAGATATTGAGAGGATTATAAAAGAAAGAGAAGAATTAAGTCATTCTATAAAGAATTTAGAACTTGAAAAAAATAATATAAGTATTAGGTTAAGTGAAATAGATCTTGAACTTAATGAGCTGAATCTTGAATATGCTGACAAAAATGAGAAGCTTAATGAAATAAAAAAAACAGTCGCTGCCGAGGAGTCAGAATTAGAGGAAATAAAGAACAAAACAATAGATTGTTATAATGAGATTTCAGATAAGAAAAGTATCTTAAATTCTAATAATACCTTAAAGGACAATATAGAAAGTAGAGTATCGCAGCTAAAGAAAGATATAAAAGCTTACGAGTCGAATAAAATTGAGCTTGCAATTAAAGAGGATGAAATCAAATCTGAGGAATTTAGCCTAAGAGATAGTCTTAAAACAGAAAAGGAGAATTCTTCAAAGCTATTAGAAGAAAAATTTAATTTAGATAAAAAAATAAGCATATTGGATGAAAATATAAAATCGCTTCAAATTAAGTTAAATGGACTCAATGCCAATTATAATTTATATAAAAATATGGAAGATGGATACGAAGGCTATTATAGAAGTGTAAAAGTATTGCTTACGGATGCTCATAAAAACAAGCAATTACAAAATGGACTTATAGATGTAGTTGCCAATCTTTTAAAGGTAGATTCAAAATATGAAAGAGCAATTGAAATAAGCCTTGGTTCAAATTCCCAAAATATAGTTGTTGAAACAGAAGAGGCTGCTAAAAATCTAATTAATTATCTAAAGAATAAGAAACTTGGTAGGGCAACATTTTTACCTTTAAACATTATTAAAGGAAAATCTATAAGAATAGATTCAAAGATAAGAAAAGAGTTTAACATTTTAGGTTTAGGTAGTGAATTAATCAGTTGTGATAAGAAATATAGTGATTTATTTGAATATTTATTGGGAAGAACTATTATTGTTGAGGATATGGATAGCGGAATTAGACTTGCCAATAAACAAGGCCACATCTATAAAATAGTCACATTGGATGGCGAGGTACTAAATGCCGGAGGCTCAATAACAGGAGGTAGTTCAGGCAAGGAAGGTTTTAGTATTATTAGCAGAAAAAACAAAATTGAAATCTTAAATAAAGAAATCAATGCTTTGAATAAAGAATTGAAAGTATTAGAGTTGGAAAAAAATAACGTATTGGTATATCTTAAGGATTTGATAAATGAGATTGAGAAAAACAATAGCGTGATAAAAGAAGCTGAATTGTCTTTAAATAATACAATAAATCTTTTAAATAACAATAAAGATGAAATAGAAAGAATGGATAAGGAAATAAGTAAAAAAAATATTGAAATAAATACTCTTCTAGTTGAAACGGATAATTTCAATGCTAATAGACTTAAATTATTAGATGAACTGAAGAAAATTGAGAGTCATCTTGACAATCTTAAGAAATCAGTAGAAGAAAAAACCATAACATTAGCTAGTTTGAAGAATGAACAAAACGATATGGAACAGTTGGTCACAAATTTGAAAATCCATATAAATAATTTGGATAACTCTAAGAAAAATTTAATTGATAACATAAATAGCTATGAAGCTAACAGTGAGCAATTTAAAATGAATATATGCAATAAAGATAAATCAATTGAAGAACTAAAAAATAATATTAAAGCTAATTTGACAGATAGAAATTCAATTGAAGAAGAAATAGAGAAATATGAAAGCAGTGAAAATGAAATTTCCTCGAGATTAAATGAACTTATAAAGAAAAAAGAGAGTTATATGAAGACCTTCTATGATGAACAGGACAGACTTAAAATTATAAACAAAAAAATCTCGGAAATAGAAAAGCAAAATAATAATTATGATATAAGACTAGCAAAATATGAGTTGCAATATGAGAACAATATCAATAAATTACAGGAAGACTATGAGCTCAAATTGGAAGAAGCAGTAAAGTATGAAAAAGAAATAGATAATATACAAAATTCACAAAAGGAAGTGAAAGAGCTAAAGGAAAATATTAAAGAATTAGGTAATGTAAACTTATCAGCAATAGAAGATTTTAAGAGTATTTCAGAGAGATTTGAGTTTGTTACCAAACAGCACAATGATTTGATAAGTGCGAAAGGAGATCTACAGGAAGTTATAAAGGATATGGAGAAAAAAATGAAAACTCAATTTATAGCTTCCTTTGATGAAATAAACAAGAAGTTTACAGAGATTTTTGCTATATTATTTAATGGTGGTAAGGCAAGACTAGAATTGGAAGAAAATGATGATATATTAAAGGCTGGCATTGAAATAAAGGTTCAGCCACCTGGAAAGAAACTTCAAAGCCTTTCATTACTATCTGGGGGAGAGAAATCTTTAACAGCTGTTGCACTTTTATTTGCTATTTTAAATAACAAACCTGCTCCGTTCTGCATTCTTGATGAAATAGATGCTGCATTGGACGAAGCTAATGTATATAGATATACTTCTTATTTAAAGACATTAACCGATTCTTCACAATTTGTCCTTATAACTCACAGAAAATCTACTATGGAAATTGCAGATATTCTTTATGGAGTGACAATGGAAGAAGAGGGAGTAAGCAAGATAATTTCTTTAAAATTAAAGGATAAATTAATACAAGCTAGCTAGGAGGATAAATATGTTAAATTGGTTTAAGAAGAAGTTAAAAAAAGAAGAGGTAATCGAAGAGGATGACAAAATCTATGATGAGCCTGAAAAGGAAGTAAAAAATGGTGATGATGCTCTAGAGAATGATTTTACTGAAGAATTGCCTTTAGAAGAGATAATTGATGAAGAGATGATGGAAGATGAAGATGTTGAAGAGGAATCAATAGATGAATCTGAAGAAAATATATATGTTGAAGAAAAAGTTAAAGAAGTTGAAGAAATACATGATGAAGAAAACATAGTTAAAAAGGTAAATTTCTTTGATAAATTGAAGGATGGATTGACAAAAACACGTAATAATATGTCTGAGAAGATTGAGGGTATATTGAATTCATATAAAAAGGTTGACGAGGAATTGTTTGATGAATTAGAAGAAGTACTTGTTACCGCAGATGTTGGTGCCAATACTACAATGGAAATTATTGATAGATTGCGAGAAAGGATAAAGTCAGAAAAAGTTAATGAACCTCAAAAGGTTAAAGAACTATTAAAAGAAGAAATAAGTAAGTTGATGAAGGAGTCAGTACCAAATAATTCATTGTTATTAGAACCACTTCCAGCGGTAATCTTAGTAGTAGGAGTCAACGGAGTTGGTAAGACTACTACTATAGGGAAGCTAGCTAATAGCTTTAGAAATGATGGCAAAAAGGTGCTTATTGCTGCTGGAGATACATTTAGGGCTGCTGCTATTGAGCAATTGGAAGAGTGGAGTAAAAGGTCTAAGGTTGAACTTATTGCTCACACGGAAGGAGCTGATCCAGCTGCAGTAATCTTTGACGGAATTGCAGCGGCAAAGGCTAGAAAATCAGACATTCTTATATGCGATACTGCAGGAAGACTTCACAATAAATCAAATTTAATGAATGAATTAAATAAAATATTTAGAGTTTTGGAACGTGAATATGGAAATGCAACTAAGGAGGTACTATTAGTGCTTGATGCTACTACCGGGCAAAATGCTATAAATCAAGCAAAGGTATTTAAAGATATTGCAAATATAACAGGTGTGGCGCTTACAAAGTTGGATGGTACGGCTAAAGGTGGTGTAATCATAGCACTTCAAGCGGAATTGAAATTGCCTGTTAAATTAGTTGGTGTAGGAGAAGGTATTGATGATTTACAGCCATTTATAGTTGATGATTTTGTAGAAGCGATACTAAATTAATTGTTGACAAAGAAAATAATATATATTAAAATAATTAGTGTCAAGTTTAAAACTTGACACTAATTATTTATTGGTGATATAATGGAAAAGCTGGTTGAAATGGGAATACTATTTGATTTTTATGGGAAACTTTTAAGTGAAAAACAATATCAGGCTGTGGAATTATATTATATTCATGATTTGTCTTTGGCTGAAATAGGAGAGGAACTTAAAATAACCAGACAAGGGGTTTTTGATACCTTAAAAAGATCTGAACAGAAGCTATATCACTATGAGGAAATTCTCGGTTTAGTTGAGAAGTTCAATAAGAGCCATGGTGCAATAAGGGAAATCCTAAAGATTGCAAAGGATCTTCAATTTTATGGCAAAGAATACAATGTTGATTTAATATGTGATAAGGCACATAAAATTGAGAAGATAGGATTGGAAATATTGGATTAGGCAGGAGGTTGTTTATTATGGTTTTTGAAAGCTTATCAGAAAAAATACAGAATGCCTTAGGTAAATTAAAAGGTAAAGGTAAGATTTCTGAGAAGGATTTAGATTTAGCCATGAGAGAAGTAAGACTTGCTCTACTTGAGGCTGACGTTAACTTTAAGGTTGTTAAAGACTTTATAAAGAATGTTAAAGAAAGAGCTATCGGTACAGAAGTGATGGAAAGCCTTACTCCAGGTCAGCAGGTAATTAAAATTGTTAATGATGAATTGACAAAGCTGATGGGTGCTAAGGAAGCAAAATTAACTTTTTCCTCCTCACCACCTACTGTTATCCTTATGTGTGGATTACAAGGGGCTGGAAAAACTACTACAACTGGTAAACTTGCTTTTAACCTTAAAAAACAAAATAAAAGACCTCTTTTGGTTGCGTGTGATATCTATAGACCTGCTGCTATAAAACAATTAGAGGTAGTAGGAGAAAGAGTTGGAGTTCCTGTTTTTTCTATGGGAGATAAACATAATCCAGTTGATATTGCAAAAGCAGCTTTAGAGCATGGGAAGAAGCATGGTAATGATGTTATTATAGTTGATACTGCAGGTAGACTTCATATAGATGAGGTCTTGATGGATGAGATTAAAAATATTCATGATGCAGTAAATCCCACTGAGGTATTGTTAGTACTTGATGCTATGACAGGTCAGGATGCAGTTAACGTTGCAGAATCCTTTAATGAAAAGCTTGGCATATCAGGAGTCATACTTACAAAGCTGGATGGTGATGCAAGAGGTGGAGCAGCTTTATCTATAAGGGCTGTAACGGATAAGCCTATTAAATTTGTTGGTATGGGTGAAAAAATGGATGCCCTAGAGACATTTTATCCGGAAAGGATGGCTTCAAGAATACTTGGCATGGGTGATGTTTTGAGTTTAATAGAAAAAGCTCAGGCAAGTATAGATGAAAAAAAGGCATTGGAGCTGGAGAAGAAAATTAGAACTGCTCAATTTACATTTGATGACTTTCTAGATCAGTTAGAACAGATGAAAAATCTAGGTCCAATGGAACAGATATTGGGTATGATGCCTGGTGTTAATGCTAAGGCCTTAAAGGGATTAGATGTCAATGATAAGGAAATAGTAAGAATTGAAGCAATTATTAAATCCATGACTAAAAAGGAAAGAGAAAATCCTGATGTTATTGACAGCAGTAGAAGAAAAAGAATAGCATTAGGTAGTGGTACAAATGTCCAGGATGTAAACAGGCTTTTGAAGCAATTCAAGGAAACTAAGAAAATGATGAAAAAGTTTACTGATATGGAAAAGACAATGAAGAAAAAAGGAAAATTTGGATTTCCTTTTTCTAGATAAATATTAAGTTTTAGGAGGTGAAAAATATGTCAGTTAAGATTAGATTAAAAAGAATGGGTGCTAAAAAAACCCCTTTTTATAGAATAGTTGTAGCAGATTCTCGTTCTCCAAGAAATGGTAGATTTATTGAGGAGATTGGATACTACAATCCTTTAACTGAACCAAAAATAGTTAAGGTTGATAATGAAAAGGCTTTGAATTGGATCAAAAATGGTGCAAAACCAACAGAAACAGTTGAAAGACTTTTTAAAGAAAATGGATTGTATGAAAAAGCTAATACTGAGGAGTAATTCATGGAGGTAAAGTAAAATGGGAGAATTAGTTGAGTTTATAGCAAAAGCTCTTGTGGATTATCCTGAACAAGTAAGCGTTAATGAAATTGAAGGTTCTCAATCAGTTATTATTGAGCTTAAAGTAGCACAAGAGGATATGGGAAAGATAATTGGCAAGCAAGGTAGAATCGCTAAAGCTATCAGAACCGTAGTTAAGGCTGCAGCAATAAAGGACAACAAAAGAGTAGTAGTTGAGATTATTCAATAATGTTATTAAAAGGTGAGAAAATGGATTACACAATAGTGGGTAAGATAATTAACACTCATGGAGTCAGAGGGGAAGTCAAAATATATCCTTTAACAGATGATATAAATAGGTTTGATTATTTAAAAGAAATTTATATAGGTGAGGATAAAATCCATGTAAATGTACAAAGTGTTAAATATCACAAGGGTATGCCACTACTTAAGTTTAAGGAATACAGCGATATCAATGATATCTTAAAGTTTAAGGACTCTTATATCTATGTTGATGATGTGAATAAGGTTGTATTGCCTGAAAATCATTTTTTCATCTCAGATTTGATTAATTGCAATGTATATGATGTTGATGGAAATCCTATAGGAATTCTTTCAGAGGTATTGCAAGGATATAGTAATGATGTCTATGTTATTAAGGATGAAAAGAAAAACAAGGAATATCTAATTCCGGTTGTTAAGGAATTTGTAAAGGATGTCAATGTTAAAGACAAATCGATTGTTATAGATCCTATTGAAGGAATGATTGAATGAAGATAGACATATTAACTTTATTTCCTGAATTTTTTCAAAATCTTAATAGTTACAGTATAATAGGCAGAGCAATTGGAGAAAACATAATCGATTTAAATTGTATCAATATAAGGGATTTTTCAAAGGATAAACACAAAAGAGTTGATGATTATCCTTTTGGGGGCGGACCGGGAATGGTCATGAAGCCTGAACCTATATATGATGCGATTGAAAGTGTTAAAACACGGGATTCAAAAGTTATTTATTTATCTCCTCAGGGAAAAGTCCTAAATCAGAAAAAAGCTTTTTCTCTTTCAAAAGAAAAAAATTTAATCTTTCTATGTGGGCATTATGAAGGGATTGATAATAGAATAATTGAGAATTACGTGGATGAAGAGATATCCATTGGAGATTATGTTCTTACAGGTGGAGAAATTCCAACTTTAGTATTGATAGACTGTATTTTAAGGCTTATACCCGGTGTACTAAGCAGTGAAGAATCCTTTACTAATGAATCACATTATGATGGCTTACTCGAATATCCTCAATATACTAGACCTAGAGAATTTTTAGGATTACACGTACCAGATATATTGCTAAGTGGTAATCATCAGAGAATTGCCGAGTGGAGAAAAACAGAATCTTTGAAAGTAACTAAGCAAAAAAGACCTGATTTAATTGATAAGTAAAAATAATTAATAATTGTATTTAAAATATAATTATGCTATAATACGTAAAGTATGTACTAAGGGCGGTCCTCTGCTGTTTGCAAGAACGTCTAGGGAGAAGGGAGGATTACTTATGGATATAATTAAAATGTTAGAAGAAGAGCAATTAAGAGACGATATACCAAGTTTTAATGTGGGAGATACTGTTCAAGTTCACTATAAAGTCGTAGAAGGTTCTCGTGAGAGGGTTCAGGTTTATGAAGGAACTGTTATCAAAATTCAAGGTGGCGGAGCTAGAGAGACTTTCACTGTAAGAAGATTGTCTTATGGTGTAGGAGTAGAAAGAACGTTCCCTTTACATTCTCCAAGAATAGAAAAACTTGTAGTCACAAGAAAGGGTAAAGTTAGAAGAGCTAAACTTTACTACTTAAGAGATAGACAAGGTAAGGCTGCTAAAGTTAAAGAAAAGAGATTTTATTAAATGGGACTATAATGTCCCATTTTTTGCATTGGTGGTGTTATAGATATGAATATAAATTGGTATCCAGGACATATGAAGAAGACTAGAGAATCCATTGAAAAGAATTTAAGTCTGGTAGATGTGGTTTTTGAATTAATTGATTCTAGAATCCCAAATAGCAGCCAAAATCCAGTCATAGATAATATACTTGGCAATAAACCTAGAATAATAATTATGAATAAAGCAGATCTATCCGATTCCTCTGCTAACAAGCAATGGCAGGATTATTTTAATCAAAAGGGTATTACTTCAATATTATTTGATTCCTTAAGCGGCAGGGGAATCGATAAATTACTTAGTTTATCTAAAGAGGTTACAGAAGAGAAAAGAGTTGCCTATGAAAAAAGAGGCGTTATAAATAGACCCATAAGAGCTATGATACTAGGGGTTCCCAATGTGGGAAAGTCAACTATTATAAATACTCTAGCAGGAAGAAAAAGTGCTAAGACTGGAAACAGACCTGGAGTTACAAAGATAAATCAATGGATTAAAATCAAGGGAGTATTGGAATTGTTGGATACTCCGGGTATATTATGGCCTAAATTTGAGGACGAAGAAGTAGGGCTTAATTTAGCATTTACCGGAGCCATAAAGGATGAAATATTGGATACTGATACTTTAGCTTTAAGGCTCCTTGAAAAGTTAATATATATATCACCTGAACTATTGGAAGATAGGTACAATATCGAATTGGAGAATAAAACCCCTTTGGAGATTATGGAAGCTATTGCTGCAAAAAGAGGATGTCTTATAAAAGGTGGAGAAATCGATTATATAAAGGTAAGTAATATCATTTTGGATGAGTTTAGAAAGGGTATTATTGGAAATATAACCTTAGAGTTACCAAAGGAAAGGTGATATAGTGTTAGAAATTGAAAATGATTTATTTGATAAAGGATATATGCATATTGCTTGTATTGATGAGGTAGGGAGAGGTTGCTTATTTGGTGATGTTGTTGCCTGTGCTGTTATTATGCCAAGGGGTTTACAAATAGATGGAATCAAAGATTCCAAAAAACTTTCTCCTAAAAAAAGAGAAATGTTATATGATATCATAATGGATAATTGTATTGCATATGGATTCGGATCGGTTGATTGTAAAAAAATAGATGAAATAAATATTAAAGAGAGTACAAGGCTAGCTATGAAGATGGCTGTTGAAAATCTATTGGACAAGCAGGGTAATAGAATTGTTCCTGATTTTATCTTAATAGATGCAGAAAAAATATATATGGATATACCACAAGAAGGAATAATCAAAGGTGATGATAAATGCTATGGAATTGCTTGCGCTTCTATTTTGGCAAAGGTTTATAGAGATAGAAAATGTATAGAGTGGGGTAAAATGTACCCTGAATATAAAATAGAAAAACATAAAGGATATGCCACTAAGGAGCATATTGAAGCAATCATAGAGCATGGTATTACGCCTTTACATAGAAATACGTTCTTAAAGAAAATATTGGCAGGTAGTACAAATGAATAACAATATTATAAAAGGAAAATCCGGTGAGGAATTAGTAAGGGTATATCTAAAAAATAAGGGATATATCATACTTGAAAGCAATTATAGAAACAAGATTGGGGAAATAGACATTATAGCCAAGGATAAGGATATCTTGGTTTTTATTGAGGTTAAGACTAGAACAAGTACCAATTACGGTTATGCCTTTGAGGCAGTTGATTATAGAAAACAAAGAAAAATTATAAATACATCTATGGTGTATATAAAGTATAAAAATTTTAAAAATACACAAATAAGATATGACATTATTGAGGTTTATTTACAAAATCAGATAAAAATCAACCATTTAGAAAATGCATTTTGTCTGTAAGTAGAAGAAAATAAATAAATATGACTATTACCAAGGTAATAAGCAAGAGGTGGATAACATGTATTCAAATATAAAGACCTGTGTTTTAACAGGCATTAATGGACATGTTGTTGAAGTTGAATCGGATCTTTCGAGGGGCATGCCTGTTTTCAATATAGTGGGTCTTCCTGATGCTGCAATAAGGGAATCTAAGGAAAGAGTAAGAACTGCCATAAAAAATAGTGGATACGAATTTCCTTTAAGTCGTATTACTATTAACCTGGCACCTGCTAATATTAAGAAGGAAGGCTCTCAGATAGATTTAGCTATAGCCGTAAGTATTCTAATGGCAAGTATGATTGTTCCAAATGATATTCATTCCGACACTGTTTTTTTTGGAGAGCTATCATTAGATGGTAAAGTCAATGGAATAGATGGCGCTCTACCTATGGTAATATCCATGAGAGAGGAAAATATAAGTAAGTGTATAGTCCCATATGATAATAGGGAAGAATGTAGTGTTGTATCAGATATGGAGATTATACCGGTAAAAAATTTAAATGAGGTTATAGATTATCTAAATGGGGAATTAATTATAGATCCGTATATTCACGAGAGTAAACTTTCCGATGATGAAATTGATTATAATATTGATTTCGCAGATATTAAAGGTCAGGAAGGACTAAAGAGAGCTTTGGAGGTTGCTGCTACAGGCAATCACAATATGCTCATTATCGGTCCTCCTGGCTCAGGAAAGACTATGGCAGCAAGGAGATTGCCTACAATCCTTCCTAAACTATCCTTTGAAGAAGCGATTGAGGTCACAAAAATTTATAGCGTATCAGGATTATTGGATTCGAAAGGGCTTATAGAGCAAAGACCCTTTAGGTCACCTCATCATACTACTTCGAGCATTGCATTAATTGGTGGGGGAAGAATACCAAAACCCGGTGAGGTCTCATTGGCACATAATGGTGTACTATTTTTAGATGAGCTGCCAGAATTCCAGAAAAATGTTTTAGAGGTTTTAAGGCAACCTATAGAGGATGGTGTAGTACATATATCACGTGTAAACGCAACAATTTCCTATCCCGCTAAGTTTATGTTTATCGCCAGTATGAACCCTTGTCCATGTGGTTATTTTGGGGATCCACTACATGAATGTACCTGTAGTCAAGGAAGCATTGATAAATATTTAGGGAAAATTAGCAATCCCTTATTGGATAGAATTGATATACATATGGAGGTTTTACCAGTATCATATAAAGATTTGAGTGATAATTCAAAATTAGAATCGTCAGCAGATATTCGTAAAAGGGTTAAAAAAGCTAGAGATATACAATATAAAAGATATAAAAAGGATAAGATATACAATAATTCTCAAATTTTGAATAGAGATATAAAAAAATACTGCAAACTGACTTCCAGTGCTGAAAACATTATGAAAAAAGCCTTTACAAAATATAAATTTAGTGGAAGAACATATAGTAAAATACTTAAAGTGGGAAGAACAATTGCTGATTTGGATTCTAAGGAAATAATTGAAGATAAGCATATACTAGAGGCCATAAGATATAGAATACTTGATAAAAAATATTGGGGGTAATCTGTATGATTTCTGAAAGAAATATTTTGATATGGTTAAATTCTATAGGTATAAGCAGTAAAAAAATTGAGGATTTAAAAGAAATATATACTGATTTATGCAATTTGTGGCATGATAATGAAAGAAGTATCTCTAAATTAAATATATTAAATGACAATATGGTTTATAAAATCAATAAATATAGAAATAATAAATATTTAGAAAATTTATTATTAAACTTGGAAAGAAATAATATAAATACAATAACTGTACTAGATGCCGAGTATCCTAAGGATTTATTAAATATTACAAATAAACCTATGGTACTATATACAAAAGGGAAGTATAAGGATGAAGATCATTTTGCAATAAGTATAGTTGGTTCCAGAAAAGCTACAGCCTATGGAAAATGGGCTTGTGAAAAGTTTACAAAGGAGCTTGTGGAATTGGGTATTACAATAGTAAGTGGATTAGCTATGGGAATTGATACTGTAGCACACAAAGCTACATTGGAAAATAGAGGTAGAACTATTGGTGTTTTAGGCAATGGTATCGACTATATATATCCCAAGAATAATTATCAATTATATAGAGATGTCGCTGAAAAAGGATGTCTAATGACTGAATTTCCAATGGGTACTAAACCAATAAACTATAATTTTCCCCAAAGAAATAGAATCATCTCTGGACTTTCTCTAGGTGTGATTGTTATTGAGGCTAGAGAAAAATCAGGATCTTTAATTACTGCTCATCATGCATTAGAACAGGGTAAGGATGTTTTTGCTTTACCTGGGAATATAAATAGTATTTATAGTCAGGGAACTAACAGATTGATTCGAGATGGAGCTAAACCTTTACTTTGCTTAGATGATATACTTGAAGAAGTATATGAATTAACGCAAATGAAAATAAATAAAAAACAGGAGTATGATTATTCATCTCTTAGTGATGATGAAATAAAAATCATGAAAATTATTTCAAATGGACCAATTCATGCCGATACTATAGTCTTACAATCTGAAATGGATATTTCAAATGTAATGAGTATATTGACAATATTAGAATTAAAAGGAATGATTAGAGAACTTTCTGGCAGGATATTTTGTTGTTGCTAGAAATACTGGAGGTGTAAATTTGTGACTAAGAATCTATTAATAGTAGAGTCACCTGCCAAATCTAAGACAATTGGCAAGATTTTAGGAAAGAATTACAAAGTAGTCGCATCAGTTGGACATATCAGAGATTTACCCAAGAGTACACTTGGAATTGACATAGAAAACAATTTTGAGCCTAAATATATCAATATAAGGGGAAAAGGACCTCTTATAAAAGAGTTAAAAAAAGAAGCTAAAAATTCTACAAAAATTTATTTGGCAACAGACCCGGACAGGGAAGGAGAAGCTATTTCGTGGCATTTAGCACATATTCTAAATTTGAATCCTGAGGATAATTTAAGAGTAGAATTCAATGAAATCACTAAGGATGCCATTAGAAATGCTGTTAAAAAACCTCGACCAATAAATCTTGATCTAGTAGATGCACAACAGGCTAGAAGAGTGTTGGACCGATTGGTAGGATATAAAATAAGTCCTTTGCTTTGGAAAAAGATAAGAAAAGGACTTAGCGCTGGAAGGGTACAATCTGTAACCGTCAAACTCATTTGTGATAGAGAAGAAGAAATCAATAGCTTCATTCCAAAGGAATATTGGACTTTGAAGGCATTGTTATCAAAAAATAAAGAAAAGTTTGAAGCAAATTTTGTTGGCAAACTTATAAATGGTAAAGAGCAGAAGATAGAATTAAATAATGAAGAAGAAATGGACAAAATATTAGATTCCATAGATAAAAAAAACTTTTCTGTTCTCGAAATAAAAAAAGGGAAGAGAAAAAGAAATCCTTATGCTCCATATACCACAAGTACGCTTCAACAGGATGCATCAAAAAAGTTGGGATTTACTACTAAAAAAACCATGAGTATCGCTCAGCAATTATATGAAGGTATAGATTTAAAAAAAGAAGGAATTATTGGATTGATTACCTATATGAGAACTGACTCAACAAGGGTATCAGATGAATCCATGAAATCAGCTAAGGAATATATTATTGAAAACTATGGTTTAGAATATTCTAATGGTGGAAAGAATTATGGTAACAAATCAAGAAAAGAAACGCAAGATGCTCATGAAGGTATAAGACCTACTAATGTAAATATAAATCCTGAAAACTTAAAGAGCCTTCTATCTAAGGATCAATATAGGCTGTATAAATTGATATGGGATCGATTTGTTGGCTCACAGATGAAGGAAGCTTTATATGATACTATAAGTGCTAGTATAAAAAGCAACGATAATCTCTTTAAAGCAACTGGCTCCAAGCTAGTGTTTCCAGGATTCTTAAAGGTTTATATCACTGCCGATGAAGAAGTAAAGGATATGAGTATACCTGATTTAAATGAAGGTGACTTGCTTAAATTGGAAGATATCATGCCAAAACAAAACTTCACCCAACCACCTGCAAGATATACTGAAGCATCTCTAATCAAGATGCTGGAGGAATTGGGTATAGGTAGACCAAGTACTTATGCACCTACTATAGCAACTATTTTATCAAGAGATTATGTTGTGCTGGATAAGAAGGTATTTTATCCTACAGATTTAGGAAAGCTAGTTAATGACTTATTAATTGAATATTTTGATAAAGTTATCAATGAGGAATTTACTGCGGACTTAGAGGATAAGCTAGATAATATAGCCGAAGGGAATTCAAATTGGAAAAAGGTTGTTAGTGATTTCTATGAGGATTTTCATAAATATCTAATTAAGGCAGAAGAAGAAGTAGATAAAATTGAAATTAAAGATGAAGTAAGTGATGTAATTTGCGATAAATGTGGACGAAATATGGTTGTTAAATCAGGCAGATTCGGGAAGTTTTTAGCATGTCCAGGATAT
Source organism: Tissierella sp. (assembly GCA_036844705.1). Lineage (GTDB taxonomy): Bacteria > Bacillota > Clostridia > Tissierellales > Tissierellaceae > DAIUFH01. The sequence goes on from DAIUFH010000003.1 coordinate 51,285, forward strand.
CCTGAATGTAAAAATACTAAACCGATACTAGATGAATTAGACGTAAATTGTCCAAAATGTGATGGAAAAATCATTAGAAAAAGATCTAAAAAAGGTAGAGTCTTTTATGGATGTTCAAATTACCCTAATTGCGATTTTGTATCATGGGATGAACCAATTAATGAAAAGTGCCCTAATTGTGGGGAGTATATGATTATAAAACGCAATAAAAGTGGTGATGTTATAAAATGCAGCAACAAAGAATGTGGGTATATTAAATCTTAGTTACAAAATTAAAAATTTTCTGTACAGTTTGATTATTTTATAGTAAAGTATAATATATGTAATATTCTGAATTATATTACCAAAAATATAATATTAAAAATAAGATATAAGGGGGTTATAAAATGGAAAGCTTATTACAAAAGACTAGAAGAGTAAATAAAACTCTCCAAGGTTATGGATCTAAACCAGTTTCTTTTATTGAATTAAGTAAAATATTAAGCGATGTACTTGATGCTAATGTATATATAGCTAGCAAGAAAGGACGAGTATTGGGATATGCTTTGTCTGATGGTTTTGAATGCGATATTGTTAATTCAGAGGTTGTGAAGGAAAGAAGATTTCCAAAAGCCTATAATGAGGAACTGCTAAAAATAACTGAAACAAATGAGAATATTAAAAATACAACAGATTGTGTATTTGATAATGTATCTGATTGTGATTATCATGATAAGATATCTACAGTAATTCCTATAAACAGTGGTGTTTCAAGATTAGGAACTCTAGTATTAGCAAGATTTGGTAGAGAGTTTAATGAGGATGATTTAGTACTTGCTGAATATAGTGCAACAGTAGTAGGTATGGAGATATTGAGAGCTACTAATGAAGAAATAGAAGAAGAAGCAAGAAAAAAATCTATAGTACAGATGGCTATTGGAACTTTATCATATTCTGAATTAGAAGCGATGGAACATATATTTAATGAGTTAGATGGTTCCGAAGGTTTATTGGTAGCAAGTAAAATTGCTGATAGAGTTGGTATTACAAGGTCAGTTATAGTGAATGCTCTTAGAAAGTTTGAAAGTGCCGGTGTTATAGAATCCAGATCATTAGGCATGAAGGGTACTCATATAAAAATACTTAATGACAAATTGGTAGATGAGCTGAAAAAAGTAAAAGGATAGTTATCTATCCTTTTGTTAAATAATAGAATAATATTATTGATTATGTAAAATCATTATGTTATAATTCTATAGTGATTACACACACTCTCTGATATCATGGGTAGTGCTCTAATGAGTTCCCAAGATAGTTGAGGTGAGTGGAGGAAAATAACTTGGAGGTGAAGGTATGTCAGTAATAACAATGAAGGGTTTACTAGAAGCTGGAGTTCATTTTGGACATCAGACAAGAAGATGGAACCCAAAGATGGCTCAGTACATCTTTACAGAAAGAAATGGAATTTACATTATTGACCTACAAAAGACCGTAAAAAAAGTCGATGAAGCTTATAACTTTATGAAAGAGGTTGTAGCTGATGGCGGAGAGGTACTATTTGTAGGAACTAAGAAACAAGCACAAGAAGCTATTGAAGGTGAAGCTAAAAGATGCAATATGCATTATATCAACCAAAGATGGCTTGGTGGTATGTTAACAAATTACAAGACTATCAGAAAAAGAATTGATAGATTGCATGAATTAGAAAAGATGGAAGAGGACGGAACATTTGATGTTCTTCCAAAAAAAGAAGTAATTCAATTGAGACATGAAGCTGAAAGACTCGAAAAATTCCTTGGCGGAATTAAAAATATGAATGGAATTCCAGATGTTTTATTTGTAGTTGACCCTAGAAAAGAGAGAATTGCTGTTCAAGAAGCAAAAATTTTAGGTATACCTGTTATTGCAATTGTGGATACTAACTGTGATCCAGATGAAATAGATTATGTTATACCAGGTAATGATGATGCTATAAGGGCTGTAAAATTAATAACAGAAACAATTGCAAATGCTGTTTTGGAAGCAAGACAAGGCGAACAAATAGAAAACATTGAGGAATAATTAGACAGGTAAGGGTTTTGAGGGTTTTTGCCTTAATCCCTTACCGTTTTTAAAAATAGGAGGGGTAATATGAATATAAGTGCTTCCTTAGTTAAAGAACTTAGAGATAAAAGTGGAGCAGGGATGCTGGACTGCAAGAATGCATTAGTAAAAGCTGAGGGAAATCTTGAAAAGGCAATGGATCTGCTAAGGGAAAAAGGATTGGCATCAGCAGCTAAAAAAGCTGGAAGAATTGCATCAGAAGGTTTAGTAGAATCATATATCCATGGCGGAAGAATCGGAGTTTTAGTTGAAGTTAATTCAGAAACTGATTTCGTGGCAAAAAATGACGAGTTTAAACAATTCGTAAAGGACATAGCTATGCAAGTAGCAGCTTCTAATCCAAAATATGTAAGAAGAGAAGAGGTTGCTGAAGAAGAATTAAACCATGAAAAAGAAATACTTACAGCACAAGCAATTAATGAAGGAAAACCTGAGCATATAGCTGCTAAAATAGTTGAAGGAAGATTGGAAAAGTTCTATGAAAGAGTTTGTCTTCTAGACCAACCATTTATAAAGGATCCTAGCATAAAGGTTAAAGATTTATTGGCTGAAAAAATTGCAAAAATTGGTGAAAATTTAAATATTAGAAGATTTGCAAGATTTGAAGTTGGCGAAGGTTTAGAAAAGAAATCTGAAAACTTTGCAGAAGAAGTTGCGAAGCAAATGAATATATAAAGGAGGAGAACACTAGTTGTTCTCCTTTTGAAACATATGGCTAAAGAGGAGTGTTATAATGGGGCCTATTTATAAAAGGATTATACTGAAGCTTAGTGGTGAAGCATTGGCAGGTAAAAAGGGTTATGGGATTGATACTTTGACTGTCATCGATATAGCAAGACAAATCAAAGAGCTACAAGAAATGGGTGTAGAGGTTGCGATTGTAGTTGGTGGAGGCAATTTCTGGAGAGGAAGAACCTCTAAGGATATGGATAGATCTACTTCTGATTATATTGGTATGCTTGGCACTGTTATGAACGCTTTGGCATTGCAAGATGCCTTGGAGAATATGGATGTCATCACACGTGTACAGACGGCTATTGAAATGAGACAAGTTGCAGAACCATACATAAGAAGAAGAGCTATCAGACACTTAGAAAAAGGTAGAGTTGTAATCTTTGGTGCTGGAACGGGAAATCCGTATTTTTCAACTGATACTACAGCAGCTTTAAGAGCAGCTGAGATTGAAGCTGAAGTCATTCTTTTAGCTAAAAAGGGAGTAGACGGAGTTTACGATTCTGATCCAAATGTTAATTCTGCTGCTAAAAAGTTTGACACTTTAAAATATATTGATATACTTAACTTAGGACTAGGAATCATGGATTCAACTGCTACATCATTGTGCATGGATAATAGGATTCCATTGATAGTATTTGGAATTGATGAACCCAATAACATAATAGATGTAGTTATGGGTAGAAAAATTGGAACTCATGTAAAGGAGGATTAAGTATGTACTTAGATTTACACAAAGAAGCCGAAGAAAAAATGATTAAAACAGTGTCTGTTTATAAGGAAGAACTGCAAAGCATAAGAGCTGGTAGAGCAAATCCGCAATTATTGGATAAAATAACCGTTGATTACTACGGTCAAGTAACTCCACTAAAACAGGTAGGAGGCATTTCTGCTCCAGAACCAAGACTTTTAGTTATACAACCTTGGGATTCCAAATTGATCCCAATTATAGAAAAGGAAATACTTAAATCTGACCTCGGTTTAAATCCATCAAATGATGGTAAGATTATCAGACTAATCATACCTCAGTTAACTGAGGAAAGAAGAAAAGAATTGATTAAAGTTGTAAAAAAAGATGGAGAAAGTGCTAAAATAGCTGTTAGAAATATTCGTAGAGATACTTTAGATAAGATTAAAAAGATGGAAAAGAATAAAGAGATTTCTGAGGACGATCTTAAAAAAGCAGAAGAGGAATTACAAAAGATAACTGATAAATATATTGTACAGGTTGATGCTGTTACCAAGAAAAAAGAAGAAGAGCTAATGGAAATATAAATAATAAAACCCCTTCTGTGGAAGGGGTTTTTCATGGTGGAGGAAATATGAGCATAGAAAATCATGACATGATATCAAAGATTAATAAAGATAAATTACCAAGACATATTGCAATAATAATGGACGGAAATGGAAGGTGGGCTGCTAAGAGATCATTACCTAGAAATATTGGTCATCAAGAGGGGATGGAAAGAGTAATTGAAATCGTGGAAGCCGCTTCTCAGCTTGGTATTAAGTACCTGACGCTTTATGCATTTTCCACAGAAAATTGGAAAAGACCCGTTACAGAAATAGACGGATTAATGAAGATTTTAGTATTCTATATAAAAAGAGAATTAGACAAATTACATAAAAACAATATTAGATTGCATATACTAGGAGATATATCAAAATTACCCGATATTCCCAGAAAAGAAGTTGAAAAAGCAGTTGAAAAAACAAAAAATAATACAAAGATGACACTAAATATTGCCCTTAACTATGGAGGAAGAAATGAAATAATTTATGCTATTAAAGAATATTTAAAAGATGTTGAAATGGGTAATATTACATATGAAGAATTAAATCCAAGCGTATTTTCAAATTACCTTTATACAAGGGGACAGCCAGATCCGGATTTAGTTATTAGACCAAGTGGAGAACAAAGACTTAGCAATTTTTTATTATATCAAGTTGCATATTCTGAGTTTTGGTTCTCAGACATTTTATGGCCTGATTTTACTGAAAAGTATTTGTTTCAAGCTATTCTTGACTATCAAAATAGAAACAGAAGATTTGGGGGAATATAGGTGAGTGAACTGGGGAAGAGGGTATCTTCAGCTATTATAGGATTATTATTATTGTTATTTATTGTTAATAAAGGCGGTATCTATTTATCAACAGCAATATTAGTTATTTCAATTATAGGACTAAAAGAATTTTATAGAGCAATTTCTAATATTGGCTTTAGTCCATATGATTTCATAGGAATATTAGGATCAATTCTTTTATACATATCTGACTTATTCCCTATTATACAAAGGGATTTGATATTTACTGTATCCATCGTTGTACTATTAATTTATATGCTTAGCAATAAAGAGGTGACACTTGCCAATATGGGAATAACACTATTTGGTATTGTATATATACCTTTTCTATTATTTCATATAAGCTATTTAAACGGTAGTAAATATATTTGGCTAATTTTTATTATTGCCTTTGGAACAGATACTTTTGCTTATTTTACAGGAAGCCGTTTTGGGAAAAAGAAATTATGCCCTAAAATTAGCCCTAAAAAAACTGTTGAAGGGGCAATTGGGGGCATTGTAGGTAGTTTGGTGCTAACTATTCTATATGCGATATTTATGGAGCTTGATTCTATTGGGGAATTAATGATTTTAGCAGTGATTTCATCTATAATTTCACAATGTGGTGATTTGGTGGCTTCAAGAATTAAGCGAATTTCAGGTATTAAGGATTATGGAAAACTTATTCCGGGACATGGTGGAATTTTAGATAGATTTGATAGTATAATTCTGGTTGCACCAGTAATATATTATTTTGTCAGATACTTTTTATAAGGTGGTGTTTTAATGCAAACAGCTATTGCAGCTATATTTGTATTTTTGTTGGTTGTTCTGTTGCATGAATTTGGGCATTTTGCTGTTGCCAAATTAGTTGGTGTAAAAGTAAATGAATTTTCAATTGGAATGGGACCAAAATTATTACAAAAAACGAAGGGAGATACTCAATATACTTTAAGATTACTTCCTATTGGTGGATATTGTAAAATGGAAGGTGAAGATGAAAATTCAGATGATCCAAAGAGTTTCTCCAATGTTTCTCCATTATCTAGAATTGCTGTTGTTGTTGCTGGAGCTTTTATGAATTTTGTATTGGCTTTTATTGTTCTATCAATAGTATCCTTTAACACTGGTACTCCAACAACAACTATAGGTGAAATTATTGAAAATTCACCGGCTGAAGAAAGTGGATTACTTCCGGGAGATAAAATAATAAAGATAAATAACATGGATATAGACAGCTGGGATAATCTATCCGATAATATCAGTAAGTCAAATCCAGAAAATGTTTTAGGAATAGATATAATAAGAAAAAATAAAGAACACACAATTGAAATTATGCCTGAAATTGAAGATGGAAGAGCTATTATAGGAATTATTCCTGCCTATGAAAAATCCGTATCCTCTGCCTTTAAAGGTGGAGCAAAAAATACAGTTATGTTCATACAGCTAATGGTTGATTTTCTAAAAAGCTTATTCCAAGGCAAGGTAACTACCAACGATTTGTCAGGACCTGTAGGAGTTATAAGTGAAATTGGAAAAGCTGCTAATTCCGGGATTACTAATCTTTTGTTTTTACTGGGATTTATCAGTGTAAATTTAGGATTTTTTAATTTATTACCAATCCCTGCGCTGGATGGCGGTAGAATTATATTTTTATTATTAGAAATTTTAAGAGGGAAACCAATCGATCCAGATAAAGAAGGCTTGGTACATTTTATAGGATTTGTATTGCTTATCTCTTTAATGCTTGTAGTAACATATAAGGATTTAATTAGGATAAATATTTTTTAGATATTTAAAAAGGTGATAAAATGGAAAGAAAAAACACAAGAGTTATAAGAGTCGGCAATGTTTTAATAGGAGGAAATAACCCTATAAGTGTACAGTCTATGACTAATACAAGGACCTCAGATGTAGTGAACACTGCAAGACAGATAAAAGATTTAGAAGAGGCAGGATGTGATATAATCAGATCATCTGTTTCTTCTATTGAAGATGCTAAGGCAATACCAAAAATTAAGGAGCAAATCAACATTCCAATTATCGCAGATATTCAGTATGATTATAAATTAGCTCTGGAAGCTATTAAGTATGGAATAGATGGATTAAGAATAAATCCAGGTAATATTGGTAGTTTATATAAGGTAAAGGAAGTAGTTAATGCTTGTAAGAAAAATAATTTATCCATAAGAATAGGAGTAAATTCAGGCTCTATTAAAAAAGAATTTTTGGATAAGTACGATGGTGTAAATGCTGACTCAATGGTTTATAGTGCTCTTGAACAGATAAGGCTTTTAGAAGAGTTAAACTTTTATGATATAAAAATTTCCCTTAAAGCAAGCAATGTACCTCTGACCATCGAGGCATATAAGAAGATGTCAGAGGTATGCGACTATCCTTTGCATCTAGGTGTTACAGAGGCGGGAACTCCTTGGAGAGGGACTATAAAGTCCTCAGTAGGAATAGGAAGTCTTTTGGCTATGGGTATCGGGGATACAATAAGGGTATCTTTAACCGGAGATCCTGTGGAAGAAGTAAAGGTAGGCAGAGAAATCCTTAAATCACTGGGGCTGTTAAAAGATGGTCTTGAATTGATATCATGTCCTACCTGTGGCAGAACAAATATTAATTTGATAAAGATAGCTCAAGAGGCCGAAAAAATCCTTGACGGCATAGAAAAACCAATAAAGGTAGCAATTATGGGTTGTGCAGTCAATGGACCTGGAGAGGCAAAAGAAGCTGATATTGGAATAGCTGGTGGAAATGAAGAGGGTTTGATATTTATCAAAGGAGAAGTTGTGAAAAAAGTTAAAGAGGAAGATTTGTTACAGGAATTACTTAAAGAAATAAATAAATTGTAATATCTCCGAGGATAGGAGGACAAGCATGACAAAGACAGAAGGAATTTTGATTAAAGACATCATAAAAAACAATAAATATAATCATTTGGCTGAGTTGGACTTAACTATAAATAATGTCAAAATATATAAGAGCAATATGAAATTAGTTTTAGATATTATTTCTCCTCAGATTCTTTTGAAGGAAAATATTGAGGAAATTCAAGAAATGCTAGAAGAACAATTCATTCAATTTAAAATTCAAATAAATATCTCTTATAGCGATAATTCTAATGTTGAATTAAGTCTTGATAATTTAATTGATAGTATTAAATCAATTCTTACGTCGAAGATACCTTCAAGTGGGACATGGGTTAAGGAAATTATGTGGGAGGAAAAAGATGATGAAATAACTCTTATCTTGCCTAACCAGATGGCCTTTTTTTCTGTCGAAAGAAGTGGACTAAAAGATAGTATCTTCGAAATGGTAAAATCAAATTGTGGGAAAAAGTTAAATATTAAATATAAAGAAAACAATACCATAGATTATGATTCCTTTATTGAAGAAAAGGAAATTGAAGAACGTAAATTATCGAATAAAACTATGTCTAGTGTTCCATCGCCTAAAAAGACGGTAAGTTCAAGGAATGAAGTCGGCGGAAAATACACCTTTGGTAAAGCTATTAAAGATCAGCCCATGAAAGTAAAAGATATAAATTTAAATAGTGGTTCAGCTGTTATCAAAGGTAGTATTTTTCAAATAGAAAGCAGAAGCATTAAGGGTAATAAAACAATAATTTCATTTTATATTTCTGATGGTACTGATTCCATAGGTGTGAAGTTGTTTTTAAGTGATGATAAAAAGGATCAATTTTTAAATAACGTAGTTGAGGATAGCTATATTATGATTGAGGGAGATGTAATCTTTGATACATATATTAAATCAACGGTTATAATGCTAAAATCCTTAATTAAGCTTGAGCTGGAATTAAAGAAGGACATGTCAGAGGAAAAAAGAGTTGAATTGCATCTTCATACACAGATGAGTGCTATGGATGGGATTAGTACTGCTAAGAAACTAGTACAAAGAGCTAAAGAGTGGGGTCATAAAGCTATTGCAATCACAGACCATGGTGTTGTACAAGCTTTTCCTGAGGCTATGGAGACAGGAAAAAAAAGTGATATAAAGATTATATATGGCGTAGAAGGATATATGATAAATGATAGAAAAAATATAGTTACAAATTTCTATGAGGATAGAGTTGCTGATGATTTTGTTGTATTCGATATTGAAACTACAGGTTTATCAGCAAAAAACGATATGATAACAGAAATTGGCGCTGTAAGAATTATTAACGGAGAGGTTGTAGAGGAGTTTAGCCAGTTGGTAAATCCTGAAATGTCGATACCGGCTAAAATTACTGAACTGACGGGTATCACAAATGAAATGGTAGCCGGTATGCCTACTATTAAAGATGTTATAAAAGATTTTAAGGATTTCATTAAAGATAGTATATTAGTTGCCCATAATGCAACATTTGATATAGGTTTTATCAGAGAAAAAATGAAGTTGTCCAATATGAAAATTGATAATGCGGTGCTTGATACATTAGAGCTTTCAAGAGCCGTATTTCCAAACTTAAAAAATCATAAACTAAATATAGTTGCAAAGCATTTAGGCGTAAGTCTTATAAATCACCATAGGGCTGTTGACGATGCAACAGCTACAGGTGAGATATTGATAAAGATTTTAAATATGCTAGAGGATAAAAATATTAAAACCCTTAAACAAATTAATAAATTAAATTCGCAGCAGGATGTTACTAAGGGTGAAGCATTTCATATAATCTTATTGACTAAGAATTATACAGGGTTAAAAAATCTATATAAATTAATATCAGATTCTCACCTTAAATATTTCCATAGAAAACCGAGATTACCAAAGTCGTTGATCGATGCAAACCGAGATGGTCTCATAATCGGTAGTGCATGCGAAGCAGGGGAGTTGTATAAGGCGATTTTAAAAAACAAGTCCTACAACGAAATCAAGGATATTGTATCCTTCTATGATTATTTGGAAATTCAGCCAATTGGTAATAATATGCATTTAATCAGGGATGGGTTAGTTAAGGATGAAGCTGAACTACAGTCAATAAACAGAAGAATCTATGAGCTTGGTAGAAAATATAATAAGATGACTGTAGCAACCGGAGATGTTCACTTTTTAGATCCAGAGGATGAAATCTATAGAAGAATACTAATGTCTGGTCAAGGTTTTTCTGATGCAGACAATCAAGCACCTTTGTATTTTAAAACTACAGATGAGATGTTGGAAGAATTCTCTTACCTAGGACAAGATGTAGCAACCGAAGTAGTAGTAAAAAATACTAATGCTATAAATGATCTAATTGAAGAAATCATCCCTATTCCAGATGGTACATTTCCACCTATTATTGAAGGGGCAGATGAGGAATTGAAATCCATAACCTATAAAAAAGCATATGAAGTATATGGAGATCCATTGCCTGAGATAGTTAAGAAGAGACTTGATAGAGAATTAAATTCAATAATTAGTAATGGATATGCAGTTATGTATATCATTGCTCAAAAATTAGTATGGAAGTCAGTAGCTGATGGATATATGGTAGGCTCAAGGGGTTCTGTAGGCTCTTCATTTGCAGCAACAATGAGTGGAATAACGGAGGTCAATCCTTTAGTGCCACACTATATATGTCCTAATTGCAAGCATAGTGAATTTTTTGAAGATGGTTCTATATCTTCAGGAGCTGACTTAGAGGATAAAGACTGTCCAATATGTAATCATAAACTAATAAAGGATGGTCAGGATATACCTTTTGAAGTATTTTTAGGTTTTGAAGGTGATAAAGAACCTGATATTGACCTTAATTTTGCAGGAGAATATCAACCTAATGCACATAAATATACTGAGGAACTATTTGGAAAGGGATATGTATTTAGGGCAGGTACCATAGGTACTATTGCTGAAAAAACTGCATATGGATTCGTTAAAAAATACTTTGAGCAAAGAGAAATATCCGTAAACCCAGCTGAAATAAACAGACTTGTAAAGGGTTGCACAGGTATAAAAAGAACATCAGGTCAACATCCGGGTGGAGTAATGATAGTACCTGATTATAAGGATATTCTAGATTTTTCTCCAATCCAATATCCTGCTGATGATAAAACATCAGGTGTCATAACAACGCATTTCGATTATCATTCTATAAGCGGTAGAATCTTAAAGCTAGATATATTAGGACACGATACGCCTACAATAATTAAAATGCTCGAAGATTTAACTCATACCAATTCAATGGAAATACCTTTGGATGATAAGGATACTTTAAAGTTATTTACAAGTACCACTCCTTTAAAAATAACACAAGAGGACATTAATTGCCCAGTGGGGACATTAGGAATTCCTGAGTTTGGAACCAAATTTGTCAGACAGATGCTTGTAGAAACCAAGCCTACAAAATTTTCGGATTTAGTTCGTATAAGTGGACTTTCTCATGGGACTGATGTATGGGTAAATAATGCACAGGAACTTGTAAAAAATGGTGTGGCTCCATTGTCCAAGGTGATTTCCACAAGAGAAGATATCATGCTTGGATTGATAAATGCTGGTATGGAGAAAAAACAATCCTTCTTTATAATGGAAAAAGTACGTAAAGGTAAGGGTCTGACACCAGAGGATGAAAAAGTTATGAGAGAACATAATCTACCTGAATGGTATATAGAATCCTGTCAGAAGATTAAATATATGTTCCCTAAAGCCCATGCTGCTGCATATGTAATGATATCCTTTAGAATTGCATATTACAAGGTTCATTACCCAGAAGCATTTTATGCAACATATTTCACAATTAAAGCAACTGATTTTGATGCTGAGCTTGTTCTTCAGGGTAAGGAAGCCGTTAAAAATAAGATTATTGAATTAGATAATTTGGGCAATAATATGACTGCGAAGGAAAAAAATCTATATACAGTTTTGGAGGTTGCTTTGGAAATGTATTGCAGAGGTTTAAAGTTTGAGAGAGTAGATTTGTACAAATCAGACAGTGATATATTTCTAATAAGTGACAGTGGCATTTTGCCTCCTTTAAAAAGTTTGGATGGAATAGGTGAAAATGCCGCAAAGAAGATTGTTGAGGAGAGAAACATTAAGAGCTTTATTTCTGTTGAAGATCTGATTAATAGAGGTAAGGCCAACAAGTCAGTTATAGAAGCCTTAACTAAGCATGGATGTCTTGATGAATTGCCTGAAAGTAATCAAATTAGCCTATTTAGCATTTGATTAATATAAAAATCTGTGATATAATTATTTAGACAATAATAAGGTTTACTGGCAAAGAGTGGGGTTACCCACTCTTGATTTTTTATGACCTAACCCGATTTGCAGTGTTTTTCTGCAAATCGATGGTAGGTCAGATGTAGATTTATTTAGTAACGGAGGTGTAATATGAA
>DAIUFH010000004.1:0-62194 GCA_036844705.1 Tissierella sp.
CACTATTGTGGGGTCTGCCCTGAAAAAGTGGCGTTGACGATTGGGTCCTGCGCAATGGAAACTCATGAACCTCGTCAGGTCCGGAAGGAAGCAGCGATAAGTGAATTTTTCCGTGTGCCGTAGGGAAACCTGATCCGAGTTAACTGTTCAAGTAACGCCCGGAATAGGATTGCCAAAGCTGGGTGTACGGTTACATAAAAAAGACTTGTTCAATTGAACAAGTCTTTTTTATTAATACATATATCTGAATATACTGTTAATTGCATTATTTGCTACTTATTATAATTTCAATGAATTTTTTATTGCATACTTTTCTTTCAATTCGGATAATTGACATCCCAAAATTAGTTAAAACCATTTTGCATTTTTTGTAGAAATGTGTCGAAATTTATGCTAGAATGAAAAATGCAATCAAAAATTCACATAAAATTTATAGGAGGTTTTTTAATGACAATCGAGATGAACATGTTGCAGTCAATTGGTTTGGCAGTAATTTTGCTACTAATTGGTAAAAAGTTAAGAGAAAAGATAACGTTTTTCTCTAAATATTGCATCCCTTCACCAGTTATCGGCGGATTACTATTCGCAATCATAACTTTAATTTTAAGAATGGCTGGTGTAGCTTTCTTTGAATTCGATACAACATTACAAACATTCTTCATGGTAATGTTTTTTACATCAATTGGATTCAACGCAAGTTTCAAAGTCCTTAAAAAAGGCGGATTAAAGGTAATTCTATTTTTAGTAATCGCTACAGTGCTCACAGTATTACAAAATGGTTTAGCTGTTGGTTTGGCTCCATTAGTTAAAGTACATCCATTATTAGCTTTGATGACTGGTTCAACTCCAATGACAGGTGGACATGGTACATCTGCTGCTATTGCGCCAACTGTTGAAGCATTAGGAATATCCGGGGCAACTACTGTAGCCATTGCTGCTGCAACATTTGGTCTAGTTTCAGGTTCCATGATGGGTGGACCGGTAGCTAACAGGCTTATTAATAAATATGATTTATTAAACAAAAAATTAGCATCAAAAGATATTGATGTTGATGAATCCTTAATTGAAGAAAGTAAATCAATTCTTGACGGAGATAAAATTGCTATGGCAATTTTCCAATTATTGATAGCTATGGGTATTGGTGTTTATGTATCAAACTGGATTAACGGTTTTGGACTAACATTCCCTGAATATATTGGTTCAATGATAGTAGCTGCTATTATGAGAAACATATCTGATACAGGTAAGTTCTTCCACTCTCCGGATGAAGAAATTGGTGTAATAGGTGATGCTGCGCTTAATCTATTCTTAGCAATGGCTCTTATGACATTGAAACTATGGGAACTAGCAGATCTTGCTTTACCAATGATCATATTACTTATTGGTCAAACAATATTAATGTATCTATTTGCAACATATGTAACATTCCCAATTATGGGTAAAAACTACGATGCTGCTGTAATTGCTGCAGGCCACTGTGGATTTGGTATGGGTGCTACTCCTAATGGAATTGCAAACATGCAATCAGTTTCAGAAAAATTTGTTTATTCAAAACTAGCATTCTTCGTATTACCTATAGTAGGTGCATTGTTTATAGACTTTACAAATATAGCTGTAATTACATTCTTTGTAAATTTATTTTAATTGATTTAAAGCAAAATAAAAGTTCGGATAATCCGAACTTTTATTTTGTTATATTTAATTGTCCATTTAAAACATCTACTGTAATCCTATCCTTATCCTTTAGTTCTCCCTTTATAATCATTCTACCAATATTTGTTTCCAATTCTTTTTGTAGAAATCTCTTTACTGGTCTTGCTCCATATTGGCTAGAATATGCTCTATTCAATATATATTCCTTAGCATTTTCCGTAACCAATATATCAATCTGTCTATCTTCAAGTTTACTCTTTATTTCATCAATCTGTAAATCTATTATCTTAAAGATTTCATTTCTTTGTAGCGGCTTAAACAACACGATTTCATCAATACGATTCAGGAACTCAGGTTTAAAGGTTCTGCTCATTTCAGCCATTACCTTTTCTCTAGCGGATTCCTCAATACTACCATCCTTATTAATCCCTTCAAGTAGATATGTTGAACCTATATTGGAGGTCATAATAATGATTGTATTTTTAAAATCTACAATTCTACCTTGATTGTCAGTAAGTCTTCCATCATCTAAAACCTGTAATAATATATTAAATACATCCGGATGGGCCTTTTCTATTTCATCAAACAATATAACTGAATATGGTTTTCTTCTTACAGCTTCTGTTAATTGCCCACCTTCATCATATCCTACATATCCTGGAGGTGCACCTATCAACCTTGATACTGAATATTTTTCCATATATTCACTCATATCAATTCTAATAAGATTTCTTTCGTCATCAAATAGAGTTTCTGTTAATGCCTTGGACAATTCTGTTTTTCCTACACCTGTAGGTCCTAAAAATATGAAGCTACCTACGGGTCTATTCATCTGTTTCATTCCAGCTCTAGCTCTAATTACTGCATCTACTACTACTTCTACAGCTTCATCCTGTCCGATTACTCTCTTATGCAATATATTACCAAGGTCCAGAAGTTTTTCTCTTTCTGTAGCTACAAGCTTTGTAACAGGTATACCGGTCCATTTTGCAACTACATCTGCTATTTCCTCTTCGGTTACCTCTTCCTTTAACATTCTGTTTTCTTCTTCAGTTCTCTTATTCGCCTCAGCCAATTGCTTTTCAAGCTCAACCATAGTTCCATATTTAAGCTGTGACAGTTTTTCAAGGTCATAGCTTCTTTCAGCTTCCTCAATCTGCCTTTTTACATTGTCGATTTTCTCTTTTATATCTTTAACCTTAGTAATGCTCTTTTTCTCATCTTCCCATTTTGCTTTCAGTATATCGAATTTTTCCCTATGCTCTGATAACTCTTTTTCTAATTTTTCCAATCTTAGTTTAGAAGCCTCATCTGTTTCCTTCTTTAATGCTGCCTTTTCAATCTCAAGTTGCAGAATACGTCTTCTGATTTCATCTATTTCTACAGGCATACTGTCTATTTCTGTCCTAATCATGGCAGAAGCTTCATCCATTAGATCAATAGCTTTATCAGGAAGAAATCTATCACTAATATATCTGTCCGATAAGGTTGCAGCAGCTATCACTGCCCCATCTGATATCCTAATACCATGGTGGATTTCATATTTACCTTTGAGTCCTCTCAAAATTGATATAGTATCTTCAACACTTGGTTCTGATACAAGAACCTTTTGGAATCTTCTTTCAAGGGCTGCATCTTTTTCTATATATTTTCTATATTCGTCCAGGGTTGTGGCCCCAATTGCATGTAGCTCACCTCTGGCTAACATAGGCTTTAGTAAATTCGAAGCATCCATTGAGCCCTCTGTCCTGCCTGCACCTACTATATTATGAATCTCATCTATAAATAGAATAATTTGACCCATAGATTTCTGAATTTCAGAAAGTACTGCCTTCAATCTTTCCTCAAATTCACCTCTGTACTTAGCTCCCGCTATTAAAGAACCCATATCCAATGAAAATATGGTCTTCTCCTTCAATCCCTCAGGTACATCTCCATTAACAATCCTCTGTGCCAATCCTTCTACTATTGCTGTCTTACCAACTCCCGGATCACCTATGAGTACAGGGTTGTTCTTTGTTCTTCTAGACAATATTCTAATTACATTTCTTATTTCGCTATCTCTTCCAATAACAGGGTCTATTTTACCTTCTCTTGCATCTTCAACCAAGTCCTTACCATACTTTTTAAGCACATTATAAGTTGACTCAGGATTGTCAGATGTAATAGTTTGATTTCCTCTTATTTTCTTTAAAGCCTCTAAAAATCTTTGGAGATTTATATTATATTTTTTGAATATCTTTTCAGATATGGTGTTTTTTTGTTTAAGCAAAGAAATATATATATGCTCTACTCCTACATACTCATCCCCAAATTTTTTGGCTTCTTCCTCTGAATCAAGTAATACCTTTGTATAAATACGGCTCGGATAAACAGAGCCTCCTCCACCTGATTGTTTAGGCAGATTATCGATTTCTCTTTCCAAATCAGCTCTAACTAAATCCTTATTTTCACCCATATATGAGATTACCTTTGGTATTAATCCATCCTCCTGGCTCATAAGGCCATAATGGATATGGATTTCCTCCAATTGAGGATTGCCATATTTGATTGCTACTTCCTGGGATTTTTGTACTGCTTCTATACTCTTTTGTGTAAATTTATTTAAATCCATAATATCACCTCTTTTTTTCAATTCACAGTTCACAATTCACAGTTCACAATTAAACCCGGGATTCCTCGCTACGCTCGGAATCATACCAATGTAATCCTGAGACGGGCAATATGACACTCTGCTGTTACCATCTTTGACAGGTAGGATGATATGCCCGCTATTGTCATTCTGAGATTGGCAGTATCATATTTGCTTTTGAAGAATCTAGGGTTTTAACTCTTAACTCTTAGTTCTTAGTTATTCACTGGTTTTCTCGTGGGTTATATTTCGATATTTGACTTAGTCTTTCATATAATTTAAGCTCTTCATCAGATAATATAGGTGGATTTACTATATTTACCTGTATATATAAATCTCCAGTATTTCCACTCATATCGATATAGCCTTTACTAGGAACTCTTATTTTTTTACCTGCCGCTATACCCCTCGGGATATTTATCTTAATTTTACCATTAAGTGTACTAACGACTACTTTAGTACCAAGTGCAGCTTCCCAAGGTAGCAAGTCTACTTTAGATATAACATCTAAACCCTCTAATTTATTTCTTTCATCATCTACTAAATTTATCTTAAAGATAATATCTCCATTAATTCCCCATTTTTCTCCTTTAACCTTTAATTTTTTCCCGGGAAATATTCCCTTTGGGATCTTTATTGACAATCTTTTTATTTCCCCACCTAAATTTATATTTACATCTTTCTCAGAACCATTGTAGCCCTCTTTAAGTGTAATATTTAATTCAGATTCATAGGTTTGGCGATAAGCTTGGGATCTTTTCTTTCCAAATCCACTTGTCCTGCCACCTCCAAATATATCTCCAAAATTAAAGCTTTTAGCATTGCCGCCATTTCCTCCAAAGAACATGTTAAAGAAATCGCTAAAATCGCTATACTCTCCAGAAGAAGTATAAGAATAGCCATATTGTGACGGATCAAAATTTTGTCCACCAGAAAAATTATAATTACTGCCAAATGTATCATATTTCTTTCTTTTATCTTCATTACCTAAAGCTTCATAAGCCTCATTTATATCTTTAAACTTTTCCTGAGCTTTATTATCATTTGGATTGACATCAGGATGATATTTTTTAGCTAGTTTCCTATATGCCTTCTTAATATCATCTTGTGATGCACTTTTTTCTACTCCTAGTATTTTGTAATAATCCTTATATTCCATAAATTCATCTCCATTGAGAATGTTTTGACTTTCTCTGACCTTCATTTTAATTATATACCCGATGGTTAAATAAATCAACTATTTTTATCATATTCTGGTAAAATCAAATTATTGATTAAATCCTTGTTACTCAAACCATTTAGACCATATTTATCATAGTGTTCCAAAATTAACAAATCTAATTCATGACTCAATTTTATAACTTCATTATTTAAAAGCCCATTTTCATTTATCTTCTTATATAATTTCTTTCTTAAAAACTCAATTCTTAATAGCTCAATTTGTTGTATCATATAAAGACAAACCCTCCTTTTGTAATATTACATTTATTCCCATAGAAATATTTTTTAATCAATTACTGAAACTATAATAACCTTTACAATTAAACCCAAGATTCTTCATCTACGGTTTAGAATGACGTAGGCTGATGCTTCAATAAAAAACTTGCATTTATCTCAAAAAAGTATTATTCTAGTATTGATAATGATTATCATTTTAGGCAAGCGAGGAGAGTTTATGGAAGAAAAAGCAATGATTTTATTAAAGCCAAATGAAATAGGTAGAATTAAAGAAATAACCGGATGTGGTAACATTAGAAAAAGGCTATCTGAACTGGGATTACGAAGGGGAGTCCAGATTAAAATGTTAAAGAATGATTATGGTCCTTTAATAATAAGTATAGCTGGTAGTAAGTTAGCATTAGGTAGAGGTATAGCCAGTAAAATAACAATTCAGAATTAAGCATTTATTTTTTTGTTGTTCATTGATAATGACTATCATTGGAAAGGATGTGTAATATGAACACAATCGCACTTGTTGGAAATCCCAATAGTGGTAAAACGACTCTTTTCAACGCATTGACTGGTTCAAACCAACATGTAGGAAACTGGCCTGGTGTCACTGTTGAAAAAAAAGAAGGTCAATTAAAATATAACGGAGTTTTATATAATATAGTAGATTTACCCGGCACATATAGCCTAGGAGCATATTCAGAAGATGAGGTAGTTGCTAGAGACTATATTGTTAAGGGAAACCCTGATGTAGTTATTAACGTAGTAGATGCTACAAATATCGAGAGAAATCTTTATTTAACAACTCAATTAATGGAAATGGGCTCAAATGTAGTTGTAGCTCTTAATATGATGGATGAAGCTAAAGGTAAAAATATTGAAATAAATTTGGAGAAACTTTCTAACAACTTGGGTATTCCGATTATTCCAACTGTTGCTGCTAAAAGAAAGGGAGTCGGAAAACTCATTGAGAAGACTACTGAAATTATAAATAATAATAAAAATTTAGATTACCAACTTTTCAGCTACGGTGAAGAAATTGATAAGGAAATTCAGGAATTAAAATCATTACTTAAAGGCTCCGATTTAGATTATCCTACTCAGTGGATAGCCATTAAGGCTCTTGAAGGGGATAAGGAAGTACTGGAACACATAAAGAACAAAAAGGAAGTTACCGAAAAACTTGCCACTCTTGGTGATAAAGCAACGGACTATGAGCTTGAAATAGTAGATAAGAGATATGAATTTATTGGAAATATAGTAAATAAAAGTGTTAAAAGTCCTGTTGATTCTAAAGAAACACTTACTGATAAAATAGATAAGATTGTTGTTAATAAATACTTGGGAATTCCTATTTTCGGATTGATAATGTATACAGTCTTTCAACTTACATTCGTTATAGGTTCTGACTTATTTGGAGGATATGTAGAAGGATGGATGGAGTCACTTGGAGATTGTGTCAATGTATTTCTAATTAATACAGGTGCTCCTAACTGGTTGGTATCCTTTATAACAGAAGGTATCATTGGAGGGGTAGGTGCAGTCGTAGTATTCGTTCCTCTGATAATGACCCTATATTTTTTCTTGGGTATACTGGAAGATACAGGATATATGTCAAGAGCGGCATATGTAATGGATGGTATTATGAGGGCCTTGGGACTTCATGGAAAGACCTTTATATCCATGATAGTTGGATTTGGATGTAATGTTCCAGGGATAATGTCTACACGTACTTTGGAAAACAAAAAGGACAGAATGATTGCTATTTTAATCAATCCATTTATGTCTTGTGGTGCCAGAATTCCAATCTATTTGGTATTTATAGCGGCTTTCTTCCCTAATAATGGTGGCTTGGTATTATTTGCATTATATTTTCTTGGAATTATTGTAGCGTTAATTATGGGTAAAATTTTTAGTAAGACACTATTTAAGGGCGAATCGTCAAATTTTATTATGGAGCTGCCTCCATATAGATTACCTTCAATGAGAAGTGTATTAAGAGATATGTGGGATAAGGTATGGGAATTTTTAAAGAGAGCAGGTACCATAATCTTTGCTGTAGTTACAATTCTTTGGATATTGTCTGTACTTCCACTTGGCGTAGAACAATATAGTCAAGAAAGTCTTTTAGGAAAAATCGGAACAATAATTGCTCCAATATTTGCTCCTGCAGGTTTTGGAACATGGCAGGCATCTGTTAGTTTGTTTGCAGGTATCGCAGCGAAGGAAGCAGTTGTAGCTATATTAGGTATGGTTTATGCAGGTGCCGCTGAAGGTGCTGAGCTAATAACAGCTATTCAAGGAGTATTTACACCTCTTACTGCTCTCTCTTTTATGGTAATGGTTCTTTTATACACTCCATGTGCTGCTACTATAGCAACTGTTAAGAAAGAAACAAATTCCTATAAGTGGGCTATTTTCATGGTTGTTTATCCGTTTGTAATAGCGTGGATAGGAGCAGTTCTTGTTTATCAGGTTGGTACTATCTTAGGATTTTAGGAGTGAGATTATGCTTAAAAATGTATTAAGAGAAATTTATGAAGCAAAATTATTTTCAAAGTCATTGATTGGAAAGAACTTAAATATATCGGAAGAAATGGTTGATGAACTGGTAAATCAGTTAATCAGGCTTGGATATATAACAGAGGAAATGGGATCCCCTACATGTGAAGGTAAATGTGCAGGGTGTTCTATTTCAAGCTGCAAGTCAATTCCGATTAAAATGATTAGCGTTACGGAGAAGGGTAAAAAATTATTAAATAAGGAAAACAAATAATGTTTAAGATTTGTGTTTAAAAAATAAATTCTGGGTATAATATAAATACATCATTATCTATTAACATTCCAAAGGAGTGTTAAAACTAATGATAATATAGAATTGTTGCAGCTACCTCCAACTAAAATTCAAGTTAAATATTTAGTTAGAAATTAGTAATATGAGCAGCCTATAAAAGTTACAATGATTTAAAATAGTGAATTTAAGATTGGATGTATTAGAACACAAAGTTGGTAAGGTAGCAAGTATTAAACAGTAATTTAAGTAAAAGAAGAAAGGTGACAACTTAATAACCGATTGAGTTACAAGGTTAGATAATAACTTAGCTGTAATTCAAAAAGGAGTGTTAGTTTATTGGAAAAAGTGAGTGAGCCAAAAAGTTATTGTTGGAGTAGCTGCATACAATTCTATTTAAAATGAAGGGTAATTATCTTAAGTAAAGATGGTTACCCTTCAATATTTATACCAATATTGTATAATACTTAAAGAAGGAGTATAATTAATATAAATATTATACAAAGGGGAATGATGATGAATAAACTCGATTGGAAAGATAAGCGAAATCTTACGATGCTTGCCGATTATTATGAATTTACTATGGCAAACGGTTACCTTGAAAATGGTATAGGTGATAAAATCGCTTATTTTGATATGTACTTTAGAGCAATTCCGGATGAAGGCGGATTTGCAATAATGGCAGGTGTTGAACAGATAATCGAATATTTAAAAAATCTGAAATTCAGTGAAGAAGATATTGCTTATTTTAAAAGTAAGAGACTATTCGGGAAAAAATTCCTTGATTATTTGAAGAACTTTCAATTTACTTGTGATGTATGGGCAATACCTGAGGGTACTCCGATTTTCCCAAGAGAGCCCCTTGTAATTGTAAGAGGACCGATAGTTCAGGCACAGCTTGTAGAGACAATGATACTGTTGACTATTAATCATCAGTCACTGATAGCTACAAAATCAAATAGAATCGTCAGGGCTTCCAGAGGAAGAGCAGTAATGGAATTTGGTTCAAGAAGAGCACAGGGGTATGAAGCAGCCATATTAGGTGCCAGAGCTGCATATATTGGTGGTTGTGTAGGTACAGCAAATACAATAGTCGACAGAGACTTTGATGTTCCTGCTCTGGGAACTATGGCGCATAGCTGGGTGCAAATGTTCGATAGCGAATTCGAGGCTTTTAAGGCTTATGCTACTGTTTATCCTGGAGAATGTGTATTGCTGGTAGATACTTACAATACATTAAAGGAAGGAATTCCAAACGCTATTAAATGCTTCAATGAAGTATTGTTGCCGCTGGGATTCAGACCAAAAGGAATTAGAATTGACAGTGGTGACCTTGCTTATCTCTCAAAGAAAGCTAGAAAAATGTTGGATGATGCTGGTTTTCCTGATTGCCAAATACTTGTTTCAAGCAGCCTTGATGAATATGTAATCAGAGATTTATTGAATCAAGGTGCAAAAGTAGATTCATTCGGTGTAGGCGAAAGATTAATCACAGCTAGATCAGAGCCTATCTTCGGCGGAGTTTATAAACTTACTGCTGTTGAAGAAGCGGATAGGATTGTTCCTAAGATTAAAATAAGTGAAAATGTTGGAAAGATTACTACACCGGGATT
Organism: Tissierella sp.; assembly: GCA_036844705.1. GTDB lineage: Bacteria > Bacillota > Clostridia > Tissierellales > Tissierellaceae > DAIUFH01. Next base: position 10,139 of record DAIUFH010000004.1, read on the forward strand.
TAAACAGATTTATAGACTATTCGATAAGTCTACAAATAAGGCAATTGCAGATGTAGTTACATTGTATGATGAAGTGATTAACGAGAATGAACCATATGAAATTTTTCACCCATTGTATACATGGAAGAGAAAAACAATCAAAAACTTTTATACAAAAAAATTATTGGTTAAAATCTTTGAAAACGGTTTAAACATATATCAGTCATCTGATATTCATGAAACTAGACAATATTGTATGGAACAGATAGATTGTCTATGGGATGAGGTAAAAAGATTTGAAAAACCTCATGAATATGCAGTAGATCTTTCTAAACCATTGTGGGAGATTAAGGACAGACTATTGAAGAGCCATAATTAGAAGGTCGGGCAATGCCCGACCTTCTAATTATTAGTTACTTCTAACAAATTAGCTCCAATTTCAAAAGCCCTAATATTTACCTCATGAACCTTTTCTGGCAAATTGACCTTTATTAGGCCTATCCAATCTATTTCATCCAGCTCTAATGCTGTTGCTAAAATTCCAAGCATAATTATATTTTGAACCTTTGGTTCACCTAAATCTTTAGCAAGTTCCCTTGCATCAACTGATATTGTATTCTCTACCTTTTCTTTAATTTCTTCCAAAAGATTAGTTGGATATTTCTCAGTACCTACCAATACAGGTAATGGGTACATTTCTTCTTCATTTATAATCAATATTCCACCTTTTCTGAGTTGATTTACATATCTTGCTCCTTCAAGCTTTTCAAAAGCCACTAATATATCTACTTCCCCCGGAGTTATGGATGGAGAATATACCCTATCTCCATATCGTATCTGAGTGGTAACACTGCCTCCTCTTTGGGCCATCCCATGAATTTCGGACATCTTTACATCATAGCCCTCCATAACAAGTCCTTCAGACAATATTCTAGATACTAAAATAGTGCCCTGTCCACCTACTCCTACCAATAATATATTCTTTACCATAAGTAAATCACCTCTTTCCTTCTTCTATGGCATTAAATGGGCATACCTGTAGACATACCCTACATCCATTACATTGTGCAATATCTATATTTATATAATCATCCTTATATGATATAGCAGGGCATCCAATTCTAATACAAGTTTTACACCTTGTACATTTCTCCTGATTTACCTCACATAACATTCCTTTTCTAGCCTTTATAACATCTTTTATCAATGCACAAGGTCGTTTTGTTATAATCGTGAAGGTTTCCTCTGCATTTATTGCATCTTTAACAGCAGCCTTGTTTGCATCCATATCATATGGATCTATTACTCTAATATTTTCTTCTTTTACCCCTATTGCCTTTACTAAAGCTACAAGGTCTATAGCTGACGATTCTATTCCTTTTATATTTCTTCCTGTTCCTGGATTTTCTTGTTGTCCAGTCATAGCAGTGATTCTATTGTCCAATATTACATGAACCATATTGCTTTTATTATATACTGCATCTACAAGACCAGTGATTCCTGAATGGAAGAAGGTAGAATCTCCAACGATTCCAAAGACCTTTTTATCTCTCTCAGCTATTTCATTCACCTTGTTAAAACCAATACCTGCAGAAATGCCTGCCCCCATACATATAAGTGTATCTCCTACACTTAAAGGTGGAGACATGCCCAACGTATAACACCCTATATCCGTTGTCACATCAACCTTATTTCTAAACCTTCCTATGGTATAGAAGATTCCCCTATGTGGACAACCGGCACATAAAGCAGGGGGTCTGTTTGGAAGTACTGACCCCAATTCATATGTAGGAATTACCTCCTCATTTAAGATTACTTTCCTTATTATATCAGGGGTTATTTCACCTCTCACTGAAAAAATTTCCTTACCAACACATTCAATTCCTAATGATTTAATAAAATTCTCAATATATGGCTCTGTTTCTTCTATTATATATATTTCTTCTACCTGTGCTGCAAAATCCTTGATTAAATCCATTGGTAAAGGCCATGTCAATCCTATTTTTAAATAAGATGCCCTATCTGCAAATACCTCTTTAGCATGGTTGTAACAAATTCCGCTTGTAATAATCCCTATACTGCTATCATTCAACTCCATGTAGTTTAATTTAATCGAGTTTGAATATTCCTTTAATCTTGGTATTCTGTTTTCCTCCATAATCTCATGTCTTAATTGCGCATGAGCAGGAACCATTACATACTTTTTAATATTCTTTATGTACTCTCTTGTAGGCACTTCAACTCTTTCATTTAATTCAACAATGCCCTTGCTATGGCATACTCTTGTTGTTAATCTAATAATTACCGGGGTGTCAAATTCTTCTGAGATTTCAAAGGCAAGCTTTACAAATTCCTTACATTCTGTGGAGTCTGATGGTTCTAGCATTAATACCTTAGCATGATTGGCATATAGTCTGTTATCCTGTTCATTTTGTGAGCTATGCATTCCTGGCTCATCAGCAGTAATTATAACCAATCCACCGTTAACACCTTCGTAGCTAATCGTAAATAGAGGATCTGCTGCTACATTTAATCCAACGTGCTTCATAGCAACCAATGCTCTAGCTCCAGCTATTGAAGCACCTGCAGCAACCTCTAGTGCTACCTTTTCATTTGTTGACCATTCAGAATAGATTTCATCATATTTGGAAACGTTTTCAAGTATCTCAGTACTAGGCGTTCCCGGATATGCTGAGGCAATTTTACATCCTGCTTCATAGGCTCCTCTTGCTACAGCCTCATTACCTGTCATCAGCCTTTTCAAAATACCTCCCCCTTTGCTGGTAATATATATAATAATTATAGCAATTATGAATACAAAAAAGAATAGCTATTAAACTATTCTTAGATTATTAAAAACTATTAAAAATACATTTATAAATACTTTGTATCTGAGACTACTGCATTATCATTCTGAACAATGTGAAGAATCTCGGGTTTACATAGCATAGGAAGTCATATTGTAAATAGCCTCTGCCATTTCCTTTGCAGATAGATTGATTCCATTTTTCAACCAATGTTGCAATAAACCAACGCTCCCATTAACTGCAAATATAAAATAATCCTCACTAATACCTAAGTCCACATCTTTCTCAGATGAAGACAATATCCCACACTCTTGATATATTAAACTAAATATTTTCTTCTGAAAATCAATATTTCCCTGTTCACTCATCAAAATTTGAAGATGTTTGCTGTTATCGGCAACGTATTGAAATATTTTCTCAAGAGCTTTCATTTTTTCATCCTTCTCACTTTTGTAAATCAAATTGGAAAGCAATTCTTTAACCCATGAAAGAACTTCTTCCTCGATTTTATAAAGAAGGTCGTACTGATCCCTATAATAGGAATAAAAAGTAGTACGATTGATATCTGCGTTTTCACACAGCTCTTTAATAGTAATCTTAGTAATGGGTTTTTTCTCCATCAATTCAAACAGACTATCTTGCAAAACCATTTTCGTATAACGTGTTTTCCGATTCTCTTTCTTCTCCTTCATAAAGCAGCCCTCTTTTCTTAACTTAATTTTAATTTTTGTTTTAAAACCAACACTCTCATATAAACATGTTGTGAAATATACATTAGATAACCATCTGATGGTTGTGAAATATACACAGTGTCTTTATAATATATAATATATCATAATGATTGAATGTCAAGTAAGTATGATTTTTATAAATCATAATATAATTTAAATTTTAGACATAGCCATATTGCAGAAGGAAGGAAGATTTTGTATGGATTTTATTACATTTGAAAATGTGGAAAGGGTATATCGCATGGGAAATACCGTCATTAAGGCAGTGGACGGCATTAGCTTTGCTTTAAACAAGGGTACATTCAATGTAGTGCTCGGACAAAGCGGCGCTGGTAAAACTACGGTTCTAAATATGTTAGGCGGTATGGATTCATCTACATCTGGCCGAATTATCGTGAACGATAAAGAAATTTCCGGTATGTCTGAATATGACTTAACGGAATATCGCCGCACACAAATTGGCTTTGTATTTCAATTTTATAACCTAGTGCCTAATCTAACAGCACTAGAAAACGTGCAACTAGCCGAAGAAATATCTCCAGATCCGCTAGACGCACGTGAAATGCTACAACGAGTAGGCCTTGAGAAAAGAATGAGCAATTTCCCAAGCCAGATGTCAGGTGGGGAACAGCAGCGAGTGTCTATCGCTAGGGCATTGGCTAAGAACCCCCAAATTGTACTATGTGATGAACCAACTGGTGCACTGGATTCAGAAACTGGCCGCATGGTATTGCGTCTTATTCGTGATGTTTCCAATGACCTTGGCAAAACTGTTGTCATAGTTACTCACAACGCACCGATTGCTGAAATGGCCCAAACTGTACTCCATATGAGAGACGGCAAAATTGCCAAAACAGAATTCCATGAGCACCCTAAAGACGTGGAGGATATCATATGGTAAGGGGTACATTGTTTAAAAAGTCTCTGCGTGATATGAGAAAATCAAAGGCGCAGTTTATTTCTATATTTATCATGGCGACCCTAGCCGTAACAATCATGACAGGCCTCGACAGTATATGGTTTACCGTTCAGAATAATGCTGATGCCATGTACAATGCTACGAACCTATCAGATCTTTGGGTGACTGTACAGAACCCATCTGAGCAAGATCTCTGGGCAATAAGAAAAATTGATGGAGTCACACAGGTGGAAAAGCGCTTTTCTACCGACGCTGATACGGATTTACCAGGGGCTACCCTACATGTCTACGCTCTGAATGATCGTAGTACTCTAGACCAACCTGAGATTCAAGAAGGACGATTTAGTAAAAACGGCGCTGTACTGGATAGTTCCTTTGCAAAAGTTCACAACCTAAAGGTAGGCGATACTATTTCAATCAAGCTCGATGGCATTTGGTTGCAATTACCCATAAATGGTTTAGCCATAAGCAGCGAACAGGTCTCTGTTGTTAAAAACTCCGCTACCCTCGTTCCAGATCCGACTATATACGGTTTTATAGTAATCCATACCAGTGCATTGGAAAGTGTCTACGGACAAAAGGTTTACAACCAAATCAGTGTGAAAACTGCATCTGGTACAAATCTTAAGGAAGTTGTTCAAAAGGCGGATTCTATTATTGGAGATAAGCTCATCGGGATTACCTTGCAGAAGGACAGTACCAGCGTTAGCAATGTCAATGGCCGCATACAGCAGTTTAAAATACTTTCTTTGGTTTTTCCAATATTATTCTTCCTTGTGACGGCATTGATTACTCAAAGTACAATGGTACGTCTTGTGGAAAATCAGCGAACGCAAATAGGAATTTTGAAGGCACTGGGCTATAGCAAAGGAAGTATACTGTGGCATTACACCTCTTATGGTGTCATGGTAGGAGTACTGGGTTCATTGACTGGCCTTATACTGGGTCCAAACATCTTTGGTCGGATTTTAGTACCGCAATTACAATTGACTCTTAGCAGCTATAGGCTTCATATTAACTACTGGAACTTTGCATTTGCACTACTTTTGATTCTCTTGTGCACAGGAGGCATTTCGTTTTATGCTTGTTGGCAGCTCCAGAAAGATACTCCAGCAGTACTTCTTCGTGACAAGCCTCCAAAGAAAGGTAAGCACATTTTCCTGGAATCCATACCTTCCATATGGGATAAGATGAAGTTTAGTAACAAGCTGATTGTTCGAAACACTCTGAAAAACAAAGGACGTCTTATTATGAGTACAATCGGGGTCATGGGATGCGTGGGTGTAATTATTGCAGCACTGACTGTCAAAAGCACCATAGTAGGTATAACTGACCAGGTATATGGAGACACGTTCACCTACGATCAAAAGGTTATCATTGATCCTAAGAAAGCTGATTCTCGTTATCTCAATAACTTGGGGCTCAACGGAATCACACAGCTAATTCAGGAATCTGCCATTGAGGTGATCTACCCTAATGGTGAGCAAAAAATGGAGATTATTACCGTTACAACTATAGATAGTCCACTAGTTCAGATGAAGGATATTGACGGAAATCCTATCTCTTTACCGGAAAATGGGATTCTTATGACTAGAAAATTATGTAAAACTCTAGGTATAGATAAAGGTGACAGTATACAGATCAAGCGCACAGGTGAAGATTATGTACCTGTGCAAATTATCCAAGTTCCTTACATGGCCTCAGGCCAAGGAATTTATGTATCCGATAGCTACTGGAAGTCCCTAGGTGAAAAATTTTCTCCGACAGCTATACTAATCCAATGGCATGGTCCGCTAGATCAAAGATTTTTACAAAGTGATGTGGTGACTGATTCGGCTACACGTGAGAGCCAACATGAAGGATTGTCATCCAGCATGGGGGTAATAAATTTTGCTGTTGTAGCGCTGATTGTTATGGGAGCATCACTGGCCTTTGTTGTACTGTACAACACCGGTATTCTAAATTTTGTCGAACGAATTCGTGATTTGGCGACCTTTAGAGTACTTGGATTCCATCACCGAGAAATTAGAAATCTAGTGTTAGTTGAAAATTATTTTTCCATCCTGCTTGGGACCATATTAGGCATTCCCATAGGTAGGTTCATCTCCTGGTTGATTGCCAGCAGTCTGGATGAACGCATGGATCTATTAGGTAATATCACATTGCCAAACGTTCTGATTGCAACCGCTATGACTATATTTTTTGCATGGATTACCAATAGCAGCATAGCTCGAAAAATGAAACAACTTGAAATGCTGGAAGCGCTTAAAAGCGTTGAATGATAAAAATGGAGGCTTAGTTTATGAAAAATTGGATTTTATCACATAAAAAAACAGTACTAATCGGGGTGTGCGTGCTAGTGGTAGTTCTTTCCACATCAGGAATCCTTCTTTACCGCAAGAACATCGCGCCTGCTTCGCAGACGGAAGACGAACAGAATTTGAGCAATCAACCCCAAGAAATTAATGTGTGGGGTGAAGTAAAATGTACCCGTATAGAGAATATCAATATTGATTTTCCAGCATTTGTAACGGATGTCTTGATTAAAGAGGGAGACCGTGTCACCCTTGGGCAGCCACTGGTAACACTGGATCTTACAGAATATAACGGAAACGTTGAAAAGTTGAAACAACAGCTTGTGGCAAATGAAGCAGCTTTACCTGCAACAAAGCAGGATGTTTCAGCGCTACAAGCTGACATTGACCAAATGCAGCAGGAAATCTCACGAAAGAGAGAAGAATACAATAACGGAACAAACGCCGATCTGAAACTGCTTCAGAATACTTTAGATCTTGCTCAAAAGGAGCTTTCAAATGCCCAGAATGACCTGAACAATTATCGGGAACTATATGATACTGGAGCCATTTCGAAAGAAATGCTCAATAAATATGAGGATGCACTAGAACAACGCCAGAAAGCCTTAAACGATGTGCAAGAAAATATTCAGAAGTCAAAACTTGGACTAAAAGACGAGCTGGATCAACTGAATGTTGGACTCAAATCAAAACAGGTACAGCTTTCTCAGCTTAAAACGGGAAATGCTGCAAATATCACAGAACAACAAAGTGGTATCTCTTCTGCTAAAGTAGACTTGAACCTGATGATATCCAAAACTGCAAAAGATTACATCAATGACAATCAAATCGTTTCTGATTTGAAGAATGGTATCGTACAAAGTATCACAATCAACAATGGAGATCACCTGGGTATCCAGGGTGCCCCAACCAAAGTACTTCAAATTATGGACATGGATTCTATTACTATCAGTGCAGAGGTAGATGAAGAATTCATTAACAGCATTGAGGTTGGAGATACCGTCAGAATTGTGCCAACTTATGTACCCGATGTCACACTAGAGGGTACTGTAATTCAGATTCCAGAATTGGCAGTGGAAAAAGACGGTAAGCGCATAGTTCATGTGCTGGTAAAACCAGATGACCCGGATGAAATATTGAAGCCAGGTTATACTGTAGATGTTTATTTTAAAAAGTAATAAAAACGAGGTCATTAAAAAGTATCATATATTACTTTTTAGTGACCTCTAAAGTTATTTAAATTATCCCAGAGCCACGTCAAGTATCATCATTACTACAAACCCTAAAGCTACCCCTATGGTTCCAACATTACTATGCTCTCCTGCCTGCGCTTCAGGTATGAGTTCCTCAGCAACAACGTAAATCATAGCTCCGGCTGCAAAGGAAAGCAGGTATGGAAGTAATGGTTCAATTACACTTGTAAGAAGTATAGTCAAAACAGCAGCAATGGGTTCCACAATTCCTGATAATGTACCATAAACAAAAGATTTTTTCTTGGATAAGCCTTCACTGTTGAGAGGCATGGAAATAATGGCGCCCTCTGGGAAGTTTTGTATTGCGATACCAATAGAAAGCGAAAATGCACCTGCCATGGATATAAGTGAATTCTCTGCCAATACTCCCGCAAATACAACTCCTACAGCCATTCCCTCAGGAATATTGTGAAGAGTAACTGCCAAAACAAGCATTGTGGTTTTCCTAAGCTTTGTGCTTTTGGATGTGACACCTTCAGGCTCATCTTCATTCAGGTGAATATGGGGAATGATATTATCAAGAATAAGTAAGAAAAATATCCCAACCATAAATCCAACTGCAGCCGGAACCCAAGCTATGATGCCCTGTTCATTTGCCATATCTATTGATGGAATTAAGAGTGACCAAACGGAAGCTGCAATCATGACTCCTGAAGCAAATCCAAGTAGGGATTTTTCCATTTTATCTCCCATGCCGTTTTTCATAAAAAAAACCATAGCGGCACCTAATGTAGTGCCAATAAATGGTATTATAACTCCGATAAACGTATTTGTGTACATAGTTACCTCCTTTTGAGTTTCTAATATATCATAAATACCCATAAATATTTATTTACTATATATTATATGTCTTAAACTACTAAATGTCATGCCTTTTTATAATTATCAAGTATAGTAATAATACTTTATAATATATATCTTATAAAAACGTTACCATTCACAGTCATGCCGAGCATACATTCTTGTCATCCTGAGTTTTGCAGTATGATTACAGCTTTCGAAGGATCCCGGTTTTAGACCCGAGATTCTTCACCTGCGGTTCAGAATGACACTAGCTGACGCCCGTATAAAATCTACTGTGAATAGTAACATAAAAATAGCATAAGAAAACCCACGTAGCTCCTTTGCTTTACGTGGGTTTTTATTCTGATGCCGATGGTAGAGAAATATACTAATTGGTTTGAGAATTTTTTTCTCTAACCAGTTCAATTGCCTCCTTGCCACTCATATGCTCAATTTTAAGCTCTATCATACATGTAGCATTGTATTCCTTGTCAATTGCCTGTTGACGATGTCCTTCATCGTGATTTGGAGCATACTTTTTCGCAAGAGCATTGATTGCATTTCTTTTTTCTTCTTCATCCTCCAAAATACGAGCTTGTCCAAAGACGATAACACTTCTAAAATAAGTGGTATATTCATCGGGCACTACTTGGTCCTTATCAACTACACAAAAAGAAACTTTTTGATTTTTCCTAACAGCATCCACCCTATGACCTTTTTTAGCACCATGAAAGAAAATTTTATCATCATGATATACATAACTGACAGGAACAGCATATGGGTAATCATCATCCCCATATACGGCCAATACTCCGGATGTTCCACTATTTAAAATCTCAATACATTCTTGTAAGGATAATGCCTGCTTTTTGCGACGCATTTCTCTAAACATATAGTCACCTCTTTCATATAATAGATGCTTCTTATAAGATACATGTTATTATTTTTGGCGGAGAGAGAGGGATTTGAACCCCCGGTGCAAGATGTCTTGCACAACGGTTTTCGAGACCGCCACCATAAGCCAGCTCGGACATCTCTCCACATAATTATTTATTCACTTTGTCTTTTCTCAATTTCTTAAAAAAATCCTTTAATATTTTGCTACACTCGCTTTCAAGGACTCCAACAGTTAAGTCCACCTTATGATTGAACCTTGGGTTTGTTACCAGATCTTCAACTGAACCACAGCAGCCTCTTTTAGGATCCATGGCACCAATTACAAGCCTGTCTATCCTGGAGTTGACTATCGCACCTGCACACATTGCACATGGCTCTAGGGTTACATACATAGTACAATTTAGTAATCTCCAACCACCTAAATATTCACATGCCATCTTTATTGCGCTCATTTCAGCATGAGCAGTAGAATCCTTGCATGTTTCAATAAGATTATGACCCCTTCCTATGATTTTTCCATCATGTACAATAATAGCACCCACAGGTACTTCGTAGGTGCATGCAAATGCTTCTTTTATAGCTACATACATATAGTATTCGTCCATGAAATCACCATTTTATTTCAATGTGGCGCACCCGAGAGGAATCGAACCCCCGCACATGCCTTAGGAGGGCACTGCTCTATCCGACTGAGCTACGGGCGCACATATCACACTATCATATTTTACATTAATTTTTTTTAAATGTCAATTTTTTAGCTACAATGATTTAAATATAGCTTCCTGCATACTGTATAGACTTGCATAAAACCTATAAACTAGATTTATTAAATTTACTTTACCAACTTTTTGTTTGTTTATGATATTAGTTGTAAATACAGGTACATCATTTTCAAGAACTATAACCTGCCCAAGATTAGTGTTCTCCTTTAATGGGAGTTTAGTATCGCTTAATTTAATATCCAATTTTATATCAGTATTGTTATTTAGGAACTTTGATAAAGTAACTTCAGGATAAATATCGATATTCTTTGGTTCTCCTATCTTAAATTCAATAGTTTGAAGAGGAAGCTCATCATGTAGTATAATTCTTTTAGAATAATTGTTTTTGCCATATTCCATAAGAGCTTTGCTGACAGCTGTTCTATCATCAAAATTTCCTGCCCCCATTACTATTCCAATTAATCTAATATCCTCTGTTTTTCTTGGTTCCCCCTTTATCCCAATAGTCGAGACTAAACAATACCCGGCCTTACCTGTAAATCCTGTCTTCAGGCCATCAACATTTTCAACTGTCCTTAACAATGGGTTTGTATTCATCTCAAGAAAGTTTCTACTTGGTTCACTTATAAATGGTAGTTTCGAATATTCAAGTACTTCAGGATAATCTTCCAAAAGATTTTTAACTAATATAAACAATTCTCTTGTTGTCATTTTATTTTGAAGACCTTCCTTATTTATTGGTAAACCTGAAGAATTATACAATTCACAGTTCTTCAAACCAAGGTTATCGGCCTTATTTTTCATAAGTTTTATAAAATTTCCCTCTGTACCAGCAATATGTTTTGCCAAAGCATATACAGCATCATTTCCTGAAATAACTATTGCAGCCTTTAACAGTTTTTCTACTGTAAATTCCTCTCCTGGCTTTAACTTATAGCTACTGCCAGTGACTTTAGAAGTATCCTCATCTATAACTATAATGTCACTATAGCTTATATTACCTTTGCTTATTTCATCCATAATTACATAATATGATAATAGTTTTGAGGTGCTGGCTAACTCTAAAGTAGTATCAATATTGTAACTCTCCAATATTTCTCCTGTTTCAAAATCCGCAAGTAAATAGGACTTTATCTTATCTTCATAACCATTGAGTCCAAAGGCAAGATTATTTAACAGCAAAAGTGAAATTAATAAAACTAAAAAGAATTTCTTTATCAAATTAACTACCCCCAAGCGATGCCATTTTAAATTATTCACTATTTTTATGTAACAAATAACCTATTGTTCAAATATAATGTATTACGCATGAAAATATCTTAAGGAGGTTTAAAAATGGGTGATTACAGAAGGCGTGAAAATGAACGTACAGATTCTAGCTTACTATTCTTTTTCCTGTTACTGGTAATAATTTTTTCTGGTGGTTTAAATTGGTAAATGTCTAATTAAAATAAAAGGGGGTTAACCTCCCCTTTTTTAGTTATTAAGCCACCTATCTGCACGTCTAGTAAAATTGTCTCCTGTAACTAATTCACAAACATTTATAAGATCTTCAGTTGTCGCATTTTTAAATTTATAGCTATTATAAAATTCACTTAATATATTATATAATACTTTTTCTCCATAATCTCTCTTAATTTGATCGAAAAATATTGGACCTTTAGCATATACTAAAATTCCATATTCATCCCAGTCTGAAAAATACTTTAAATGCTTATTTACTATTTGTATATCACCTAAATAAAGCTGTCCATAATCATAACCATCCCTTATCTGACGATTATAATATTCCTTACCTCTAGCTTTACCATATACTTCCTTGGTATAAATTACCTCCGAGTAGGTTGCTAGGGATTCGTCCAGCCATGCTTCCTTAATCTGATTTAAGCCAACTATTCCATACCACCATTGATGAGCCGTTTCATGAACAATTACTGTTTCTAGCATGTCTCTCCTAGTATAATCAAAGTACTCATTACTTATAAAAACTATTCCAGGATACTCCATACCAGATGGAAATTCAGTCATTACTATACTATATTGTCCATATGGATATTTACCAAATATCTTATTAAACTTTTTTATGGAATTTGCAGCTACTTCTAAGCTTTGCTTAATCATTGTACTTTTACCATCTAAATAGTACAGTTTGATTACGGTATCATCGACCTTTGATTCTTTAATCTTAAATTCCTTGCTTGCTGACCAAGCAAAATCTCGCAACAATTTTCCCTCTATCTGATAAACTCTCTTATCTTCCTGTATATCATCAGTTAAAATATTTCCACTGGAGGCTATTACAATATCCTTTTCTGTTGTTATATTCACATCATAATCCGCTATATCAGAATAAAATGGGTCGCCAATCTTATAATATGGTTCCAGATCCCACCCATCTTCATCATATACGCACAAAATAGGATACCAATTTCCAACATTGATAGTCCTATCACCATATCCAAATCTATCTTTAGAAGAAGGAAGTTTTACTTCATATTCCATATATATTTCAATTTCGTCCTGAGGCTCTAAAGGTTCATCTAATTTAACTCTCAATATTGTTTCATCTTCTCCAACTATAGAATAATCAAGATTTTCATCATCTCTGGAAATATCAACTATATCAATCCATCCACCTATATAGCTTATGGGGTCACTAAAGCTTCTATCAAATAATATAGGAGCAGAATCTACAGTTTTATAGGCATTTGGATAAAGATGAAAATATATTTCATCCAAAACCTCTCCTGTATTATTGACATATGTAGTAGTTTGTTCACCTGTATAGGTTTTATTTCTGGAATCAAGAGTTACATTAATCTCATACCGATTAATGCTGTCAAGTTCTATATTATCAATATCATCAACTACGAGAGTATCTGTTCCTAAGGCTTCGCCTTTATTACAGCCAGATAATATTAAAAATATAAAGACAATTAATAGTAAATGCTTCTTTTTCATTAAATCACACCCTATTGATTATAGTATTAATATTAGCTTTATATTATGATATTATCATAAAATTAGTCATTTGCGTAAATTATATCTAAACTTTTTACTTCGTTGCTTTTGATATACCTGCAAAAAAATAAGGGCATATTGTTTTAACATGCCCTTATAGCCTAAAATCTTATTTATGCTGTTATTTTATTTTTAATTCTCTGCTTTTGTAAGAAATATATGCCAACTAATACTACTAATCCAATCAAGTCAGAAACTGTACCGGGTTTTAACAGCAAGAATGCTGCTATTGCAAGAGGTATCCTTTCATAAACTTTACAATGATCAAACAGATATCCTTCTACTGCGCCAGCTAAACAAACAATACCAATCATTGCTGAAACTGCAACAGGTATTGCCTTGAATACTGGCAGGAATTTTACTGTTGTACCTACTACTTCTTCTACTAAAATCAATGTTGGATCCATAGCAAATATATATGGAACTATAAACGCTGCCAGGGCGAGCTTTACCGCCTGAAATCCGGTTTTCATAGAATTTGCTCCGGCTATACCGGCTCCTGCATATGCTGCTAGGGCAACAGGGGGGGTAATGTCAGCTATTACTCCAAAGTATAGAATAAATAAATGAGCCGCCATTATATTTACATCTAACTTAATTAAAGCCGGAACTGCCATTGTAGCAAGGACTATATATTTAGCTGTTGTGGGTAAGCCCATACCTAATATTAGAGAAGCAAGCATTGTAAAGAATAATGTCAGTATCAAACTACCACCAGCTATACTAACTATTAACTCTGCTATTCTAAGTCCTAAACCTGTCAATGTAACAACTCCAACTATCATACCGGCACAAGCACAGGCACAGGCTACACCTACAGCACTTTTAGCGCCAGACTCTAGTGCCCCTAAAAATTCCTTTATACCGAAGGAGTGATTATGCTTAATCAATGAAACTAATACTGCAATTACAATACTAAATACTATTGCATAAAAAGCCGATTTTAGCGGTGTATATCCTGCTAATAAGAAGAATACTATTGCTACCAAAGGAAGAATCATATATCCATCCTTTTTCATTATCCTGCTAATCTTTGGCAGTTGATCTCTTGGCAATCCCTTTAACCCTAACTTGGAGGCCTCCAAATGAACCATAGTTCCAACTGCAAAATAATAGAGTAATGCTGGAATCGCTGCAGCTATTATTATCTTGTTATATGCTATACCAGTAAATTCTGCCATTATAAATGCCGCTGCGCCCATTACAGGCGGCATTATCTGGCCTCCTGTAGAAGCTGCTGCCTCTACTGCTCCTGCAAAATATGGCTTATATCCAGTTTTCTTCATTAAAGGTATGGTAAAGGCTCCAGTAGTTACCGTATTTGCAACCGAGCTACCTGATATAGAACCCATAAACCCACTTGCTACTACTGCTGTCATTGCCGGACCACTCTTAGAATGTCCTGTTATTGCATATGCTACATCGATAAAGAACTTTCCTACACCTGTTTTATCTAAAACTGCTCCAAATAATATAAACATAAACACAAATGTAGCAGAAACACCTAATGGAATACCCATTATGCCTTCAAGACCAAGATACATATGAGAGACAATTCTTTCTAAAGAGAACCCTCTATGTGCAAGAAGTCCTGGCATGTACGGTCCTAAGTATGCATAAGCAAGGAAAATTATCGCTACTATTGGAAGAGCTGCTCCTACTACTCTTCTAGCGATTTCTAAAGTAATTAATATGGCCACAATACCAAATATTAAGTCTATATTATTTACACTGCCTGCTTTTAATGCTATTTGCTCGTTGAATAAGAACAAATAACCAAATACAATAATTACTAAAACTATAAATACATAGTCTAATGGTGAAATTTTATCCTTTTTTGATTTTTTACTGCCGGGATAAAAGGTAAATCCCAATACAAAGGCAAATATTATATGTAGCGATCTCTGCTTTGCAGATAATAATGTGCCAAATCCTGCAGTCCATAAATGAAATACAGACATCGCTATAGCTATAATTGCGGCTATCTTTCCGATATTTCCACTTAGTTTTCTTAAACTTGAGGTTTCCTTATCAAATTCTTCCATCAATTTGTCTACATCCAATGCTACTTCAGATTCGGTAATCAACTTTTCTTTTTCATCACTCATTTTAAGCCCTCCTTTATGATATACTTAAATACAGCAATATTTTTGATTTCCAGCTTCACTCCTTCTCTAGGCTTACTAAAATTTAGAAATTCATATTCTTTACCATTTATCAAAAGTTTATGATTTGCCCTCACCGCACCAGTTCTATAAATTAAATTATTCATGATTTCATTAATATCATATATCCTAAAACCATTATCAGTTATTTCAAATTTATATGGTGTTGTTGATGGCAAACCAGCACCATATGAGTGAAAATAAGTCTCAATCAATACGATTTTATTATCCTTTATTAAATATATCTCTGAGACTGGTGTTAGTTGAACTGAATGTGTATATACAACAGTAAAAGTCTGTTCCTCACTAATCCTCCATGATTTAAGATATTCATTTGTTCTAAAATCATAAGCTATCAGAACCTTTAGCGGAATAAAACTTAATATAAAAATAAATAATAACAGACACAATAAAATTCTTTTAACAGTAGGGAAGGTATTGATTAGTTCAACACCCTCCCTACTAAATTCTTCTTTATTTAATACCCATTTCATCAAAGTAACGCTGAGCACCTGGATGTACGTCTATAGGCATACCATCTAATGCTGTTTCTAATTTAATGTCATTTCCTCTATCATGAGTGTCTATTATTACTTGTCTTTGTTCAAATAATTGTTTTGTCATATTGTATGCTAAATCTTCATCTAAGTCTTGAGGCACTACTAACATAGCCATAACAGCTGCAGCAGTAACATCATCTGTTTGATTTCTATAGCTATTAGCAGGGATAGTTACCTCTGTGTAGAATGGGTATTTGGCTGCCAAAGCTGCAATCTTATCAGAATCAACTGGTACCACTACTATGTCAGCAGTCTGCGTTACTTCTGTAACTGCTGATGTTGGAATAGCACCTGTTACAAATGCAGCATCAACTTGTTTATCTTTTAATTGGTCAGCTGCTTCATTAAATGATAGATAGTCAGCTTTAGCTAAATCATCATAAGTCAATCCATATTCAGCTAACATTTGTCTAGCATTTACTTCTGTACCTGAACCAGGAGCACCTACCGCCACCTTCTTGCCTTTTAAATCCTCGATTCCTTTGATTCCAGAACTAGCTGTAGCAATTACTTGAGTAACTTCAGGATATAATACGGCCATGCCACGAATATTTGTTACCTTATCCTTATCTGCAAATGACTCAGTTCCAGTCCATGCATAATAGGTAACATCATTCTGTACAAATGCAACTTCAGTCTCACCGGAAGCAACTAGTCCAATATTTTCAACTGAAGCACCTGTTGCTTGTGCATTTGCTGTAACTCCATCAATATGTTCATTGTAAATCTTAGCCATGGCTCCACCTAGTGGATAATATGTACCACCAGTTCCACCGGTTGCTATGTTAATGAATACTTTCTTTCCACCTGTTGGTGCTTCTTCCTTTTCACCTGCTGGGGCTGATTCATTTCCACCTGCCGGTGCCGATTCATTTCCACTACATCCAGCTAACATTGAAACCATCATGACCAATACTAATAATACTGATATCGTTTTCCTAGACATTTTAAATCCCCCTTCTTTTTAAGCATTCTAATAACAATTACCGATACTCCTCTTGAAGTAAATTTTATATGTCAGAAAATCGGATAATAATATTATACACCATAATAGCATATATTTTTTATCGAAATTTGTCGAAAAATTTAGCCAACAGAAATTTCTGTTGGCTTATCATTCTTTTTTTTGATTATTTGATAATTTCTATGTCATTCATATATTTCCTAAGAACTTCAGGTATCATTATAGAACCATCTTCCTGCTGATAATTTTCAAGTATTGCTGCAAATGTCCTTCCTACTGCTAAGCCAGAACCATTAAGTGTATGAAGATATTCTACCTTACCAGCTTCAGTTCTATATCTTAGATTTGCCCTTCTTGCTTGGAAATCTTCGAAATTGCTACAGCTTGAAATCTCTACATATCTTCCATAGCTAGGCATCCATACTTCGACATCATAGGTTTTTGCAGATGAGAATCCCAAATCTCCAGTACTTAGCATGACTACTCTATATGGTATTTCCAATTTCTTTAAGACTTCTTCAGCATTGCTTGTTAACGTCTCCAATTCATTGTAAGAATCCTCAGGTCTTGAGAATTTTACCATTTCAACCTTATCAAATTGATGATTTCTAATCAATCCCCTCGTATCTCTTCCTGCCGATCCTGCTTCTGCTCTAAAACAAGGTGTATATGCAGTGATGTAAATTGGTAGTTCCTTTTCATCAATTATTTCATCACGAAATAAATTTGTCAATGGAACTTCAGCTGTTGGTATTAGGAAGAAATCCTTCGCAGAAACATGGAACATATCCTCTGCAAATTTAGGCAGCTGTCCAGTACCTATCATACTATCCCTATTTACCACAAATGGAGGAGATATCTCCGTATATCCATGCTCATAAGTATGGAGATCAAGCATGAACTGGGTAATTGCCCTTTCCAATTTTGCACCCAACCCTTTAAATATGCTAAATCTTGCACCTGTGATTTTAACAGCTCTTTCAAAATCCAATATATCTAAATCTGTACCTAAATCCCAATGAGCTTTTGGTTCAAATCCAAATTCTCTTGGTTCTCCCCATTTCCTCATCTCTACATTATCAGCATCACTTGTTCCTTCTACAACTGATTTATGAGGAGTATTTGGTATTTGTAACAAATAGGTCTTTAATTCCTCATCTATAGCCTTTACCTTTAAATCTATTTCTTTGGCCTTTTCTGATAATTCCTTCATTTTAACAAATAATTCAGCTGTATCCTTACCTTCTTTTTTCAGCTTTGGTACTTCTTTTGAAACACGATTCTGTTCTGCCTTCATTTCCTCTACCTGTATGAGTAGCTTTCTTCTATTTTCATCAAGTTCAAGTACTTTTTCAATAGGAAAATTTCCATGTCTTTTCTTTAGAGATTTTATCACCTCATCAGGATTTGATCTAATCCTTTTAATATCTAACATTTATAACCTCCTAATACACCTAATTCAATTTCATATCACCATTTTTAATCCACCCTCTACTTCTCATCCACTGGGAAACTCCGTATGAAATCAGCCCAGGAAAAATAAAGTGCATAAAAATTATCATGATTATGGTTTTAGGACTACCTCCCATAGTATCTATCATTGCAAATTGTCCTACTAGCCCACTGGTTCCCATCCCAGCTCCCATACTATTACTTGTCATCTTCAATACAAAAGAGGATATAGGACCAAGAATAGCTGAAGCAACTATAGCTGGTATCCATATCAATGGATTTTTTACTATATTGGGAATCTGTAGCATAGAGGTTCCTATTCCTTGAGCTATAAGACCACCTACTCCATTTTCCTTATAAGATGCTACTGCAAATCCTATCATATTGGCTGCACAACCTACTGTAGCAGCGCCTGCTGCCAACCCTGAAAGTTTTAGTGATATTGCTAAGGCTGCAGAGCTTATTGGTAATGTAAGTACTATTCCCATAACTACTGATACAATAATCCCCATAGGTATAGGGTGCATTTCCGTAGCCATATTTATAAAGACTCCTATAGCTGTCATAATTGAAGAAATATATGGTGCTACATAATTTCCTACAAAACCGCCTACAATAATTGTAACACTAGGTACTAATACAATATCCACCTTTGTTTTACCACTTATGAGTTTTGAAAATTCAGCTCCTGCTAATGCTGCTATAAATGCTCCTACAGGTTCTCCTGTATTTATTATTGCAGCTGCCCCATCAAAGGATATACTTCCAGCTCCTATTGCTCCTGCTACGACTGAGGCAAATATTCCTAATGGAGGTGCACCTACGCTATGGGCAACTCCTGCGCCAATAGCTGGACCCATTAATTTTTGGGCTATATCTCCAAAACTAACAAGTATCTGAATATCAAACAAATTGCCAACTTGCTTAATAATAAGACCAATTAATAAAGATGAAAAAAGTCCATAGGCCATACCATTTAGAATTCTAACAAAATAATCTTGAATGCCCCTATTGTTTTTCTTTGCCATATTAAACCTCCTAGAGTGTTTACAGGTGTCTTGTCACCCATGAGTAGAATATAGCACTTTAATCCTCATTAATCAAGTAATTTTTTCCCTTAAGCTCTTTTTTTATTAATTCAAAGGTTTTTTGATCTTTTACTTCTATAGTATGAAGATGCAATCCTCCTGTAAGTGAGGATAATGGTTCAGCATTAGTTTCCTTAATATTGTCCATAAATTGTGCAAGGTCATATCTTGATTCAATATTTATAGGGCTCTTTATTTCTCCATACAAAGGATGATCAACTATAACATCGATTATCTTTCCTCCTAAATCGACGATAATTCTTAATTCCTCTTCCATTGAGTCATATCCTTTGTGGTTACAGACAATAGTCCTCCTTAATGCCTTACTTTCTTCTCTAACAGGCAGTAAATACCCCTGAGGAGTCGCTAAGATATTTATTCCATTCGCTCTAAGTATAGCAATATCTTGTACAATCACCTGCCTGCTCACTCCAAATTGTTCCGCTAGTTCAGTTCCCTTCACCGATTTTTGTGCATTCTGAAGCAGCTTTAAAATTTCTTCTCTTCTTTTTGCGGTATCCACATCTACACCCCTATTCCCATCTTAAATCCTTACCATAGAATTTTAATGGTACAAATTTGTCCAATATCCTTGAAAATACTCTATCAGTATATATTTCCGTTATTTCCTTTGGTGTAAGATTTGTTGATATCAAAGTTTTTTTATCAGATATAATTCTAGTATTGACAATATTAAATATTTCAGCATTAGTAAATGTATTAGTAATTTCAGTTCCTAAATCATCAATTATTAGTAAATCTGCATCAAATAATAGATTATACTGATATTCACTTATTTCACTATTATCTTTTCCAAAACGTCTTCTTTCGAGTATATCTAATATGGTAAAGGCAGTCTGGTATATAACTATTTTATTTTTATCTAAAAGTGCCTTTGCTATGCAGTTGCATAAAAAAGTCTTCCCAAGACCGGTGCTGCCATAAAATAATAGATTTTCTCCGTTTACTTCATCAAAATTACTAATAAAACCCTCTGCTATTCCCACAATATCTGTCATATTTTCTTTTGGTGTAAATTCTTCTCCTGGAAACTTGCTGTCACTAAACAGTTCAATATTAAATGTCTTAAAGTTTTCCTTTTTTAGAACATTGCCCAAATTTGACATTCTATAAGCTCTATTGATAAGCTCTTGCTTTAGACAATTGCATTTATTGCCATTTTCCAAATATCCTGTGTCCTTACATAGATAACAGTCATATTTTATTTCCATATAATCAGGAGAAATATTTGATTCAGTCAATAAATATGCTTTTTCCATTTTTAATGCTTCAATTGAGTTTTTAGCTTTTTCAACTGTTTCAGCATATTTATTCGGATTTGTGATTATATTTTTTGCCATGGATGCACTTACCTTTACAATTTCTTCATCTATTCTTCTGATTGCAGGTATTTCTTTATATACATATTCAATTCTTATCTTTCTTTCTCTTTCCTGTCTATCCCTTTTTTTCTCGTATTGTTGAAAAACTTCTCTAAGGATATCATTATACATCATTAACTTCTCCTTTTAACCTTTTGCTATGTGCTTTCCTCTTCTTCTTTGCTATAGCTTCTAATTCATCAGAGCTATATTTTTCTGATCTCTGCTCAAAATTATGGAATCTGTTTTTATATGATGAAAGCTTTCTTGCATTAGTCTTAGGTTTATTTGTGTCATAAGTGTTCTTTGGCTTGTCCAGTAAATCAATATCTTCAACTGTCTTAACACCCTTTTCAAACCAGTTTGTTAAAGTACCATTTACATATTTAACACTAGGTTTCGCATTTTTATCTGTATCGCAGCCGGCAAGTACAATTTCCATTGAGAATTTATATTCATCAAACCACTTATCAATCATCTGCATTTCATCTTTTTTAATAGGTCTGTTGTGAAGTCCCAGGGATTTCATTACCTTTTGATACCTATAAAATTTTTCATCAGTGTCTTTGAACATTTCTATTACAGCATCCAGATTAGTAAGTCCTTGATCATACCAGTTTCTTATGATGCCTTCAACATAATTAATCTTTCGTATGCCCTTTTGCTCCACTGCATAAAAAAAGGCTTTCTCTATGACATCTGGATTCATATTAAAACTATGTATCCATTCCAGTACTAGCTTCTTTTCTGCTGGAGAGGTTTGTCTTCTCATTATATAATCTATGGAATTAAACATATTGTTTATAATTGGTATCTGATTGGCCTCTATAAGATCCTTTGTACTATATTTATGCTCTTTCTTTGGTTCTTCCTTCTGTTTGAACATATTGATGTTATTTTTTATGTATAGCTGTTTTAAATTTAAAAATTCAACTTTATAATTTACTTTGTCCTCATTTTGCTCTTTTACAATGATTCCCTTTTCCTCCCAGAAGTCCCATGCTCTTAAAACATCCTCCAGAGGTATCTCCAAATGCTTTGATATGGTCATATTTGTAACTTCTATTTTTTCATCTTTATCATGGGCATATTTATATCCAAGCAAATAAACTTTTACATAGGTTCCATTTGCCATAGGCATATAGTCATTTATAAAAATATTCTCTATAGGAGTATCTCCTAAATCCATATCTGTTGTTTCAAGGGTAAAGTTCATCTTTTCAACTCCTATTTGTTTCAAAAAAATCTTCCTTTTCTAATTTCATTTTATATATATAATTATATATCTTTTTATTGCTTATTACAAAAGAAGATTCTTCTTCTAAATAATATGGATTATTTAGATTAAGCTTTTGGTCATAAAAGTAGTCAAGATAATATCCTTCTGTTTTAAAGCCCATATTTTGATATAATTTATGAGCCCTCTTGTTAAATTCAGCGACCTCAAGATACATTCTTTTCATCTTCATCTCTGTAAAATAATATTTAAGAAATGTGCTTAGGGTTTCCGTACCGTATCTTTTACTTACATAATTAGGATCAAATACAAGTCCAAGTGTGGATTCTTTTCTAAAAAGTTTAATATCCTTTATTCCCATATAACCGATAAAGATATCCATTTCATTATATATTCCAAAGTATTTATTTTTCCAACATCTTGTTTTTTCTTTATACCATTTTACTATTTCCTTATCAGTCATATCAGGGAAATTATAATCCCCTATAAGGGGGTTTTCATGTTTCCCCCACTGTCTCATTGTATATACATCATCAAGCATTAATGGTTTAATAGCTACTCTATCACCTTTGATCACCATAAATCCATGATTCCTCCTATATATAAAATTAGCTCCGGGGTTAGCCCCGAAGCATTTTATTTTCTGCCTTCTAATAGTTTCTTCCCAAAACCCAATCCATATTCAATGGCTTTTTCATCTGAACTTTCATAAGGAATGAAAGTGACCTTCAGACCTTCATCATTGTATATTTTTAATTTTAGATTCTTTAGAGTTTCCTGAATAATCTTTACTGCTTCACCACTCCAGCCATATGAGCCAAAAGCTCCAGCCAACTTGCCTTTATTCCTTATAGGATTTATGACTGCCAGAAGTTTATAAATAGGAAGCAATGTGTTTTGATTTATAGTAGGGCTTCCAATTATAAATGCACAGGATTTATATACCTTATCTTCTACTACATCCAAATCGGCATGCTCTATATCCATTATTTCAACTTCTATGTCTCCTGCCATTTTTATACCTTCAGCAATCTTTTCTGCCATCTTCCCGGTATTACCATATGCTGATACATAAGGTATAAAAACTCTTAAATCCTTACAGAAAGACTCAGTGGCTTCAGCTATTTCCTTAGACCATTGTACATACTTCTTCCAATTTGTTCTGAGGATAGGTCCATGACCAGGTGCAATCATATCAATTTCAATGTTAGAAATCTTATCAATAGCCTCAAGCATATAGTTGCTAAATGGCTTTAAAATAACATCAAAATAATATTTAAATGCATCATCAAAATCTCCAACTAGGTCATCATACATTCTTTCATCACAATAGTGGCACCCAAAGGAATCACATGTGAAAAGAATCTTATCCTCCACTAAATAGGTATATATGGTATCAGGCCAATGTAGGAATGGTGCTGATATAAATTGAAGAGTCTTGTTTCCCAAACTAAGTGTATCTCCATCCTTTACTATCATTGTCTTAAATTCAAAGTCTATCATATGTTTTAAGAAATTTATTGCTGACCTTGAACCTACTACGGTAGCATTAGGAGCCTTTTCCAGAAGATACTTAAGGTTACCAGAATGATCCGGTTCTGTATGATCCATTATTATATATTCAATATCTTCAAAGTCTGTTAATTTACTGATTTTATCTAAATATACGTCTTTGAACTTATCCTTCGAAGTCTCAACTATGGCCTTTTTATCTGCATTGATGAAATATGAGTTATAGGTTGTTCCGTATTTCGTTTCCATGACTACATCAAAGGTGACAAGACCAGGATCCAAGACTCCAATCCATTTTACATTTTCATTAAGGTCTAAAACCTTATCGTCTATTATCATAGCCATCCTCCTTAATATCTATATGTATACCCAGAAACCCTTGATTAAAATCAGGATTTAGTTCACAATTAAACCCGAGATGCTTTACTACGCTCAGCATGACAATAAATATTGTCAATGTAGGTGTAGGTGCGGATTTCCATGTCCGCCCGAATGTCATGTAGCCAAGGAATCTCAGGTTTAAGACCCTAAAGATAGACCTGGATAATTGTGCATTGTGAATCGTGAATTGTGAATCGTGAATTGTGAATTGTCAATTGGACAGATAGTTTTCTTTATTAAGAAATTTAGTGTATTCACCTTTCCATACTAATTCAACTGTTCCTGTTGGTCCATTCCTGTGCTTGGCTATAATTAACTCACCTATATTCTTCTTTTCTGACTCATTATCATAGTATTCATCTCTATATAAGAACATTACAACGTCCGCATCCTGTTCTATAGCACCTGACTCTCTTAAGTCAGATAAAATAGGTCTGTGGTCTGATCTTAGTTCAGGAGCACGTGATAGCTGTGATAAGGCGATGACCGGACATTCCATTTCCTTAGCTAATCCCTTCAAACCTCTGGATATTGCTGATATCTCTTGTTGCCTGCTTTCAGTATAGCCATTAAGTTGCATTAACTGTAAATAGTCCACTAGAATAAGGTCTAGTCCTTTCTCAATTTTTAACCTTCTACACTTTGCTTTCATTTCCATAAGGGAAATTCCAGCTGTATCATCTATATAAATGTTTATCTTTGAAAGAGGACCCATTGAATTTACTACCTTCAACCATTCATCCTCTACTAGATTTCCACTAATAATCTTCTGTAAATCAACATGGGAAGTTGAACTTATAATTCTTTGCACCAGCTGTTCTTTGGACATTTCCAATGAAAAAACTGCTACCTTAGCATTTCCTTTTAATGCGCTATTTGTTGCTATATTGATACCAAAAGCTGTCTTTCCCATGGAAGGTCTAGCCGCAAGAAGAATTAAATCTGACTTCTGTAAACCTGACAATTTATTGTCCAGATCAGTAAAACCTGTAGTCAACCCTGTTAAGCTACCTTTATTGGCCGCCCTTTCCTCTATCTGTGCAAAGCTTGATAAAAGTACTTCATTTATTGGATAAAATCCTTCCCTATGACTTCCCTGTGTTATATCAAAAATATTCTTTTCAGCCTTTTCAATTATTGCATTTACTTCTTCGTTATCTTCATAGGACATTGTCATTATTTCATCGCTAGATTTAATTAATCTGCGAAGTGTTGACTTTTCCTCTACTATCTTGCAATAATATTTTGTATTTGCTGTCGTAGCCACACCACTTGACAAATTTGCTAGATAGGTTACTCCACCAATGTTTTCTAGGGTATCCCTTCTCTTTAGCTCTTCCGACAACGTAATCAAATCTACAGGCTCATTTCTATTGAATAATACAATGATTGCTTCAAAAATCTCCTTATTTGCTTCCTTATAAAAATCATCAGGTTTTATGATTTCTATTGCTGTATTTATTGCTTCCTTATTAACTATCATGGCACCAAGAACTGATTGCTCAGCTTCAATACTATGTGGAGGAATACGGCCTATTAATCCTTCCATTTTTAGCCCACCTTTATTCTACTGTTACATTTACTTTAAGTTTAGCTGATATTTCCGCATATAGCTTTACCTCAACTGTAATTAATCCTACTGTTTTAATATTTTCTTTTAACTCTATCTTTCTTTTATCTATGTCAATTTTATGCTGTTTCTTTAATGCATTTGAAATATCTTGAGATGTAATGGACCCAAACAATCTGCCTCCGGTTCCACCCTTAGCTTTAATCTCTACTGTTAACTTCTCAATTCTTTCTTTTAGCTGAAGAGCTTCATCCTGTTCTGCTCTTCTTTTACTCTCATCTTCCTTCTTCTTATCCTCCCACTTTTTTAAATTTGCAGGAGTGGCTTCAATAGCAAAATTCTTTGGAAATAGAAAGTTTCTAGCATAGCCATCCTTTGAATTAACTAAATCTCCTTCCTTTCCCAATCCCTTTACGTCTTTCAATAATATTACTTTCATTCGCTTACTCCTTCCTTTAAATACTTTTCAATATTACTTATTAGTAATTCTTCTGCTTCATCAATTGTAACACCACTTAGCTGTGTACCGGCACTAGTTAAATGCCCGCCTCCGCCAAGCTTTTCTAATATCAACTGAACACTGATATTTCCTATGGACCTACCTGAAATATGAACCTTAGATCCAATCTTGGTCAATACAAAGGAAGCTTCCACATTGTTTATATTTAACAGCTCATTTGCAGCCTGTGCAGCAATAAGCAGTGAATCCTCCGTTTCCTTTTCCAATACTCCAATTGCTATATTTTCAAATACTATACGAGCAGACCTTGTTACTTCAGCCTTGTTGACAAATGTACTAATATCATCCCTAAATAATTGCTTGACTATAGCCATATCAGCTCCAGCTCTTTTCAACATAGAAGCTGCCTCAAAGGTTCTGACTCCAGTTTGAAAGGTAAAGCTCTTTGTATCTACAGTTATACCTGCAAGCAGTGCTTCAGCCTCAAATTTAGTCAAATTTGTATTGTCACTCATATAAGTTAATACTTCTGTAACTAATTCTGAGGTTGAGGATGCATAAGGCTCTAGGTAAATAAGTACAGGATCCTTTATAAATTCAGCTCCCCTCCTATGGTGATCAATTACAACAACCCTATCAATAATATCAAGAAGCTCAGGAGCCTCTGTAAAGCTAGGCTTATGATTATCAACCATTATCATTAAGGAATCTTCATTTACCAATTCTTCTGCTTTTTCTGGTGTGACTATATTTCCCAACAATTCAGGTTGATCCTTTTTCAATTTTTCGAGGATATTTTTAATTGACGGATTTTCTCCGCTCAATATAAGATAACCCTGCCTATTTCTATTTTTAATTGCTCTTAATATCCCTATACCTGAGCCAAGTGAATCCATATCAGGATTTTTATGTCCCATAACAAATACATTATCTGCTTGGTCGATTAACTGTCTAAGTGCATAACCAATAACTCTTGCTTTAACTTTATTCCTTTTTTCCATAGCCTTCGATTTTCCACCATAGAACTCCAAGTTATTGCCAGTCTTAAGTACAGCCTGATCTCCACCTCTACCAAGTGCTATGTCTATGGCGGCCTTAGCACCTTCGTAGATTTCTATCAAACTGTCTCCGACAGCACATATTCCAATACTAAGGGTAATAGGTATCGTGTTTCCGATGTTTAGCTCCCTTGTCTGATCCAAAAGGTCAAACTTTTTAGACTCAATATCATCTAATCCTAAATTATTGATTACAACTAAATATTTATCACTTTCATATTTTCTGACTATACCATTATATTTAGAAAAATAAGATGCAACTCTTTTATCAATTTCTGCCAACACTAGTGGTTTATTTATATCTGGAGTTGTACCTCTGACCTCATCATAATTGTCTACATAAACAAGTCCTATGATTGTTTGTTCATCCTTATACATTTCATTAAGTAACACATATTCTGTATTATCTACCCAATATAGCATAATGATTTTATTCTTTGAATTATTTTTCTTTGTATCTACAAAATTTGGATAAACTTTATAATATTTGTCCCCATATTTTATATCAATAGGATTTTCCTTATCCTTATTTAGAATATCTTCAAGCTTTAATTCCGGTATAAGTTCATATATTCTTTCATTTAGTATATCCTCTTCAACAATCATATCTAGAAAAGGGGTATTGTACCATGTTATTGCTCCATCTTGATTTATGAGTACAAGTGGAAAGGGCATGTTAAAAATAGCATGCTTGGTTGCAGAATCAAATTCGTCTGCAAGACCCTCAACATACTTAGCCAGCTCCTTATTCTTCTCGCTCATATGCCGGATATTGTAAAATACTAAATATCCTAAAATTAAAGCACCAATTAATGCCAAGACGGGTTGGTAAATAGCGATTATGCCGACCATAAGTCCAATAATCACCAAATAAATCTTTGTATCCGATAGTTTAAATAAATCTTTTTTATTCATAATGACCCCCTACTAGGATTTTTGTTTTCTCAATCTCCTAAAATCAAATATGGTATCAGTAATACCAATTATAGAAATTATAGTACTTAAAGGTGCAGCTACGTTAATTACACCTAATAGTATAATCCTTAGGATTAAATTCATCTTTGCTTTTACAAGATAAAAGTCAACAACTGAAAGTCCTTGTATTACAAACATGATATAGATAAATACTGCTATATTCAAAAACAAGGTGTCATAATGAGGTAAATCTACTCTTTTTAGAATATATGCACTGATTAGCATTATAATAATTCCTGCCATAAAGTTGTTAGGCAATTTAAACTTTGAGAACCTAGGTATAGTGACTATACCAATACCCGATTTTCTTAAAATATGAACTGATATATAATAATTACAAAAACTTAAGAACATTGAAAATATGATTAGTACTGAAGGTAAAATCCAGATAAAATATTTATATCCATTTTCGAGCAAGTCCTTAGTCTTTAATATTTCATAATTAGTCAAACCCATTTCTTCAAACATATCTATTTGTACATTCAAAATATCTTTGAAGCTTTCTTCCATCTTGTTTATAATATTTATGCCAAATGCATTTTGAGTATAAACAAATATCAATAAGATTGAAATAAAGAAAACAACTGCTGAAGAGAGTAATATTTCGACTGGTTTTCTTCTATATTTTAATCCATATATAATTGTTAAAGATATTGGTAAAAACAATAGAACTAGCAAAATCCCAATATATGCTTCAGTTAGAAATCCTACTTCAAAGGATACTATTAGGAAGATAAAAATACTCTGTAATATTCCTCTTTTGTATCCAAAAAATATTATGATAACAGGAAAAAATATAAATATTATAGGAAAAACATATAATCCTATTAAAGCATATAAAGTCATAAATAGAATTGTACCAAGTATTTCTAATAATTTATTGTAATTCTTCTCATCATTCAAATAAAACACCTCAGTTCTATTATGGCCTAATTATATTATACTCTAACTTATTAAAAAGGTCTTGTAAATATAATATAAAGTAAATATTGTTTCGTCAATAAAAAAAGTCGTTTCGTCAACCAAATCAAAGATTTAGACTGCGTGTCATAAAAAAAGAGAGGTTAAATCCTCTCTTATTCAGCACTATATGGAAGCAATGCTACCTGTCTCGCTCTTTTTATAGCTGTTGTCAACTCTCTTTGATGTTTAGAGCAGTTTCCAGAAATTCTTCTTGGAAGAATCTTTCCTCTCTCAGTAATATATTTTTTTAATTTATTTATATCCTTATAGTCAATTTCTTTTGACTTATCAGCACAAAAAGCACATACTCTTTTTCTTGGTTTAAATTTTCTTTGCATCTTTTTCCCTCCTTCTAGAATGGAATATCATCATTTTCTGTAGGATGGAACCCTTCTATTCCTGGATAATCAAATGAGGAATCATTGAATCCACTTGTAGCAGATTTATTATTATTGTCTCCCCATTCAAGAAATTCAACATTATTAGCTACAACATCTGTAGTATATTTTCTACTACCATCTTTATCTGTATAGCTACCTGTTTGAATTCTACCATTTACTCCAACCAATCTACCTTTTGCTAGATAATTGGCGCAATTTTCGGCTTGTCTTCCCCATACTACAATTCTAATGAAGTCAGCTGTAGGCTGATTTCTAGATTCCATTTCCTGTTTTTTTTCTTTGGATAGATTCTTGTCTACTGCCAAAGTAAATGTTGATACAGGATTTCCTGTATTTGGAACGTATCTTAGTTCCGGATCTCTTGTTAATCTTCCTATTAATACAACATTATTCATTAACTCCACCATCCTTTAGATTATTCATCTTGTTTGATGATCATGTGTCTCATAATGCCGTCGGATATTCTAGCAACTCTATCTAATTCTTTAACAGTTTCTGGCGCACTTTCGAAGTTTAGTAATACATAATAACCTTCGGCAATATCATCGATTAGATATGCTAACTTTCTTATTCCCCATTCATCAACATTTGAAATGGAACCTTCTGCTTCGATAATTCCTTTGAATCTATCTAGCAGTTGAACCCTTTTTTCTTCTTCTAAATTAGGTAAAAAGATAATCACAGCTTCATATTTTCTCATGTACTTCACCTCCTTTTGGACTATCGGCCCTATCCTTATGATAGAGCAAGGATTAACTAATGTTTTCACATCTAATTATTATACCACTAAAAATCCTGCCTCGCAAGTAAAATTATCTATTTCTAATTGTGACGTTATTTAAACTTAATTGTAAAAGTAAAGTAGACCCCCAGATTGATATAGGGGTCTAATTTAGTCTTACAAAAAACTAGAATTATGGTAGACCTCTAAAAATCATGCCCAAAATTACTATCTGTTGTATTATTATAACATAAAAGCGAACATTTTAAAGCCCGTTTTTGTTTAATTAAGCTATTTAAATTTGTGTATTTTACTTATTTTCATATTGGATCTAATTTAAACCTACAAAGTCTATTTTAGTTTTACAATTGACCTAAATTATTATTTCTTAACCACTTAATGTAATCTACGTTTTGACTTTATCTTACTCTTTAAAACTGATAAATCATCTCAGTTTTGTATCCTTTTCATACATAAATCAAATCCACCTATCATGGATGTTAAAGGAGATACAAGTACAAGTCCAATACAGCCTACAAAAGTATGTAGTATTTCTGCTGATATTGTCTTTGAATTGAGTATATTCATTAGGGGTGTACCTTGAGCCATATATACCATCATAATAGTTATATAATGATCTATCATATTAGCAAAATTAATATTGTTATCTTCATCAAATCCTATTAATACCCAAGCTTTATCTCCTTCTTGAAAGATTTTATCTACGGACATACTACCAGTAAGCATATTATTAGCCTTAACTCGTTCACCTTTACAAGAACCTGTTTCTATTTCAATTATTGCACTTTGATCGCCTAATTTATATATTCCTGAGGTATGAATACCTGAGTTATTTACTGAAATAATCTTAGCCCGAACGCCTTCAGTAGCTCTGTATTCTTGTTTCTGAAATCCTGTAGGTAATACTATAAGAATTGATATTAACATACCTCCTATTTATAATTAACTTCTTCAATTACAACTATAAGATAAAGTTGTTAAATCCAAATAAACACTTAGTTATTCTTTGGTAAATAATATGTAAAATAATACTCTACCACTTTAAATTGAGTATAATTTTCTAAAAACATAGACAATTGAATAATAAATTAATATAATATTAATATAATTAAATATCTAGGGTATATAATATTAGTAGGGAAAAGGTTTTCCAATAAAACAGGAGGTAACTAACAGTTACAATGTTGACAGCCTCCCATGTTCGTAAAGAGCATGGAGTGATAGTATTTAACTATCCAAAATCCTTTGAATTGCTGGAAACTCGTAAAGCTATCTAAACTACAGCATAACCTGAAAAGGTAGGTGCGAGAGTTGCGAAAGCAGAAAAAATTAGATAGATGGGATAAGGTTAAACCCTAAGTCCTTTAAAAATCGACAATCAGCAGCGAAGCTCCTAAATTTAAAGATATGGAGAACGTTCAACGACTATCCCTTATGGGAGTACACTACAAGCTATTGGTAGTGGAAGCGGAGGACACCTATTAATAGGTGATGATATAGTCTACGCTTATGTGAAAGCATAAGAAGTTCATAGGTAAAATTACCTTGAGAACTGTATATATCTAGCGAATATATACGAATGGGCATAAAATCTATAATTGAACCTTGAAAACTTTATAAAAACCTATAAGTAATTTAAAGTAATCTTTTTGATGTTGATTTAAAGATTTATTAAACTCACCCAAAACATATGTTTGATTATATGGTAAATAGTGGTATAATGGACATATAAGGGGGTGAGACTTTGATAAAATCATTAAAAATAAGACTAAAACCTACAGAAGAACAAGAGATACTCATGAAAGGATTTGTTGGAGCAACAAGATTTGTCTATAACTGGGGTCTTGCTAAATGGGAAGAGATGTATAAGGAAGGTCTTAAGCCTAATGGTAAAAAGATTAAAAAGATATTTAATAATACCATTAAAAAAGAAGACGAATATAAATGGTTAAATGAAGTATCATCTGCATTAATATCCCAAGCATTTAATGACCTTCAAAAGTCCTTTGATAACTTCTTTAATGGGAAAGCAAACTATCCAAGATTTAAAACTAAAAAAAGATCTAAACAATCCTTCTATGTAAGATATGACAGAATGAACATAAAAAAAGACACAGTAAATATAGAAAAGATTGGTAGGGTAAAGTTTACCACCAATTATGACATTCCTATACTAAAGACATATATAAATCCAAGATGTCACTATGACGGTAAATACTGGTACCTTACCCTTGGATTTGAGACTGACGAAAACCAAGTAGAACTAAATAAAGATTTAAGTATAGGAGTAGACCTTGGCATAACAAATCTTGCAGTAGTAAGCAATATAGATAGCCCTATTAAAAACATCAATAAAAGTTCAAAGGTTAAAAAGCTAAAGAAAAAACTAAAAAGATTACAAAGGAAATGCTCAAGAAAGTATGAAATGAATAAGGATGGAACTAAATTTATTAAAACCCAAAACATCATAAAACTAGAAAAAGAAATAAAACTTATTCATAGAAAACTTTCAAATATAAGAAACAATCACATACATCAGGCAACAAACTCTATAGTTAAATTAAAACCATATAGAATAGTAATGGAAGATTTAAACATCAGTGGAATGATGAAAAATAAACATCTATCAGAATCCATACAAGAGCAAAAGCTATATGAGTTTTTAAGACAAATAGAATATAAGTCTGAATTTAACGGAATAGAGTTTATAAAGGTAGATAGATTCTTTCCCAGCTCTAAAATGTGTAGTAAATGTGGAAATATCAAGAAAGACTTAAAATTATCAGATAGAATATATGTATGTGAATGTGGACTTACAATAGATAGAGATAAAAATGCAAGTATAAATCTAAGCAACTATAAATTAGCATAAAATCACCGGTACGATAATGTTAATATGTACCATGCGTTGTATGGGAATTTAAGCCCTTGGACTGCTGCAAAAACTAGAGTAGAATAATTAATTTAATCCAAATAGAGTAGGATGAACAGGGAAGATTATTGGAAACAATAATTACAATTAAAATTTATAGGTTTTTATAAAGTTTTTATAGAGAATTATAGGTTTTATGCAACGGTGGGTTCTTTGTCAATTAAATTTGCAAAAAGGATGGACAATATTAGAGCTTCTGAAATAAGAGAACTATTAAAAATCACACAAAAACCAGGATATATTTCCTTTGGAGGAGGATTCCCAGCACCTGAGTTATTTCCAGTTGAAGAAATGATAAACATAACTAGTAAAGTATTACTTAAGAATGGCACAAAAGCATTACAATATGGTCCTACAGAAGGTTATCCTCCGCTTAGAGAAGCTATTTGCAGAAGGATGGAAAAAATACATGTAAATATGGCTCCTGACAATATACTAATTACTAGCGGATCCCAACAAGGTTTGGACTTTGCCGGAAAGATATTCATAAATCCAGGAGACAAAATAATTGTTGAGAAACCTAGTTATTTAGGCGCTATTAATGCCTTTAAGGCATATGAACCTACATTTATTGACATCGAAATGGATGATGACGGAATGATTATTGAAGACCTTGAAATAGCCCTTAGTAAAAATGATGACATTAGATTTATTTATGTAATTCCAGACTTCCAAAATCCTACAGGTAAGACATGGTCTATTGAAAGAAGGAAAAGACTTATAGAACTGGCTAACAAATATGATGTAGTAATTATTGAAGATAATCCATATGGCGAGCTAAGATTCGAAGGTGAAATCCTTCCAGCTATTAAACATTTTGATACAGAGAACAGGGTTATATTCCTTGGAACGTTTTCTAAGATTCTATGCCCTGGTCTGAGAGTAGGATGGGTAGCAGCAAGCGATGAGTTACTTCATAAATTTATTTTAGTTAAACAGGGCGCTGATCTACAATCAAGTACTATTGCACAAATGGAAATTGCTACATTTTTAAATGAATATGATATTGATGAACATATAGAAAAGATAAAATATGTTTATAGAGCGAGGCGTAACTTGATGATTGACACCATGAGAAAAGAGTTTCCAGAAGGGGCTACTTTCACTTATCCAAATGGTGGACTGTTCACATGGGTTACACTACCTGAATTTATAAATACAAGAGAACTTGCAGTAAAGGCCTTAGAACAGATGGTAGCATTTGTTCCTGGGGGTTCTTTCTATGCAAACGGAGGAAATGAAAGATCCTTTAGATGCAATTACTCATGTATGGATGAAGAAAATATAGTAATAGGTGTCAAGAGATTGGCAAATGTTATAAACGAAGAAATGATGGTAAAATCATTAATCTAAAAATCCCCTCTTTTGAGGGGGCTTTTTAAACTTCAGGTTATTTCGGCAAAATTACTTTAATCTCGGTTCCTTTATCTATTTCACTCCTGATGGTCAATTTCCCTTTATGATACTCTACTATATGCTTCACAATTGATAGTCCTATTCCAGTACCGCCTATTTTCTTTGATCTGGACTTGT
The DNA here is from genome assembly GCA_036844705.1 of Tissierella sp. Taxonomy (GTDB): domain Bacteria; phylum Bacillota; class Clostridia; order Tissierellales; family Tissierellaceae; genus DAIUFH01. The sequence continues at coordinate 44,941 of DAIUFH010000004.1, forward strand.
CAACTCTGTAAAACCTTTCGAATACTCTTTCTGTTTCCTCTTTTGGTATTCCAATACCTGTATCAGACACATTTAACACTATGTAATTTTCCATATTCAATATGCTTATATATACATTTCCATTTACTTTGTTATATTTAATAGCATTATCTAATAAATTGGATATTAGATCTTCAATCATTCTTCTATTTCCGTTAATTAATGCCAAACTACCTGTCAATTTTACCGATATATTCTTTTCTTGTACTATATTATTAAATCTGTTTACTATTTCAGCTGTAAGCTCGTACATATCAAAAAGTTCCAAAGATTGGGTTTTCTTAGAAATTACTTCCCCTTCAATTTCAGATAACTTTAGAATTGAATCAATTAATTCTAACAATCTGCTTCCTTCTTTTTGAATTGTTTTAGCAAATTTTATTGTTTCTTCTTCTTTGGTCATTCCTGAAGCTATCATTTCTGCATATCCATTAATTGAAGTCAGTGGTGTTTTTAATTCGTGGGTTATATTTGCTGTAAATTCTCTTCTATATCTCTCAGATTCCTTTAATTTATTTATTGACCTTTCAATTTCATTTTTTTGAGATTGTATTGTCCTTATAAATGGTTCTAATTCTTCATAGCTTTCCTCATCCTTGACTTCTTCTCCAGATAAAATACTCTCTATCTTCTGAGTTGCAAGATGAATTGGTTTTAAAACATTATATGTTAATCGAGATGATAAAAAATACAAAAAGACTAGCATGATTACAAAAATTCCAACTGTAGCTGGCAAAGTCATCAACAGTAAAGATGAAATTGTCAAATGCTGTTCTGAGTAAGTATTGTGAATATCATAATAAAGCAGTGTAAGCAATATAGAGGTAATAATTATAACTAAAGATATTAATCCAATTAGATAATGATATATCCTCTTTTCCATTTTATCCTCCTATTTTATATCCAACACTGCGTATTGTTTGTATAAGCTTTCCAGAATCACCTAGCTTCAATCTTAGAGTTCTAACATGCACATCAACTGTTCTACTTTCACCTTCAAAGTCAAAGCCCCATACATCGCTTAATAGCTTATCTCTTGTAATAACCAAGCCTTGATTCCTCATTAAATAATACAAAAGCTCATATTCTTTATAGGTAAGTACAATCTCCTCATTTTTAACCGTTACTACATGCCTTTCATTGTCTATACACAAGTCTTCAATACAAATATTGTTAGCTATCTTATCTATCTTGTTGGTACGTCTCAAAACAGCCTTAATTCGTGATATAAGTTCCATTACACCAAATGGCTTCTCAATATAATCATCTGCACCCATATCCAAACCCTTTACCTTATCATATTCAGCTGTTTTTGATGTTAACATTATGACTGGGATAGAGGATGTTTTGTTATTTGCTCTCAATTTTTTTAATATTGTATAGCCATCATCTCCCGGAAGCATAATATCCAAAAGTATGAGGTCTGGTTCCGAATTATTATATAGTATTTCTCCACTTTCATATCCCCTTGCCTCATATCCGCTATTTATCAACGCATAGATTATTAGCTCTCTTATACTTTCATCATCCTCTATACAGTAAATTATCGTCATAATATCACCACCAATTATTTTATACCGCTATAATGTTCTCCTGTAATTGAAAAGTATACCCATTCCGCTATATTTTGAGAATGATCTCCTATTCTTTCAAAATATTTTGCAATCATCAATAGATCAATAGCTTGTTCACTATGTTCTATATTTAACCTTATCTTCTCAATAAGTTCATCCTTTACAACATTGAATAATTCATCAACATTGTCATCATATCGTATAACCTTTAATACTAAATCTAAATCCATTTTAACAAAGGCATCAATACTTTCTCTAACCATTTTAATAGTTTCCCTTGCCATTTGAGGTATATGGACTAATTCTTTAAAATATTGTTCACTAGCTAATCTAACAGTTATTTCAGAGATATCAGCAGCTTGATCTCCTATCCTCTCCATATCAGTAATCATCTTCAAAACAGATGAGATAAGTCTTAAATCCCTTGCAACTGGCTGTTGTTGTAATAGAAGCCTTAGACAACGAGATTCAATCTCCTTCTCTTTTTCATTTACTTCACCATCAGCTTCAACTACTCTTTCAGCTAGCTCTGCGTTTTGATCTATTAGCGCAGTTACTGCTGCCTCAATTTGGCTTTCAATTAAATTACCCATTTCTATGAGATTATTATTTAATAGTTCCAATTCTCTTTCAAATTTATTTCTCATTATATCACCTCTTAGTCTTTTAACCAAATCTACCAGTAATATAGTCCTCTGTACGTTTATCCTTAGGAACGGAGAATATATCTACGGTTTTACCAAATTCAACTACTTCTCCTGTTAAGAAAAAAGCGGTTTTGTCAGATACTCTAGTGGCCTGTTGCATATTATGTGTTACCATCACTATTGTATAATCCTTTTTTAGCTCCTGCACTAAATCCTCTATCTTAGCTGTTGATATTGGATCTAGCGCACTTGTTGGTTCATCCATTAACAATACCTCAGGATTTACTGCTAGAGCCCTAGCAATACATATTCTTTGTTGTTGACCACCCGAAATTCGCAATGCGTTTTTATTTAAATCATCTTTTACTTCATCCCAAATTGCGGCGCTTTTAAGGCTATTTTCAATAATATCATCAAGCTTAGATTTATTTTTTATACCATGGGTCCTTGGTCCATAGGCAATATTATCATATATGCTCATAGGAAATGGATTTGGCTTTTGAAAAACCATTCCAACCCTTTTTCTTAAAATATTCACATCAAAGTTATTATTATAAATATCTTCTCCATCAAGAAGAATCTTTCCAGTAATTCTACAACCCTCAACTAGATCATTCATACGGTTTAAACTCTTTATAAGAGTTGATTTTCCACATCCTGAAGGTCCAATAAATGCAGTGATTTCATTGTTTTCTATTAACATATTTATATTCTTTAATGCTTGAAAATTACCATAAAATAGGTTCATGTTCTTTATACTAAACTTACTCATATTATCTCCCCTTTGTAAGCTTGTTGCTTATAAATGTCGATAAGCCATTTATTAATAAAACTATAATCAATAAAATAACCCCTGTAGCATAAGACTCATTTACATGCATACCTTCAGAGGATAGCATATACATATGAAGAGCCAATGTACGTCCTGATGCACCTGAATGAAGTAGTGCATTAGGAACCTTTGTAGATGTACCCAGGGTAAACATTAGAGCAGCAGTCTCCCCTACAACACGACCTATTGACAATATTATACCGGATAATATTCCAGGCATTGCTACTGGAAGTACAACTCTAAATATGGTTCTTAGCTTACCTGCTCCAAGACCAAAGCTAGCTTCTCTTAAACTGTCATCTACTGATAATAGAGCTTCCTCTGTAGATCTAATAATAAGTGGCAATATCATAATTCCTGCAGTTAGAGTTCCTGCTAAAAGAGAATACTGAAATCCAAGTCTAATAACAAAGAAGAGCATTCCAAACAGCCCGTAAACTATAGAAGGGATTCCCGATAAAGTTTCAGTGGCTATTCTTATGAGTTCAACTAATTTATTCCCTTTTTTTGCATACTCAATCAAGTAAAAGCCTGTAAATATACCAATTGGAGTTGCGACCAACAGTGTAAGAAATACTAACATTACTGTAGTTATGATGGAGGGTAGCATTGAAACATTTTCCGAGGTATATTTCATTGAAAACAATGATTGTGTTAAATAGGGTAATCCTCTAAATAAAATATAACCAATTATGAATAGAAGAATACCAAAGGTTAAAAATGCAGATAACTTAACTGCATATCTAATAGTCCTACTCAATTTGCTCCTCTCCTTTTAACAATTAGAAATATTCCGTTAATAATCAAAATAAAAACAAACAACACAACTGCTGTAGCAATAAGTGCCTCTCTGTGTACATCTGCAGCATAGGCCATTTCCATAACTATATTTGTAGTCATTGTTCTAACTCCCTTAAAAAGACCCTTTGGCATTCGAGGTTGATTGCCTGCTACTAAAATTACTGCCATAGTCTCTCCTATTGCACGTCCGACACCAAGTATAACTGACGATAATATGCCACTTCTTGCTGCAGGCAATATTACAGACATGATAGTCCTTTCATGAGTAGCCCCAAGTGCAACACTTCCCTCATAATAGCTTTGAGGAACAGCACGAATTGATGCCTCAGACATTCCTATTATAGTTGGCAATATCATTATTCCCAGTAGTACGGATGAAGTGGCAATACTCATTCCATTTCCACCAAATATCTCTTTCATAATTGGAACTATTAGTGTTAAGGCAAAAAAACCATATACTATTGAAGGAATCCCGGACATAAGATTTACACAAGGTTTCAGTACTTTATAAAGCTTCCCATTACAAAATTTTGCAAGATATGTTGCTGTCAATATCCCTATAGGTACTCCTAATACCATAGCCCCCATGGTTACATATACAGATCCCAATATCATCGGAAGTATGCCATAGGATGGTGGTTTATTTGATGGTTTCCACTGTGTTCCCAGTAAAAACTCTTTTAATCCATATTCAGCAATGAAAGGAACTCCACCTGCAAAGATAAAAAAGCATATCAATATAATCGATACTATTGACATCAATGCTGACAAGATGAAAATACCCTTCATAAACCCTTCATAAGATTTTGTTTTCATATACTCCCTCTCTTTTTACATAGCTTGTCATACACAGCATTACTCGACAACATTCCACTCTGTTGTATCACCAACATATATTGCTTTCACTTCATCCATTGATAAATCATCTATTGGATTATCTTTGTTAGTAATTACTGCTATACCATCTATAGCTATTGCACTATAGCTTAGTTCAGCCTTTTCTGAATCCTTAAGCTCTCTTGATGACATTCCTAACTCAGCTGTCCCTTCCATAGATGATTGCATACCTGCAGATGAACCTGTTGATTGGATTTCAATTGAAACACCTGAGTACATATTCTGATAAGCCTCAGCTAACTTTTCCATTACAGGTGTAACAGATGTTGAACCTGCCACAACAAGATTACCACTTTGTTCTGTACCAGCATATGCAGGTAAATCAGTTCCCACTTGAACATATCCTTCTTCTACAATTATAGCTTGACCTTCAGCACTTAATACGAAATCCATAAAATCTTTAGCAAGAGGGTTCAATTCTCCCTTATACGCTATATTAAAAGGTCTTGCAATTTTATATGATTTATTTTGTACGTTGTCTGCTGTTGCCTCAACGCCTTCTATTTTAACTGCTTTAACAGTATCATTTAATGAACCTAGTGATATATATCCAATAGCATACTCATCTCCTGCTACAGTAGTTAAAACGGCATCAGTTCCATTTTGGATAACAGCTTCTTCATAAGTTCTGTCTACTTCATTACCATTTGCATCCTTTTCAAGTATTCCTAATATTTCTACGAATGCACCTCTTGTACCGGAGCCATCTTCTCTGCTTACTACATTAATTGTCTTACTTGTATCAAAATCACTTTCTACTGGTGTTTCTGGAACTTCTTCAGGAGTCTCAGCTGGTGTTTCGGCTGGCGCTTTAGTACATCCCACTGCAAATACACTAATCATAATTGTTACTAATACTAAACTCAATATTTTTTTCATTTAATTTTATCTCTCCTTTTTTATTTAATTTACAAACCTAGTATAAAATACGTTTGTTAAATCTATTCAGGAGATATGTAAAGTCTATGTAAAAACAAAAAACAATCCACAATGTATGATTCACAGTTCACAATTGTTTAAGTAATAATGCTTATTCTGAAAAAATAATACTTCAATTCTTATGTCAACCAGAGACTTAAGGTATTTTGTAAAAAAACCCGAGATTCTTCGCATTGCTTAGAATGACAGCAACCTTTGTCATCCTGAGTGTAACGAAGGATCTCGGGTTTTAGGTTTAGGTTTTTAATTGTGAACTGTGAATTGTGAACTGTGAATTCTCTATATGATTAACTCATTGCCGACTTCATTATCCTTATAATATCTATGCAAATCATAGGCTGAAAAAATTCCCTTATCTGTTACAACCCCACTTACTAAATGTGGAGGTGTTATATCAAATGATGGGTAATAGCCCTTGACTCCGTCCATAGCAGTCTTCACCCCCATGGCTTGTAATACAAAATTTGGATCTCTTTCCTCTATGGTTACAGTTGATATCTTATCATGCCCTCTATCCGGTATACCTGTAACAAAATATGGGATTCCAAGATGTTTTGCAACTATTGCTATTTGATATGTTCCTATTTTATTGACTATGTGTCCATCTAAGCAAATTGCATCAGCAGCAGAAGTAAATAGGTCTACCTTCCTGTGTTCCATTACATAGGCAGGCATATTATCTGTAATTACAGTTACATCAAATCCTTGATCATAGGCTACGCTGGCAGTAAGTCTTGCCCCCTGAAAATAAGGACGTGTTTCAGGACAGATTACCTTAATATTCATATTTCTATGATTAGCTTCTCTAAGCATAAGTCCTACAATGGTTTCTCCAAAGCATTGGGTCATTATAGTGCCATTCTGTGGGAACATATCAACTAAATATTCAGCTACCTTATTCATCTTCTTATACCTGTTATTTACTGTCTCTATGGTATGATTGAATATAGCCTCATCAATTCTTTCTCCCTTTTCCATAGCCTTCTCTGCAGCATCTATACATCCTCCAACTATTATTTCCATCCGTTTAGTCGTTGTAGGTCTTGCATGAGATAGAGTATAAGCAGCTTCATCTAAATAGTTTAACATTTCCTGTGAATTCATATTTCTTGACTCATAAGCAGCTAAAGCCATACCCATTCCAGCCGCTGCATAAGGTCCTGCACTTTGCGTAACCATATCAGCTATGGCCTGTGCAACATCCTTATGATTATTGCATACTACAAATTTTACTTCTCTAGGATATATTCTTCTATCTAAAATCCTAACTTGTCCATTTTCATACCAAGCAACATTCTCATACTGTAGCATAAATGCTAAGTCTTTATCTTCTCTAATCATATTTCCCTCCTAAATCCTGCTTATTATTCCCCTTACCAATTTCTTAAGTTTACTTGAGGCAAGCCTTCCAGACTCATCTACCTCTTCAGATGTTATAGGTTGGTCTAATACTCCTGCTGCCATATTCGTTACTAAAGATAACCCCAATACCTTTACACCACAATGCGCAGCTGTAATGGCTTCAGTTACAGTAGACATTCCTACAGTATCACCGCCTAACATCCTCATGGCTCTTATCTCGGCTGGGGTTTCAAACTGTGGTCCAGTTGCAAAGAAATAGACACCTTCTTTAAGCTCTATATCCAACTCACTTGCACATACCTTAGTCAAGTTTCTTAATTCCTTCGTATACATATCCGATACATCAAAGAACCTTGGACCTAATTCCTCTATATTTGTTCCTCTTGCAGGACTGGCCCCAGTAAGCTTGATATGGTCCTTAATTATCATTATATCTCCTGGCATATATTCAGTATTTATCGCCCCAGCTGCATTAGTTAATATTACAGTGTGTACTCCAAGCAATTTAAACACTCTTATAGGTATAGATAATTGTTCAAAATCATAGCCCTCATAATAGTGAAATCTTCCCGACATGCATACTATATTTTTCCCTCTTAATTTTCCCAATATTAATTTCCCTGCATGAGACTTTACCGTTGAAACTAAAAAATTTGGTATGTCCTTATATTCTATCACTACCTTATCCTCTATCTCTTCAGATAATGACCCTAAGGCAGAGCCTAGGACAAGCCCTATTTCTGGCTTAAAGTCTATTTTCTCCAATATATATTCTGCGGACCTTTTATAATAATCGTATGTATACATATTACACCTCCGTATTTCTAAGGAGCAAATGAACAAATCATTTACTCCTTAATTGCATTAATTAAACCTATCTAGCTAAATTATATATTTTAAAGATATCTTTACTATTTAACTTCTTTAATCCTCCAATTGTTCCACCATTAGAAGCCTTTTCTGCCATTATTTCAAATTTATCAGTTGGTAATCCTTCTTCAGAGAATGAAGTTGGTACCTCCATATCCTTTAAGAAGGTTATAAGACTATCAATTCCTTCTAATGCTATTTGCTCAGGAGATTTATTTACAACAGATACATCAAATACATTTGTGGCAAATTGCATAAACTTATCTATATTCTCTTTATACACATATTTCATCCATGCTGGAAATATAATACCCAGGGTCCTTCCATGAGTTGTTCCATAAAAAGCACTTAATTCGTGACCGATATCATGGCTAGACCAGTCTTCTTCTCTTCCTAACCCTAATATTCCGTTATGTGCAATTGTACCAGCAAGCATAATCTCAGCCCTTGCAGCAAGATTGTTGGGCTCCTTTTTTAATATATAAGCATTTTTTATGACACTCTTCATAGTTCCTTCACATAAATGGTCTGTTAAATCAACATTTTCTGTATTGGTAAAATATCTTTCAAAGATATGAGAAAGTATATCCATAATACCTGCAAAGGTCTGTTTATCTGGCAATGTAAGAGTTAAGACTGGATCCATAATAGCAAATACCGGTCTTAAAATGTCATCATTTACAGATAATTTATATGGACCGTTTTCATTTGTAATAACTGATCCTCTACTTGTTTCACTACCTGTAGCAGGGAGAGTGAGAACAACACCTACTGGTATAGTATCCTTAACCCTTGACTTACCCACATAAAAATCCCATACATCTCCATCATATTTTGCACCTATTCCTATTGCCTTAGCAGAGTCTATAACACTACCCCCGCCCACCGCCAAAATGAGGTCAATATTTTTTTCTTTTGTTATTTCTACTCCTTTTCTAACTAAGCTAAGCTTTGGATTTGGTTCTACGCCTGCTAATTCAAATACCTCACATTCCAGCCTATTTAAATCATTGATTATCTCATCATATAAACCCGATTTCTTTATACTTCCACCACCAAAATGAAGTAAAATTCTCTTATACTTTCCCCTAATAAGCTTTTCTAATTGTCCAACTGAGCCTTTCCCGAATACTATTTTAGTAGGACTATAGTAATTAAATTTATTCACATATATCACCTCTATATTTTATATAGTTAATATACCCAAAGATCAATAATCCATATCCCAGTACATTTCTAATCTAATTTCGCGTAAAATATTCTTAAGCTCAGTATTAGAAATCTTATTGAAAGTGCTTTGATATAACTTATTACCTTCAGTCTTCTCTATATTACCACGCAATATTGCCTCAAGAAAAGCCTTGAAAACTTCATAATCATTTGCATCAATATTTTTTTCTTTTAAATTCACAATTGAACTATTTAATATATTTTTATTCATTCTTATTGTGTCAAATCTATAATCTGATAATATATTTAAAGCACCATCATAATCTCTCAAGTATAGATTCAAGTATAGCAATGCATTTGGAATATATGTACCATGTTTCATATATTCTAGATAAACATCTCTAGACTTCTCAAATTCACCTAAGCTTATATAAAACCTTCCAAGCTCATAATAGTAATCACCATCTCTCTCACTTTCTGGAATTTCTTTAAACAAATTTTCAGCAAAGGGTTTATTATTAATCATTGATTCATGATCCATAAAGCCTATTGACTTTAAACTTAAGTTATAATCATTTGTAAGATCTTTATATTTTGTTGAATATTCAATTGCCTTATCAAAATTTTGCTCACCCTTTTTCCAACCAATCATATATATCTTAGATAAATACATTAAGGCTTCTTTATCATTAGGATCTTTTTGAAGCTGTTCCTCATAATAATTGATAGCCTCCTCATATTTACTATTTTGAATCAATCTTTCACCCTGTGTTAAATGTTCTTCTACCTTTATACTTGAGATATTCTCATAAAGACTATTTAAAGGTAGACTGCTTCCTATTAAATTATCATTTTTATCATAGGCATTAACTACAATTGGGTGTTCTTCTCCAGGCAGGATGTTCCCTAAAATACCCATTGGTTGCAAAATCATTTCTTCTCCATCAAATGATAATCCTCCTATATTGCTTCTAGTTCTTTGAATATCAAATTCAGCAGTATTCTTTTTAATCCTATAATCCCCATTTTCATCTATAATAGGAGTTCTAAAGGTCGATGTAGCGCCATTTTCATTTCGTTTTATAGTAGTAATTTCCACTGTATAATAATCTGCACCAGAAACATTATCCCATTCAACTATGAATTTTTCATCCTTTATAACAGTACCGGGTTTAGGATTAATTACCTTAATGGGTGAGTTAAAGCTATAATCAAATACCATATCACTATTTAGATTTAGTGATCTTAAATTTGGTCTTAGATATACCTTGTCATATAATAAGGAATTGCTAAGTCCTATGCCAATCTGATAAGTTCCAGACCTGATTCCTAAAGTTTCATATTCTCCATTTATATCTGTTATGGCTATATGATCATTCCCGCCAGTTCTAAAGCCGATATTATCCTGTATATAGACCTCTACAAAAGGCATTGGCTTACCATTGAATTCTACCTTACCTCGTACCTTGTAATTCCCCTTTAGAGTACTTTCATATTCGCTGTACCAGTAATTTCTGCCTATATATGATCTTGAGCCAAATAGACTGTCTGTATAATCAGAACTAAGGTCAGTACTCATTTCAAAATATCTCTTTGCAGATTCAAAGTCCTCACTAAATAATGCTATTTCACCTTTTATTGTATAATATCTATTATCAACTACCTCATCAGTAATGTCGTAGCCTTCTAATGCTTTATTTGCCAAATCATAATCCCTGTTTGCATAATGATAAAAGGCTCTATATAGATTACTTACATAATTTATTTCTTCATCAGCATTTTTCTTTCCCCATTCAATCCAATTCATTAATTCTTCAGGCTCCTGTAGATTTATGCATATATCCATGATTTTGCTATATGCCTTACTATAAAAAGCGCCTTCAGAGGAGCTATTATTTAATATCTTTTCAAGAGCTAGGCTTGCTTTTTCTAAGCCTTCCAAGGTCGTATTTGCTCCTCCACCCCATCCCATCATCATTATGGTGTATTTATCGGTTTCACCAGCTAAATTCAAAGCGTAATTATATAATGCCTCATCATTCTGAAGCTTTACTGGCTTATTTAAATAGCTTTCATAAAAGGCCAATGCCTTATCAGAGCCTTTCCTATCTAGATATTTAGCTATTTCAAGGGTTGCATAAGGAAGTACTATGAGAATAATAAGCATAGCTAGTATAGATAATTTTATTAAACTCTTTACCTTTATCTTAATCTTCATTTTTTGCTCACATCCTTATAATCTTTTATAAATACCTGGGAGGAGCCTATATTTATTACCTTTATCTCCTGATTTTTAAGGATATCCTTAGGTAGGATTGATATAGCTAACAATGCTGCAAGCCCAACTATAGCAGGGGCTAGTGGTATCTCTATCTCCTTATTTAAAAAGTCATCCAGCTTATTTTTCCATGTCTTTTCTCTTGATCTTACAACTCTTTCTATAAATTTAGCTGATAATTCAATATCATTTGCATCTTCATCGAATATATTTTTTATTTCGCTACCAAGTAAATCTCTCTTATCCATGGAATCCTCCTTTCTCTAAGGCTTCCTTCAACAGCAGTCTTCCTCTAAACAGCCTACTCTTTATAGTGCTATCTTTTTCACCCAAAATCTCACTGATTTCTTTTATACTAAACCCATCAAAATAGAATAGTACAAGTACTTGTTTGTTTATGAAACTTAAACTATCTAATGCAGACCTTAGCAATTCTCTGTAAATATTTGAAATCATAATGTCTTCAGGATTCTCATAATCTACTTCCTCATTTTCATAAGGACAAATTTCCATCTTGTTTTTGAATCTGTCCTTGGCTACATTTTGAGATATCCTATATACCCAGGTATATAAGGAGCTGTCACCTCTGAAGGTTTTTATATACTTAAATACCCTTATAAATGTTTCCTGAACAATATCTTCAGCTTCATTTTTATCCCTTATAATTAGGAAGCAAGATCTGAGAAGTTTATTTCCATATAAATTTACAATTTCATAATAGGCACTTTCTTTACCTTTTTTTAATTCCTTAATTAATTCCTTTTCCTCCACTTGCTTCCCTCCTTACTTATTAGACTATAAATTATTAAAAAGGTTTCTTTCATTTTAACATATTTATTAATTATTTAATCAATTTACTATTTAACAAATATAGTCACTCTTGCATAACTTATTATGAGAGATATTTCTCTACAAAAATACGGAGGTGTCATTATGGGATTTCTAGGTAGACGTGGAGAAAATGAATGTGTAGATGATTCATTACTATTCTTTTTCTTATTATTAGTAATTCTATTCTGTGACAGCAATATGTTTGGCGGAAGACGTTGCTAATATTTTAGAACCACTAAGTCAGAAATGACTTAGTGGTTCCAGCAATTTGTAACCATTCATTTTCTTTAGAATATACTATAAAGAAGCATAATTATTATTTAAAAGGGGAGGTAATAAAATGCCAAATGGTAATTGTCCAAATGGAATGCCTTATACTATAAAATCTGGAGATACCTTTTATAATATTGCAAGAACTTATGGAATCTCCTTAGATACTTTATTGGCTGCAAATCCAGGTATTAATCCAAATAGATTGCATATCGGTCAAGTTATTTGTGTTCCTAATGCAACACCAACTCCACCACCTACCAACACATGTCCTCTATTAAGGCAAGGAAGTACAGGAGAAGCTGTTAGAGACTTGCAAACACGCTTAAGAAATGCAGGCTTTGATCCAGGGAATATTGATGGAGTATTCGGAGCTAAAACACATTCTGCTGTTATAAACTTCCAAAGAAATAATGGCTTGACTCCAGACGGACTTGTCGGTGTATTAACTTGGACTGCTTTAGGAGTTAATTGCTCATCAACACCATCACCAGTTACTTGTCCAGCCGGATCATTTGAATATACAATTAGAGCAGGAGATACCTTTTTCGTTCTTGCCGAAAGATACAATACAACTGTAAGTGCTATACAACATGCTAATCCAAATGTAAATCCAAATGCACTTCAAATAGGTCAAAAAATTTGCATACCAAGAACATAGATATTTAAAAACAGCCAGTCAGTTTATCCTGATTGGCTGTTTCTAAAGTTTACCTTACTTTTTAATTTTTAGTTGACTATAGTAATTCCCAGATATTATTTGTGAACTCTACTGGATCCTCTATTGGAAGACCTTCAATAAGCAAAGCTTGATTATATAATAAGTTTGTATATAGCTTCAATTTTTCCTTATTATTTGCAAAGGCAGATTTCAATCTTTCAAATACCTGGTGATCTGCATTTAGTTCTAAAACTTTTTGTGCCTTTATATTCTCTCCATTAGGCATTTGACTTAAAACTTTCTCCATCTCTATAGACAGTTCCCCTTCACTGGCTAAATATACAGGATGATTTTTTAGTTTTTTGGATACTTTTACTTCCTTTACCTTATCCTTTAAAATTTCCTTCATTTCATTTAATAATTCAGTGTTTTCTTCTGTAGGTGTATCTTCCTTAGTACTATCATCTGATTCTATTTCCAAATCTGTACTAGAAACAGATTTAAATCCCTTATCCTTATAGCTTTGAAGGACCTTTATTGCAAATTCATCTATTTCATCATCAAAATACAGTATTTCATAGCCTTTATCTCTAATAAAATCGACCTGTGGCAATTTATCAATTCTATCTAGGGAGTCACCACTTGCATAATAAATATGTTTTTGATCCTCTTTCATTCTATCAACATATTCTTCAAGGGTTACGTACTTTTTATCATTTGAAGAATAAAACAATAGTAAATCCTGTAAAATTTCTTTATTTGAACCAAATTCCTGATATACTCCATACTTTAACTGCTTCCCAAAATTCTTAAAGAAGCCTTCGTAACTCTCTCTATCAGTTTTCAATAAATGAAACAGCTCGTCCTTAATTTTTTCTCTAATTTTTTTTGCAATTAATTTAAGTTGTCTATCATGCTGTAACAATTCTCTGGAGATATTTAAAGACAAATCCTCTGAATCCACTACCCCTTTAACAAATCCAAAATAATCAGGTAATAAATCAGCACATTTCTCCATGATCAATACCCCGCTGGAATATAACTCAATTCCCTTTTCATATTCCTTTGTATAAAAATCATATGGTATATTACTTGGAATATATAGTATAGCATTATATCTTACTGTTCCATCAACACTTATATGAATATGCTTTAATGGTTCGTCAAAACCAAAATGCTTTTCAGTATAGAAATTTTTATAATCATCATCAGTCAATTCATTTTTGTTTCTTCTCCATATAGGAATCATACTATTTATTACTTTTTCTTCTATTACATCCTCATATTCAGAATCTGAACCTTCTTTTAACTTTCGTGATGATATATCCATCTTTATAGGATATCTGATAAAGTCGGAATACTTCTTGACAATAGATCTGACATTGTAACTATCTAAATATTCATCATAGTCTTCATCTTCACTATTTACTTTTATTTTAAGTATAATATCTGTGCCTACACTATCTTTATTAATTTCCTCGATTGTATAACCATCTGCACCAGTTGATTCCCACTTGTATGCTTCATCACTGCCTAAAGCCTTACTTATAACTGTGACTTTATCTGCAACCATAAATGCAGAGTAAAATCCAACTCCAAATTGACCGATTATATCAAACCCATCTTTAACTTCATTGTCCTTTTTAAAAGCATGTGAACCACTATTGGCTATTATACCTAGATTATCCTCTAACTCTTCCTTTGTCATACCTATACCTGTATCTGATACAGTCAAAGTCCTATTATCTTTGTCTAATTTAATCTTAATAAAATAATCATTCTTATTAAAAACAATATTATCGTCAGTAAGGGCCCTATAATATATTTTATCTATGGCATCACTTGCGTTTGATATAAGTTCCCTTAAAAAAATCTCCTTATTCGTATAAATTGAATTGATCATTAAATCAAGCAGCCTCTTGGATTCAGCTTTAAATTCCTTTTTTTCCATAGTATCAACTCCCCACCAATATAATAATTAGCACTCACAGTCTACGAGTGCTAATATTATTTTAGCTCAAATGTTTTTATATGTCAAATACTTAACCCTTATTTTCATCTTGTTTATGATGAATAATACTAATCCATTTTCCATCAACTAAAATTCTTCGTACTCTTTTTTCAAAATCAATCCTTGGTATCCAAATCTGTCTATCACAGCCTAAGCATTTTAGCTTTATATCAACACCGGTTCTAAGTATTTCCCACTTGTTTTCACCACATGGATGACCTTTTTTAAGAGTTATAACATCCCCGACTTCATATTTTAATATCATTTATTGTCCTCCTATGATAATTCTCTTAGGGTAAGGTATCTCTATATTTTCCTTATCAAACTTTTCCTTAACCTTCTTTCTTATTTCTCTCTCAACTGCCCATTGCGTATCAGCCTTTACCTTTGCAACAATAGTTAAGGTAATTTGATATTCTCCCAAATCCGTAACCCCTAATACCGTAGGTCCATCTTCTATATTGTCATTACTTTTTTTAATATCTGCACATACTTCCTCCAAAGCTTTTATAGCTCTATCTATATTTTCATTATAGGATATAGATACCTGTACCAGAGACCTCATAGCACCTTTATTGCTATTTGTAATCACCTGTATGGAGCTATTTGGAATAATATGCAGCTCTCCATTAAAAGCCCTAAGTTTTGTGACCCTAAGTCCCAATTCTTCAACTACTCCTTCAAGTTCATCTATCCTAACCAAATCGCCTACAGAATATTGGTCTTCCAGTAATATAAAGAAACCTGTTATTATATCCTTAACTAATGACTGAGCACCAAAGCCTATGGCAACGCCTCCAATTCCAGCAGTAGCTAGTATAGAGGATGTATTTATATTAAATTCTTCTAATGCTATAACAACACCAATAAAATACAAGATAAACTTGATTATTTTTTCCATTATCTTACTAAGGGTAACAGCTCTTCTATCACTGCTATATATATTAGAAATCCTTTTGCTTTCTAATGCCTTATTAATAAGTTTACTTATGAACCTTATCATCATTTTTATAACAATAAATATCAATATTATCTTTATAAATTTACCTAATAGATTTAATTTACCAAATTCATCAATAAAAAGGTACTTTAAATCATCGTAAATTTGCATCATGTTATCCATATAATCACCATTTAATTTCCGAAATGTCTCTATTTTTACCTTCTAAAGTATATCTATATACACCCTTTATTGAAAGCACCTCATCTGCATGAAGCTCTTTCACCTTTTCTATATCTTCAATACTAAATAATATTGACAAACCACAGCTTAAGGTAATTTCCCTAGGTGTTGGAATAGTCTTAAAAGGTATTTCATTGTTTTTAAATACTTTTTCACCACTTATTGCATGATGTGTTGAATTAAAAGTGATAATACCGTACTCTTCCTTTTTCATTTCTTCTCCTATCTTATGTTAATCGTATTAGCATTTTTCATTTTTTCATATATATTATACATATTTGAGATACCGCCTACTAAAAGCTTATCCTTTAAATTGTAATAATCTAGGCAAGTGCCACATGAATTTATTTCTACCCCCTGCTCTACTAAAGCTTTCAAATCATCTATTACTGGACTGCCTTCACAGGTTAAATAAACCCCAGAATTATAAAACAATATATTGGTCGGATATGGTGTAGTTTCCTTGACTGTATATATAAAGCTTTTCATCAATATATTTCCTAATTCATCAGTACCTGAACCCATCTTATCCGATCCTATTGCTATAGTTGACTGACTCAATAATTCATTCTTTACTTCAGATTCCTTTGTAGATATCTTTCCCTTCACAATTTTTATTCGATATTCATTTTCTTTTTCGCTCTCAACAGTAAATTCCAAACCCATACTTGAAGCTAATTTTGATACATTCTCCTTTGCAACCTCATTATCAACTATGGTTGTGACCATCCCATCACTTAAGTTATCCAATTCTTTCTTAGTCATTATCACAGGCTTTGGACATTCTACTCCCCTTGCATCTACTTCCTTATTCATATTTATTCCTCCTTGTATTAAAATAGTCTCTCGGAATACCCGAGCCAGATGGGACAAACATTATATAACCCAC